>JAVETX010000028.1:0-32927 GCA_034005845.1 Sulfurimonas sp. | reverse complement strand
TGTGCTCTTCCGATCTGCCTTAAGCTATTGTGCTTAGTGATTTATATTCACACGTATCTGGATCGTAGTACTCAATATCTCCATTTGCTATATCATACATCCAACCGTGGATGTGAAGCTCTCCTGCATCGACTCTCTCTTTGACAAAAGGGTAGGTGAGAAGATGCTCAATTTGAGAGACCACAGAGAGTTTTTCAGTAAGGCGTAAAAGCTCCTCTTTTTCTGCGTCTTCACCAAGCGTACGAAGAGCGAGTGTTTGCGCATCTTTTCCGAGTGAGAGCCATTTTTTTGTGTGGATAAAAGGTTTTTCATCGATATTGGTATAAAGCGAAGCGATCGCACCACAATGGGTGTGTCCACAAATGATGATCTCAGAGACCTCTAATGCTGATACAGCGTATTCGATCCCTGAAGCAGTTGCATGATAATCTTCATCAGGCTTGTAAGGTGCTACGAAGTTTCCAACATTACGAAGTACAAAAAGCTCACCTGGAGCAGTTTGCGTGATAAGATTTGGAATCACGCGTGAATCCGCACATCCGATGAATAAAGCCTTAGGACTTTGTCCAAACTCTACGAGATCAAGAAGCTCTTTTTCATGCTTTTTGAAATAACTGTTTTTAAACATCTCATTGCCATCGAGTAGTGTACTTTTTATTATCATTGTATTTTCCTTATTTTGTGTTTGTATTATAGTCTATTTTATGGGTGAATTTAGGAAAATTTTCTAGGGGGTTTTGTGGGTATAAAAGGGTTTGGTTCTGAAATATGCAGAGGATTGTGATAATTGTCATTAAAGATCATAAATTCTTGATAATGATGAGAGATTCGGATGTGAGAGGGTTCCTCTTTGATATCACTGAGTTCATTGGCATCAATGACCTCTATATTATTTTGCATAAGCTTCAAACCACTTAGGGGTTCAGATGCAAAATAGCCAGAAGCTATCGAAGCGGTAGAAAAAAGTAAAATAAAAAGAAGAGTTTTTATCTGTTTCATGAAGAGGATTGTAGCTGTTTTGAGTTAATAGCTTTTAAAAATAGCTTCAAAAAATGAAGCTATTTAAATTCGTATTTAAATACGTTTTTTAGAGTGATTTTGTATCCAAGATAGATCACTACTGGCCAAAGTGTAAACCATGCTATTTCATAGATATATTCCATTATATTCTCCTTATTCTTCTACACATATCTCTTTTTTGAGCATATGTTGGATGGTTCTGAGTGCTACTAAAAACACAACCACGACAGTAATGATGAGAAAAAAGACTGCAAAATACTTATAAAGCTCAACAGACGTTTTTAAATATGCCACAATCGATGCAATACTCATCGCTGCGAGTGGAAAGGTAAACGCCCACCAAGAGATAAAAAACTTCAATTTGACAAAGTTTTTGATCATAAACAAGAGTAAGAAACTAAAGAAAATACTCAAGTTATAAAGCATACTTGCAAAGATATCAAAAGTATCGAACATTCTCACATACGCAATAAGAGCGACCGCTGGAGGTGCGATAAAGATAAAGAGTGTTGGTACAAACTTTACCGCGAGTTGGTGGTGAAAGATGATGCGATTGATAAGTACGGATGTAAGGATGATCCAAAAGAAAACCCCTACACTAAAAAAGTACATCAAAAGATTGACATCAGCAAAATCAGCACCCGCTACTGGAACCAAAATATTTCCTACTATAGGGATAAACCACGCAGGATTAGAATGCTCGATCTGCATATTTTTATTGATCCAAAAACTGATCGTATAAAAAGTAAAGAAAGTTTGCATCACCGCACCGATAATAAAACTATACAAAGCGATCGTTGTATTGATCTCTTGATAGACGATACTTATAAGTAAAAAAGAGATCGCTGAGGCTGCAAAAAAGTTGATGCGCACAGGGTGGTTGAACTCTTTTTTTACTTCATCAAAATATTTGAACATCTTGAGGGTATAAAAAAACAATACCGCTAAAAATACAAGACTATCGATCATCGCAAAGAGGTAGGCAAGAGCGCCTAAACCCCCGATGATATGCTCTATTTTTTGCAAAGCGATGGTGAGCCCTGAGAGCCCCATCACAATCGCAAACATCATTACAGGGAAAAATTGTAATCTCCCTACAGGTACTTTTTCACATTTTTGTGTTGTGTCCATTGTGTCAACCCCTAATAGTTGTGCGCATCAGGCGCTTCGATCTCTTCTTTTGTGATCTTTACTTTATCCATAGAATACCACGCATAAGCGATATATGCAAGGACAAAAGGTACCATCAAAGAAGCATATCCCATTGCCATAAGCGTATAATGACTCCCAGAAGAGTTCATAATAGTCAGAGAACTTTGAAGATCATAGGTCGATGGATAATAGGCTGTGCCATTGAACCCAACACTTGTTAAAAGTGCAGTTACTGTAAGCACAATCCCCACACCGCCTGTTTTGATACAACAAGTTTTCTTAAAAGTAATCGCAACAAATACAGCGATGATTACCATCACCACGCCCACTAAGAACATCCCAAGAAGTATTGGCATATCTAAGAAGTTAAAGAGATATTTATATTGTTGCATAAATACTACACCCTCAGCATCCACCGCAAAGCCCTCTTTTGTAAAGATCCAGCCTAAAAATGTAAGAAAAAAGATCAAAAAGAAGATCATATTCACTTTGATCGACTCAACAGCGCGATCACGGATCCCTTGGTGGTCTATTGAGCTAATAAAGTAGAGTGCTCCACTGATCTTGGTCAAAAACACAAGCGCTAAACCTAAGAGATAGTTAAATGGGTTGAGAAGCGCCTCAAGTCCACGAAGTGGGTTTTGCCAGTGAGAGAAGTTATTCGAATCAATTCTAAACTCACTCCCACTAAAAAATGTAGAGATCGCAGCTCCAAGCAAAAACACACCTAAAGTTCCGTTGATATATAAAAACGCTTCATAGGTTTTTTGCCCCAAGAAGTTATCTGGCTTTGTTCTGTACTCATAGCTCACCGCTTGGATGATAAAACAAAAGAGTATCGCAAGCCACACCCAATACGCCCCACCAAAACTTGTTGCATAAAAGAGTGGAAAGGCAGCAAAAAGTGCCCCACCAAATAAAACAAGCGTGGTAAAGCCAAGCTCCCATTTACGCCCTATGGCATTAATGAGCATGGTCTTTTCTGTCTCAGTTGTTGCAAGCTTATTGATAAGTGTCTGCCCACCTTGAACAAACATAATAAAAACAAAAAGCCCACCAATGAGTGAGACCACAGCCCACCAATATTGCTGCAACGTTAGCAGATCTAAATCTCCAAATCCTACCATCTTAGTGTCCTCCATCCGGACCAATTTTTATCTGTTTGGTCATAATTTTGATCTCTGCAATGAGCAGGGTTGTAAAGAGTAGCGCAAATATAAAGAAACTAATCATTACATTGGTGCTTGAGATATGTGTCGCTGCCACACCAACAGGCATAAGATCTTGAATCGCCCATGGCTGGCGCCCAACCTCTGCGACCACCCAGCCCGCTTCACCTGCAATGTAGCCAAGTGGAATAGACCACAGAGCCGCTTTGAGCAGAAGTGGATAGTTTTGGATATCTCTTTTTGTTAAGAAAAACAGCACAAGTGCAAAAAGCATCGTAAACCATCCACCAAGCCACACCATGATATGAAATGCGTAAAAAGTGATCCCAATTGGTGGCACGATATCTTCAGGTTTTTCAAGATAACCATATCCAAAATAAGGCATATACTCCTCAAGTGTCATTTTTGCTTCAAGTGCTTTTTGCTCATCTTTTGCTTTATTGGCTTCTTTATACGCTTCAAGTGATGCGAGTGCGATTTTTCCTTTTTCTATCTTTTCGGCTGCACCCATGATCCCGTATTTTTCATTTCCATAGACAAGATCATTAAGCCCTGGTACGAAAGCATTGAGCTCATGATATCCAAGAATAGAGAGGATGTAAGGGATCTCTATATCAAAATAAAACTCCTCTTGATCGTCGCCCACTTTTTTGTTAGGATTTAAAATTCCAAGTGCAACCAGTCCTGCACCCTCATGCCCTTGATATAAACCCTCCATCGCTGCGAGTTTTACAGGTTGTTTGTGTGCCATTTGGTGTGCTGATTCATCTCCACTTAAAATTAAAAAGAGTGAAGTGATAAGCCCAAAGGTCGCACCCACAAGCATAGAGTTTTTGGCAAAGATAACATCACGTTTTTTGAGTAAGTACCATGCACTGATCCCCACCACAAAAAGCGAAGCAAGTACATAACCACTTCCAATCGTGTGTAAAAATTTGCTAATAGCAACAGGTGAGAAGAGTACATCCCAAAAGTTCATCATCTCATTTCTCACCGTGTCTGGATTAAAGTACATCCCAACAGGGTATTGCATCCATCCGTTTGCCACAAGTATCCAAAGTGCTGAGAGGTTTGAACCGATCGCAACGAGCCATGTAGAGAGCAGGTGAAACCCTTTGCCCACTTTATCCCAACCAAAGAACATCACCGCAAAAAAGGTCGATTCCATAAAAAAGGCTAAAATCCCCTCAACAGCGAGTGGTGCCCCAAAGATATCTCCAACAAACCAGCTATAATTTGCCCAGTTTGTTCCAAATTCAAACTCCATAATAATTCCAGTTGCTACCCCAATTGCAAAGTTAATTGCAAAGAGTGTCATCCAAAATTTTGTCGTTTTCTTCCAAAAAGCACTCCCAGTTTTTACATAGAGTGTCTCCATAATCGCTACGATAAATCCAAGCCCCAGCGTAAGTGGGACAAAGATCCAGTGATACATAGCCGTGAGCGCAAACTGCGCACGACTCCAGTCAACTAAGGCCTCTTCCATCATCGTTCTTCCTTTACTTTAATTTTAAATTTTCATACACAAAATTTACTTTTGCATCCTCTGTTTGATACTCTGTTTTAAAGTTTGTATCGTGAATCACATACTTTAAAAAGAGCAAGATAACCGCTAGTTTTATAAAGATGATCTTCCACAGTGTTTTGCCCACTGTCATATTCTTAAAACCATCTCTATAAAAAAAGTAAATAGCCTTGATACTCATCTTTTGTCCTTTGAAACAATTAGGCTTTTTCCTGTTGACTTTTTAACCCACCAGCTAAAAATTTTGCAACCAACTCTTGTGCTTGATCGCCGTCATATTTGGAGATCTTTTGTATCTTGATAGAGACACTCTCTAGCGCACTTTGCATCTGTGGACCTACAGCCCTCGCGAGAATGATATCACAATTTTGAAACTTTTGTATATCACGTCTATGGTGATTTCCTTCGCCCTCATGGTGATGTGCGTCATCATGATCATGCTCATGTCCACCAGCAGCGTGCTCGTTTTGGATTATCTCTTCTAGTTTAGTATCGTTAAATACAGCAAAAAATGGTGCTTGTCCAGTACGTTTGACAATTGTCTTTTTGTCACTATCTACAGGTACAACTATTTTCATTTTTTCTCCTTTATTTTAAAATAATTACAACGATCATAACGAACATATGTTCAAATGTCAATAAAAATAAGTGAATTTGATAATTTTTATTATAATTATTTATTTTCTAAAAAAATTCTAAAAAAAAGAAACTATTTTTACCTATTTATAAATCAACTCTGCTGTGTTATAATGATGCTTGTATGGCTTTATTTCTAAAAAGCCCAAAAGGATCCTAGTGTTTCAATTGAACTTAACAAAAAAACTTTTTTGGATCGTTGCTTTATCTATTGTGATCGTCAATCTCATAGCTACGCTCTATCTTTATAAACAAACATATGATTCTGTACAAGAGAAAGCCTTTGCGCGTGCGAGTTTGCTTGAGAACTATTTTTTATCGATGCGTTATGTGTACCATCATCAATTTTTACAAAGTGGTTTTGAGCTCAATGATACGACCGTTGGCTTTTTACCAGCACACGCTTCTACACGTATCAGCAACCATTTCGCGCAAAAGATGAGTGATGGCACAACGATACGTAATGTCTCTGATGATGCCCGTAACCCTGATAACAAAGCAGATCGTTTTGAAGAGCAAAGTATTCGCTATTTTGTACAATATCCTACACAAAAAGCAAAACTTGAGGTGATCGAGCAAGATGGAAGAGAACTCTTCTTTTATAGCGCACCGATCAAAGTTCAAGCGTATTGTGTCGCGTGTCATGGACAAAAAGAGGAGGTGCTCCCTTTTGTTTTAGAAAAATATGATACGGCTTTTGGATATAAAGAGGGCGATGTCAGGGGTGTGACAAGTGTGAAGATACCTCTTGAAAAGATCTATGCATCGACGATGGCACCTTATTATAAAAATGTGGCACTTAACTGGTCTATCATGTTTGTTCTTTTGATCGGTGTTTACTACATCGTAAAGCTTTTTACCCTCAAAGAGTCACAAAAAAAGCGTGATCTTGAGATCGAGGTGAATAAAAAGACAGCCTCATTGCAACTCGCAACCCAAAAGCTTGTGGAAGCCAACCAACAACAAAAGCATCTTTTCTCTATTCTGCGAACTGTTGCAGATTGTAATCAAGTGCTTATCACCGCACAATCACTCGATGAACTTCTCCTCAATGCTGCAAAAGTTTTACAAGAGAATGAAACCTTTGATGCTGTGAAGGTTATTTTACGTCAAGGAGATAGTTTTGAAGTAAAGGTTTCTTTGGGGCTTGAAGAGGAGTATGCGATCTATCCACTTGAGAAAGAAGTACTTGAGAGTGGGGTTAAAAAAGTGATCACGCCGCTCTCAGAAGATATTCCACAAGAGTGCCTTGAGAGAATAGAGCGTTATGATATCAAAGAGATCTATTGCTTGCCACTGAAAAAAGATTTCTCTACATCCCAAGTACTTGGAGAGCTGACGATTTGTTCAAGTAAAGATACAGGAGTGGATGAGTCTGAGCAAAAGATGCTCCAAGAGCTCGCAGGTGATATCGGTTTTGCGATCAACTCTTTTTTACAAAAAGAGACGATACAAAGGCTCTCGTACTATGATCCACTGACAAATCTACCAAATAAAAAGATGCTCTTAGCACAGCTTTCTAAACTTTTACAAAAAAGACAGGCATCCTTTAACTCTCTGCTTTATGTCAATGTCGATAACTTCAAAACGATCAATGATCTCTTTGGGATCACTATGGGTGATTCTATTTTGCAAAGTATCAGTCAAAAATTTCAAGAGATACTCGAAGATGGGGAGTATCTCTTTCATAAAGGTGGGGATGAGTTTGTCATCCTTTGTGAGCGCCACTCACAAAAGATGGAGCATGCCATTAGCTACGCGCAAAAAAGAGCCCAAGTGCTTTTAGATACAGTCAAAGAGCCCTTTGTCTTAGAGTCACAGAGTGTCTATATCACGATGAGTATTGGGGTGATGCTCTTTAGAGATGATTCTATGAATGCGTATGAGCTTTTAAACGCTGCAGAGAGTGCGATGCGTATGGCTAAAATGGGTGGAAAGAATAGTATTCGTTTTTATGATCATGAATCTCAAGAGCTTGCGATCACGCGCTCAAGTATGATGCAAGATCTTCAAGATGCACTTCTTAAAGATGAGTTTTTCTTAGTCTATCAAAAACAGGTCGATACGATTGAAAAGATCGTGGGGGTCGAAGCACTGATACGTTGGAGACATCCAAGCAGAGGGATCGTCTCGCCGATGATCTTTATCCCACTTGTAGAAGAAGCGGGGCTTATTGTATCTTTGGGTGAGTGGATACTCAAAGAGGCGATCGCACAGCTCAAGATCTGGAGTACTCAAGCGCAAAAAGATACTTGGCGCATCTCTATCAATATCAGTTCGATTCAGTTTACCCATGAGAGCTTTGTTCAAAGGGTCAAAGAGCTTGTTTTAGAAGCTAGGGTCGATCCATCAAAGATACGACTCGAACTCACAGAGAGTATCTTGATCAGCGATGTGGCGACCGTGACACAAAAGATCAAAGAACTCAAAGAGGTTGGTTTTAGTATCTCTATTGATGATTTTGGTACGGGGTATTCGAGTTTGTCGTATCTCAAAAATCTAGATCTCGATGAGCTCAAAATAGACCAATCTTTTGTCAAAAATATTAGCATCAATAGTGCAGATCGCACGATTGTACAAACTATCATCGCCATGGGTGAAGCTTTTGATCTAGAGGTCATTGCTGAGGGTGTGGAGACCCATGAACAGTATGAGATACTCAAACAGATGGGATGTACCAACTATCAAGGCTATCTTTTTGCTAGACCACAAAATTCCCAAGATCTATAAATGAGAAAGGTTTTTATCTATGTCACGAAACAAAAATAAAAGAGAGCTCTTTTTCAAACCCCGCTTTAAACACTTTGTGCCAAAAGAGGGAAGTAAGGAGTCTTTAACGCTTTTACATGAGGAGATCGAAGCGATCTTTTTGATGGATTATCAAGGGATGTACCAAGAGGATGCCGCAAAATCTATGGGTGTGTCACGTCCTACATTTTCTCGAATCATTAAAAATGCACGTATGAAAGTGGCAACTGCTCTGATCAATGGAAAAGCTTTGGAGATATCGGATGAGAAAAAAGAGTTTGTGCTCGCTTTTGTATGTGATGATAAAGAAAAGTATGGCACACTTGATCTAGAAGCCTCTTTTGTGATCTTTATCAAGCTTCAAGATAATGTTATTTTGGATATCAAAGTGATTGAAAACCCTGTGCATAACTCTACGCTACGTCCAGGGAGTGCATTGCCCTCGCTTTTAGCAGAGGAGGATGTAAACTATTTTATCACCAATAAAGCAGGGGAGGGTTTGAAAAATTCACTACTTACACGGGGTATTTTTTTGATCAAAAAAGAGAAGCTATCAAAAGCAGATATCTTAAAGCTCGCAGCAGAGCTCTAAGGTTTTAAGCTCTAGGGAGTTCGCAGTTTTCATGCCCTTCGCACTCTACTTGTTCTGCGATCTGAAAAAGATAGTTGTTGATAAAATTAAAGGTGTTGTGGTTCTCATTTTTCAACTCATCAAAATAGATAAAATGTTTGGTGTTGAGTAAAAAATCGTGCGTGAGTAGCTTAACGTAGCTATGTGTGTCTTCAGTATCTGTAAATGGCAAAAAGATAAAGTTAAAATAGCCACATGGGAGTTTTATATATTTTGCTATATCTGTGAGTCTTTTGTGTTGGTTAAGCTTTTGGGAGATATCTTCATCGCTTACGATGAGTAGGAGTGTTACAGGAACATTGTAGCGTCTCATATGATATAAAAAAAGCTCTGTGAGCTCATGCAGATCATCAACAACGAGTTTTGTACACTCTGTTTGGCTAAGATTACTTTGTAAATAGTTTGAGTTCATAGAAATTCTCTACCTTTGTGTAGCATTTAGAATAAAATTATTTTATCATAAAAAAAGGGAGGATAGAGTGAAAAATCTATTTGAAAAAGATTTTGATACAAGAAGAGCCACTCAAGAGCACTTCGAAACACTTTTAGAGAAAAAGAATATCACTATCAAAAAAATAGTCTCTTGGGATCTACGCGATGGGGAGTGGTATCTTCAAGAAGAGGATGAATGGGTCGTACTTTTAGAAGGAAGTGCTTTGATTGAGTATGAATCAGAGCTCAAAGCTTTAGGAGCAGGGGAGTATCTCTACATCCCAAGGGGTACAAAGCATCGCGTCAAAGAGACATCCCAAGATGCCCTTTGGCTTGCTGTGTATATCTCTTAGTTGGATCTTTTTGCGTAAAACTCAGCTTTGAACGCAGCAAAGCGATCTTCTAAGATAGCTTCTCTCGCCTCGCGCATAAGGTTGAGATAGTAGTGAAGATTGTGGATCGTTGCAAGGCGAAAATAGCTGATCTCACGCGCGCGAAAGAGGTGGTTGATGTATGCGCGTGAGTAGGTCTTGCAGGTGATACACTCACATTCACTATCTATTGGGTTTGGATCCTCTTTGAAGCTCGCTCCCTTGATATTGAGCTTACCAAAGCTTGTAAAAAGAGTACCATTACGTGCATTTCTCGTTGGCATTACGCAGTCAAACATATCGACTCCACGCTCGATATTTTCTATGAGGTCTTCAGGTGTTCCTACACCCATTAAATAGCGCGGTTTATCCTCTGGCATATACTGCACGGTGTGCTCTACTGTATCGTACATATCTTGGTTGGCTTCTCCAACACTAAGACCCCCAATAGCAAAGCCATCATAATCAAGCGCGCAAAGCTCACGCGCGCTTTGGGTACGAAACGCTTTATCGGTTCCCCCTTGAATAATGGCAAAGATATTTTGATCTACCCCCACGCCCTGGGCTTGTTTGGCGCGAAAATACTCGATAGACTCTTTTGCCCACGCTGTGGTGCGCTCGATAGAGAGTTTGATACGCTCTTGTGTGGCTGGAAGTGCGACAAGATCATCGAGGATCATCATAATGTCACTTCCAAGGTTGTGCTGAATATCGATCACTTTTTTTGGAGTAAAGAAGTGTTTGCTTCCATCAATATGGCTGCGAAACTCGATTCCGTTCTCTTTTGGTTTGGACATATCAGAGAGTGAAAATGCTTGAAAGCCACCACTGTCTGTAAGAAAACTCTTAGGGTATTTTGTAAACCCGTGAAGCTTGCCCATCTTTGCGACCGTTTCATCTCCAGGGCGCAGATACATATGGTAAGTATTTGCCAAGATGATCTCAGCACCGAGCATATGAAGCACATCATCTACATCCAAAGACTTCACACTCCCAACTGTGCCAACAGGCATAAATACAGGAGTTTTGATCGTAGAGTGAGCTGTTTTGATCGTACAAGCACGGGCTTTGCCACTTTTTGCTTCGAGGGTAAATTGCATAGATCCATTCCTAAAATCGCTAATTTTTGCGTAATTATACCATCTAAGAAGATGAGCTTTCTTAGCTCACACTCCTTTTTAAAATAGTTGTGATCATATTTTTAAAAATAAAATAGTGCAGGGGTTTGAGTGTGTACCAATAGAGTCTGCCCCATAAGCCTTTAGGGTAGAAATACGCAGACTGGATCAGCGTGTCACCCTTGATCTTAAACTCAAGCCACGCCAGACCAGGAACCTGCATCTGTGCAAAAAGGAGGAGTCTTTCATTCTCTACCACATCCTCTACTCTCCAAAAATCCAAGCTCTCTCCCACTCTGAGTTCATGCTGATCTCTTCTGCCTCTGCGTAATCCAACTCCACCAAATATTTTGTCGATAAACCCACGCATAACCCACAAAAAGTCATAGCCAAACCAGCCATTTTCTCCGCCGATAGAGAGGATAGTTTTAAAGATTTTTTCTTTATCGTACGCGCTAATATCTCTCTCTTGACGATCCACAAAAATAGCATCGTTGATCTGATCGCTATGTGTTTTATCCCAGATCGTTCCATCCGTATCGCTCCATCGGCTGATCACTTGATTTTGTTCTATCTCATGAACCGCTTTTTCAACGGCTTGGATGTAGCTTAGAGGGGTGATGTGCGGGTAGTATTTTTGTGCATTGTCATTTTGCATCACCACCTCAGATTTGAGCCCATCGATGAGTGCTCGTGCCACGCTAATAGGCACAGGCGTAAAGAGATTGAGCCAATGTGAGGAGATATTGATACTCATAAAAGGGACAGGAATCAGATATCTCTTAAGTCCTAATGCCGTTGCAGTTTGAAGCATCATCTCTTTATAAGGCATCTTTTGGGCTCCTATATCTACTACGAGATTTTTATCGTGTTCGAGATAGAGTGATGCGATAAGATAGTTGATCACATCATCCACGGCAATCGGTTGAGCGAGTGTATCGACCCATTTGGGTGTTATTAAAAAAGGGATCTTCTCTACAAGATTGCGGATAATCTCAAAGCTCGCGCTTCCCGAACCTATGATCACCCCAGCACGTATCCAAAGAGTTTGCACACTATGAGAGGAGCTTAAAACCTCACCCGTTTCAAGTCTACTGAGAAGATGTTCGCTTGTATCTTCGTTCTTGACCCCAAGACCCCCGAGATAGATCACTCTTTTGACCTTGCATTTACTTGCTATATCGATAAAGTTTTGTGCTGAGAGTTTATCAAGCTCTTTATAGTTTTCTTTGTTGAGTGAGTGGATCAAATAGTACGCGATATCAACGCCCTCGAGAGCTTTTTCTAAAGCCTCTTTATCAAAAGTATCCCCCTCAACCACTTCACAACGCTCTAGAGCTTTTTGAGAAAGAGTCTTTTTGTTACGCACTAAGATGCGTACATCCACACCTTGCAAATCTAAAAGTGCTCTTTTGAGTCGTCTCCCGATATAACCATTTGCACCTGTAAGTAGTACTTTCATTCTCAACCCTCTTTTTTGTAAATTATAGATGGTTTTGCTTAAAGCTAAGAGATTTTCTCTTAAGCGATGTTCAGCTAAGATTTCAAAAATTTTTGCAAAAAGGTTTGTTTATGGCAACTATTGGTATGGGTGATATCAAAAAAAATGTTCGTTTAATTATTGGCGAAGTTCCTTATAAAGTAGTAGAGTTTCAACACGTAAAACCAGGAAAAGGTGCGGCGTTTGTTCGTATGAAAGTGAAGAGTTTTTTAAACGGAAAAGTGGTTGAAAAAACTGTTCATGCCGGAGATAAGTTCGAGGTTCCTGAGATCACATACACAACGATGCAATACCTCTATGATGATGGTGAGATGTATCAGTTTATGGATAACGATACATACGAGCAGTTAGGTTTGACGTACGATCAATGTGATGATGCTTCGAAATGGTTCAAAGACGGGATCAATGTAGATATCGTATTTTACAAAGGGGAGCCTATCACAGTAACGGCACCTGAGACGATGGAACTTGTGATCACTGAGACTCCACCAAACTTCAAAGGTGACACTTCAAGTGGAAGTAAAAAACCAGCAACGCTTGAAACAGGAGCTGTAGTACAAGTTCCTTACCACGTTTTAGAGGGTGATACTATCAAAGTAAACACTGTAGAGTGTGAGTACCTCGAAAAAGTAAAATAAAACACTTCTTAAGAGCATACATTTTGTGTGCTCTTTCTCTTCTTTTAAGTCGATTTCATTATAATTTGAATCTTTAAAATTTCTACATCCGAAGGTTCTAATCATGAGTGCAAAACCCTTTACCCATCTTCATCTCCATACAGAATATTCCCTTCTTGACGGTGCAAATAAGATATCAAACCTTGTGAGTCGCGTTAAAGAGCTTGGTATGACATCTGTGGCGATGACCGATCATGGAAATATGTTTGGGGCGATTGATTTTTATCAGCAGATGAGAGAAGCGGGGATCAAACCTATTATCGGGATGGAGGGCTACATCCACAACGGTGAGACCTTGGATGATAAGAGCACAAAACAGCGTTTTCATATCTGTTTGTATGCCAAAAATGATGCAGGGTACAAAAACCTTATGTACCTCTCCTCCAAAGCTTTTATCGATGGGTTTTACTATTTTCCACGCATCAACAAAAATGAGCTTCGCGAACACTCTGAGGGGCTTATCTGTACCTCTGCGTGTTTACAAGGGGAGGTAAATTGGCACCTCAATACCGCCAATGAGCGTAATCTCAAAAATGGAGCCCTTGGTTATGAGGGAGCAAAAGCAGCAGCACTCGAGTACAAAGAGATCTTTGGAGATGATTTTTATCTAGAGATCATGCGCCATGGAATAGGGGATCAGCTCCATATCGATGCACAGATATTGCGTCTGGCTCGCGAGCTTGATATCAAAGTAGTCGCAACCAATGACACTCACTACACCTATCCAGGGGATGCCCAATACCACGAAGCCTTTATGTGTATAGGGATGAATAAACTCTACGATGATCCAAACCGTATGCGCCACTCGGTGCATGAGTTTTATCTCAAAAGCCCCCAGCAGATGGAGCGCCTTTTTGCTGATATCCCAGAAGCGATCGAGCATACTCAAGAGATCGTAGAGAAATGCCAGCTCGAACTCAAGCTTGGTGATCCGATACCGCCAAACTTTAAATTTACCCGTGAGTATGCAAAAAAAGAGGGTCTAGATATTGACTATAGCGATGATGCACCACTCGCACCCGATGCAAGTAGTGAGGAGAAAAAAAAGTGGCTCAGCGCTGCTGATAAAAACGATGCGGAGTATTTTATCCATTGTTGTAAATTGGGGCTTGAAAAACGTCTTGAGCACGTCCCACAAGAGAAGCACGAAGAGTATCGCAAGCGTTTAGAGTTTGAGATGGATATTATCAACTCCATGAAATTTCCTGGCTATATGCTTATTGTTTGGGATTTCGTGAAAGTTGCCAAAGAGATGGGAATAGCAGTTGGTCCTGGGCGTGGTTCGGCTGCTGGGAGTTTAGTAGCGTATGCGCTAGAGATCACCGATATTGACCCGATGAAGTATGATCTACTCTTTGAGAGATTTCTCAATCCTGAGCGTGTAAGTATGCCCGATATCGATATGGACTTTATGCAGGCGCGCCGTGGGGAGATCATCGACTATGTTGTCGAAAAATATGGGCGTAATCAGGTCGCGCAGATCATCACCTTTGGATCACTTCTGGCAAAAGGGGTGATACGGGATGTTGCCCGCGTTCTTGATATGCCTTTGAGTCAAGCCGATGCCATGGCAAAACTTGTCCCTGATGAGCTGGGGATCACCCTCAATGGCAAAGAGAAAAAAGGGGAGTTTATCCCTGGAGCGTATCAAAAAGAGCCAAAACTCCAAGAACTCATAGAAAGTGATGCAAATGCCGCTCGTGTGTGGGAATTTGCCAAAAAGCTCGAAGGGCTCAAGCGAAACTCTGGAATGCACGCTGCAGGAGTGGTGATAAGCAATGAGGAACTTTGGAAAAAAACACCTATCTATAAACCCTCTGGTGAGGAGACTTTTGTTACCCAATATTCGCTCAATTACTTAGAGGATGTAGACTTAATCAAATTTGACTTCTTGGGACTCAAAACTCTGGATGTAATCGATAATGCGATCAAGCTTATCAAGCGTCGTTATGACAAAGAGATCGATTGGCACAAAATAGATGAGAATGATCCAAAAGTGTATGAGGTGATTCGTACAGGAAGCACGGTTGGGATGTTTCAGATAGAGTCTACGGGGATGCAAGATTTGAACAAGCGTCTCAAACCTGATAGCTTTGAGGACCTTATCGCGGTACTCGCCCTTTACCGACCAGGACCTATGGAGTCTGGGATGCTTGATAGTTTTATCGAGCGTAAACATGGGCGTGAGGCGATTGAGTATACATTTGATACGATGGAGCCAATTTTAGGCAATACCTATGGGGTCATCGTCTACCAAGAACAGGTTATGCAGATCGTTCAAACCATTGGTGGTTTCTCCCTTGGATACTCAGATATTATTCGTCGTGCTATGGGGAAGAAAAAGGATATGGCGCAGTACAATGCTGAGTTTTCTGAGGGTGCAGCAAAGCAGGGCTATGATTATGAGAAAGCTTCAAAGCTCTTTGACTTAATTGAAAAATTTGCCGGGTATGGATTCAATAAATCTCACTCTGCAGCCTATGCGATGGTCACTTTTCAAACGGCATGGCTCAAGACCTACTATCCTAATGAGTTTATGGCGGCACTTCTGACATCCGATAAGGACAATACTGACAAAGTAGTACGTTATATCGATGAAGTAAAACGTATGGGGATCGAGCTCTCACCACCTGATATTTGTGATTCTCAGCTTGAATTTTCTGCTATTACCAAAGATGGAAGCGATATTATCCTCTTTGGATTGGGTGCTATCAAAGGGGTTGGAAAATCGGCTGTTCTTTCTATTTTAGAGACACGAAGAGAGGATGGAGACTTTACATCCATAGAGAACTTTGTCAACCGAATCGACCCATCAAAAGTGAATAAACGGGTGATCGAGTCTATCATTAAGACAGGTGGTTTTGATAGATTTGGCTATTCAAGAAAAGCACTCCTTGATCAGATAGAGCTCATCGTCGATACAGCCAAAAAAGCTAACGATGCACGTAAAAATGCTGTAGGAAGCCTCTTTGGAGATGATGAAGAGATCACAAATGTTGAGCTCAAACTTACAAACTCCGATGAATATAGCCTCAAAGAGATATTAGAGTTTGAAAAAGATACTTTAGGATTTTATGTCTCTGGGCATCCTCTTGATGATTTTAGAGAGGATATCGATGGGCTTACCTATACGCTCTCCTCAGAGATCGAGAGTATCAAAGATGGCTCAAGTGCGATCTTTATTGGAAAAGTAGAAGAGATCACCAAAAAGGTCTCTAAAAAAGGGAACTCTTTTGGAATAGTGAGTTTGATGGATTTTCACGGTAATATCGAGATCATGCTCTTTTCAGATAAACTCGAAGAGCTTCAGGGGATGAATCTCAATGAGCCCGTTGCTTTTAAGACAAAGATCACCCATACAGAGATGTTTACTCGTATCTCGGTAACCAAGATCATGACCCTCAAAGATGCAAAAAAAGAGACCAAAAAGACCAAAAAAGAGGTGCGTGAGATCCCACAAGATCCACTTAATTTGAGTGTGCACCTAGGCACGGATATGAAGATACTCGAAGAGCTCTACAGCCTGATACGCCAACATCCAGGCAATCGTGAGCTCAAAGTGACCATTGTCTCAAAACTGCATAATGTGGTGATAGACTCGGCAATACGGGTCAATAACAACCTTATCACCGCCCTTGATGGGAATGAATATATAGATATTATAGGAGCATAGATGAACAAGCAAGATTTTAATGAAGGACTTTTAGGCTTTTTAGACGCTTCGCCTACCCCTTTTCACGCAACGCGCAATATGGCGATGATGTTTGAAAATGCGGGCTTTACAAGACTCTACGAGGAGCAAAAATGGGAGCTCAAAGAGGGTGAAAAGTATTATGTCACGCGTAATGACTCCTCAGTGATCGCATTTACCTATCCAAAATCAGAGAAAATCTATACGATGATAGGCGCACATACAGATTCGCCAAATCTCAAACTCAAGCCAAACCCTGTGATCAAAGAACATGGGGTGATCAAGTTTGGTGTGGAGCCTTATGGTGGAGTGCTCTTAAATCCTTGGTTTGATAGAGATCTCTCCTTGGCTGGGCGTGTGAGTTATTTAAGTAGTGAAAATATCATCAAAGATGCGCTCATAGACTTTCAAAAACCAATAGCGACCATTCCCTCTTTGGCGATCCACCTTGATAGAGAGGTGAATAACACGCGAAGTATCAATGCGCAAACAGATATTACACCTGTACTTATGACAGAGGGTGATTTTGACTTTGAGGCGTTCTTAAAAGAGGAACTCTCTAAAGAGGCTTCGGATGTAGAGAAGATCTATGCGAGTGAGCTGAGTTTTTATGATGTGCAAAAAAGCTCGTATGTGGGTTTAAAAGAGGATTTTATTGCAAGTGCGCGTCTTGATAATCTACTGAGCTGTTATGTGGGTATGGTAGGTGTCTGCTCTATCCCTAGCGATGTTGCGATGCTCTTTATCGCGAGTGACCATGAAGAGGTGGGGAGCGAATCAACCTCGGGAGCAGGGGGAAGCTTTTTGGAGTTTACCCTCAAGCGCATTGCACCTGAGCATGAAGAATATGTAGAGATGATTCGCCGATCTACCCTGATCTCTGCGGATAATGCGCATGCCGTGCATCCCAACTTCTCTAGTAAACACGATGCACAGCACGCTCCACAAATGAATAAAGGGGTGGTGATCAAGGTCAATGCAAACCAGCGCTATGCCTCGAACTCTAAAACGATATCGCGTTTTATGAATGTTGCATCTTCCCTTGGTGAAGAGATCCAGCAGTTTGTGACACGAAGCGACATGGGATGTGGCTCTACTATCGGTCCTATCACAGCAACGCGTTTAGGAATCGAGACTTTGGATGTAGGACTCCCTACGCTTGGGATGCACTCGATTCGCGAGCTAGCAGGGAGTGATGATGCCCATTCACTCTATAAGATCTTGCTTGGATACACGCGCTAATGTCTGATATCACCCCAGAGGAGCTCAATCTTCTTATCGAGCAGACCTATAAGGTCGAGCGCGAATTTACAGAGCTCAAAGAGTCGTATGCCCACCTGCAAAACACAGTAGAGCAGGTGGTGGAATTCTTGCCCAATGCTATCTGGATCCTCGATGAAGAGGGGAATGTTTTTTTACAAAACTCTCAAGCTAAATCACTCGCACAGCTTCTTGAGCTCTTAGAGAGTAAAAATGATGATTATGAAGTGACATTTAAAAGAAAATCTTACCTTATTAAAAGCTCTTCGTATAAAGATAAGTTTATGATAAGTGCGACTGACATCACAGAGCAAAAACGCAAAGAAAATCTTGCAACGATGGGGCAGATGGCAGCACATCTCTCCCATGAGATCCGCAATCCTATCGGCTCTATCTCTCTGTTAAGCTCTACACTTAAAAAAAGAGTCTTAGAGGAGAATATTCCAATTGTTGAGGAGATACAGCGTTCGGTATATCGCATCGAGCGCATCATTAAAGCGACCTTGATGTTTAGTAAAGGGATAGAAGCAAATGTCGCTCCGTTTTTGTGGAGTGATCTCAAAGAAGCTCTTGATCTAGCCATTGGATATTACGCGTATTCTAAAGAGATACGTTTTATTTTTCCCCAGCAAAAATTTATCATCAATGGGGATAAGGATCTCTTAGAGATGCTCTTTTCTAACTTTATCATCAACGCGATCGATGCGATAGAACTTGATGAAAATGAAGAGGGTGAGGTGGAGATCGTTTATGAAAGAGATGAGAAATACCACCGTTTTTATATCTATGATAGTGGGGTGGAGATAGAGAATAATAAAGAGCTTTTTGAAGCATTTAAGAGTACAAAGGTCAAAGGAAATGGGCTTGGGCTCGTGCTCTCTCGCCAGATCGCTGAAGCTCATGGTGGTACTGCAAGGCTTTTAAAAGGTCAGAGAAAAGGTTTTGAGATATTGTTAGATTTAAACTTTTAGCTGACTGTTTTATGATAAAATAATACATCACATCACAAAAAAGGGTACACCGATGTCCAATCTATCCATAAGCAATAAGATACACATCCCACTTATTGTCTCCATTTTTATAGGGTTTGTCGTTATTATGTTTAACTATTTCTTCTCTATTGAAGAGATGAAAACAGATGTCTATAAAACAGAAGACGCAACACTTCGTTCTGTTTATTCAGATCTTATCGATGGCAAAAAAAATGTAGGTTTAACGAATGCTATCAATATAGCAGACAACTATTACGCAAAAAAAGCACTTCTTGAAAATAATAGAGAGATCGCGATCGAGGGTTTGAACTCTTTGTCTAAATCCTTTAAAGACAATACAGAGTTTAATAACATCAAAGTGCATATTCACGATGCAAATGTTCACAGTTATTTACGTGCTTGGAAGCCTGAAAAATTTGGTGATGATCTAAAATCTTTTCGTCATACGATCACAAAAGTCAAAGAGACACAAAAGCCTCTTGTAGCTATTGAGCTTGGTGTCGCAGGTTTGAGTCTTCGTGGGATCGCTCCTATTATTGAAAATGGGGAGTATTTAGGTTCTGTAGAGTTTATGCAGGGGCTCAACTCTATTGTGAGAATGGCAAAAAAGAGTCACAATATTGATATCGCAATTGTTTTAAATAGCAAATATCTCTCTATTGCACAAGGTCTTCAAAGCGCACCAAAATTAGGAAAGTGTGTTTTGGCTGTACGTGAAGAGATCGTTGATAAAACATTTATGGGTGAGCTCGCTTCTATAGATATGGAAAACAGAGAAGCTATTATGCAAACAAAGAACTACTTTGTGGTCTCTGAACCTATTGTTGATTTTTCTGGAGAGACAGTTGGATATGCTTTGATTGGAAAGCCACTCAAAGATGTGGAACGTATTGTTGAGCAATCAAGTGATTCTCTCTTATCTCAGGTCTTTATTATCGCTCTGGTTGATCTTTTTATCTTGATCTTCTTGATCGTAGTGATCAAGCGTGCTGTGGCGGATCCGATCATCAACCTAGATAAAGTTGCAAGAGAACTCGCTGAGGGAGATGCAGATCTTTCAAAACGTCTCCCTGTTACATCCAATGATGAGCTCGGGCAGGCGAGTACGAGTTTTAATGCTTTCTTAGACAAGGTAGAGCGTATTGCAGAAGATGCACAAGCTCAAGCAAGAAACGCGGAAGAATCAGCACAAGAGGTAGCGGAGAATCTAGAGAAAAATAAGATGACCCTTGCACTGTCTGATAGTATGATCGTAGGTTCTATTGAAAACTCTAATAACCTTCGCGAAAGTATGGATCATAATGTTGCAAGTGTCAACGAGGTCAATGATCTCAACCATGCAACTGGGGATGTAATAAAAAAAGTAACCGCTTCAACAGATGAGATCATCAGCACTATCTCTAATATTACAGAGATGATCAGTGATTCTCGTATCTCTTCAGAGCAGCTAAGCTCTAATGTTGAAGAGATCTATAGTGTGATCTCGCTTATTAAAGATATCTCTGATCAAACAAATCTCTTGGCACTCAATGCAGCAATAGAAGCAGCGCGTGCAGGGGAACATGGACGTGGCTTCGCGGTAGTAGCTGATGAAGTAAGAAAACTCGCAGAACGTACGCAAAAAGCTACTAGTGAAGTGGAAGCAAATATCAGTGTACTCAAGCAAAACTCGACAAATATGTCAGAAAATAGTGAGAAGATCGAAGAGCATGCTCTCTCTTCAAGCGAAAAACTCGATGAGTTTAAAAATACTCTCTTTGAGATGGTGGAGAATGTTGATAAGATCAAAGAGGACAACACACGTATCGGTCATGAACTCTTTGCAAATATGGCAAAACTCGATCATATGATCTTTAAAAATAGTGCATATTCTGCAGTTATCAATGAGCGCGCTGAAGAGATCAAAGGAGATCATACAACATGTAATCTTGGAAAATGGTATGCAAATGAGGGGCGTGAGAACTTCTCAAACACAAGCGCCTACAAAGAGCTTGTAGGACCACATAAACGTGTTCATGACTCTATTAACAAAGCTGTTTCTTTAGCGAAAAAAGATCTTATTGCAAACTCTAAAGAGGTGATCACACTCTTTAGCGAAGCAGAAAAATCTTCTAAAGAGCTTTTTGCACATCTTGATACGATGGTAAGCTCTTAAACACTTTTTGCACCCATTTTTTATGGGTGTAACTTCTCTATTATCTTTATTTGACTAAAATAAGTTTTTTTAAATAAAGGTCTCTTATGAAAAAACTTTTATCCCTTCTTGGTTCTATGAAAACGATGGCACTTTTGATGTCTATTTTTGCCTTTGCTATAGGATATGCAACATTTATCGAAAATGACTATGGTACGATAACTGCCAAGGCTGAAGTCTATAATGCTCTTTGGTTTGAAATACTTCTAGGTTTATTAACCATCAACTTGATCTATAATATTATCCACTATAAAATGTACAAACTCAAAAAAGCCCCACTTTTTATTTTCCATACTGCTTTTATTATTATCATTATTGGTGCGGCGATCACGAGATATTTTGGTTTTGAGGGGACGATGCATATTCGTGAACAACAGAGTGCTTCTACAATGCTCAGTGCCGATACATTCTTTAGCCTTGAGGTCACATCAGGTGAGCAAAAAGAAGTGGCGAGTCAAAGCCTTTATCTCTCTAAAAGATCAACCAACTCGATCTCTTCTTCTTTGGATGTAGATCAAAAAAGTGTTCATGTTGAGCTTCTTGAATATATCCCTGATGCAGTTGAGCAGATCGTAGAAGTGAAAGAGGGTGGAAGAGCGATTGCTGAGATGATGGTAACAGATGGAGGGCAAGGTTCTCCTCTGACACTCAAAGAGGGTGAGTTCTACCAGAGCGAGAATCTTGTCCTTGATTTTAACTCAGGGGAGAGTTTTGACAAAGAGGTAATTTCACTCTTCGTAGAAGAGGGTGTGCTTTATATGCGTCATCCAATGGATCTAGAATACCTTAAGATGGATGATGGAAGTAAAGGTGTGATCCAAGCGAGCCAAAAAGAGAATCTGGCGACACGAACACTCTTTAGTGCAGGGACAAATAGTTTTGTGCTGCGTGACTTTGTAGCAAATGCAGAAATTAAAATAGTAACAAATCCAAATGCATCGCCACAACAACCTGGCTATGATGCTTTTCACTTTCTTGTAGATGTAGAGGGCGAGCAAGAGGAGATGATGATCTATGGACGTGCAGGGAACCTTGCAAAGCCATACACAAAAAGCATCAATGGTGTGGATGTAACACTCTCTTATGGATCTAAAGAGCTTGATCTTCCATTTGCGATCTATCTTGAAGATTTTCAACTTGACCGCTATCCTGGCTCGATGTCTCCAGCTTCGTACGCAAGTGAAGTTGTCTTGCATGATCAAGAGCAAAATATCAATATGCCTTATAGGATCTATATGAACAATATCTTAGAACACCGTGGATATCGCTTTTTTCAAGCATCTTATGACCAAGATGAAAAAGGAACAGTACTCTCTGTAAATAACGATCCGGGAACTCTTCCATCTTATATAGGTTACTTTCTTTTAGGGCTTGGGATGTTTTGGTCACTTTTTTCAAAACAAAACCGTTTTGCAGCCTTGGCAAAAAAAGCGAAAAAAGCGAGTGAAGAGAAGTTTCTCTCCCTTTTCTTTGCTCTTGGAATCTTGGGCTTACTCTCACCTTTTGGCACGCTCCAAGCACAAGAGCTCCATCCAGCTCTTCAGACGATCGTATCTTTTGATGCAAAACACTCACAAAAGTTTGGGGAACTCGTCGTACAAGATAGCGGTGGAAGAATGAAGCCTCTGCATACACTTGCTACCGAGATCCTTTCAAAAGTACACAAGTCTGCTACACTCAAAGTGGCAGGTCAAAAACTGGACGCATCACAAGTTATCCTTGGGATGATGATTCGACCTGATATCTACCGTGATATCAAACTGATTCAAACCAAAAATGAAGAGATCAATAAGATCATCGGCGCGCCAGGGGATGCAAAATATTGTTCGTTTTCTCAGTTTTTTGAAGATCCTGAGAATATGAGAGGTTACAAACTCTACAAATACACAGAGGAAGCTTCTCGTAAAGAACCAAAACATAGAAGCAAGCTTGACAATCAGATCCTTAAGATAGATGAAAAAGTAAATATCGTGTATATGGTCTTTACAGGGGAGCTTGTAAGAATCTGGCCAAAGCATAATGATATACAAAATAAGTGGTTTGCAACAATGAATGCTCTTCGTAGTTTTGATGCGCAAGAGGGTGAGAAGTTACGATTGATCGCTGTAGAGTACTTTAGTGCTATAGATAATGGACTCGCATCAGGCGAGTGGAATAATGCTGATAAAGCACTCCAAAAGATCGCAGAATACCAAAAGTTTTATGGGGCAGAGGTGTATCCAAGCCCAACTCGCATCAAAGCGGAAGTGTTTTATAATGAAGCAAATATCTTTGAGAGACTCTATCCACTCTATCTTATCGTTGGTTTTATACTTTTGATTTTTAGTTTTATCAAGGTTTTACGTCCAAAATTCAAGATAGACTTTTTTACAAAAACAAGCTTGGCTCTTTTGATCCTCTTTTTTGTAGCGCATACGATAGGGCTTGCACTTCGTTGGTATATCTCAGGGCACGCGCCGTGGTCTGATGGTTACGAGTCGATGATCTATATCGGCTGGGCAACCGTTCTTGCTGGTTTTATCTTCTCAAAGCGCTCAAGCTTTACGATGGCATCAACTGGGATTTTGACAGGACTTATTTTATTTGTGGCACACCTAAACTGGATGGATCCACAAGTGACAAATCTTGTACCAGTTCTGAACTCTTACTGGCTCTCTATCCATGTTTCTATGATTACGGCGAGTTATGGATTTTTAGGGCTTGGAGCGCTCTTAGGTTTTATCGTACTTTTACTTTTTATTTTGAAAAATCAAAAGAATCATATCCAGATCAGTGCTTCTATCAAAGAGCTCAATGCTATTAATGAGATGAGTCTGATGATCGGGCTTGTGCTCCTTACTATCGGAAACTTCCTTGGTGGTGTGTGGGCAAATGAGAGCTGGGGACGCTATTGGGGTTGGGATCCAAAAGAGACCTGGGCATTAGTGACCATTTTGGTGTATGCGGTGGTTGTCCACCTTCGCTTTATCAAAGCTATCTATAACGATTATGTATTTAGTGCTATTTCACTCTTAGCGTTTACATCCGTACTTATGACCTATTTTGGGGTAAATTACTATTTAGCAGGATTGCATTCGTATGCAAAAGGGGATCCAGTGCCTGTTCCTGATTTTGTACCGATCACTTACTTTATCATCTTTGTGGTGATCGCCTTGGCATTTAGAAATAGAAAGCTCGCGTAAGGCTTTGTGTAATGTCTTTTACAGGTTTTTCTCCAAAGGCTTTGGATTTTTTACGTAAGATCCGAAGCAATAACAACAAAGAGTGGTTTGAAGCCCATAGAGGGGAATACGAAACACTTATCTTAGAGCCCTCCCGTGATTTTGTGGAGGAGATGGGCGAGCACCTTATGGCACTTGAACCCACGATCAATGCCGAACCAAAGATCAACAAATCTCTTTTTCGCATCTTTCGTGATACGCGCCGTATGGGCTCTAGTAAAGAACCGCTCAAAAGTCGTATCGGGATCATCTTTTGGCAAGGGAGATCCAAGCGTCTGCAAAGCTCCTCTTTTTATCTGCATTTCTCCCCTGATGAGCTTTTTGTAGCTGTTGGGGTGCGTTGGTTTGAAAAGCCACTTTTAGATGCGTATCGTGAATATATTTTAGATGAGACAAGAAGAGTCTCCCTCAAAAACATCCTAGAAGATATTGAGGCAAAAGGGTACAAACTACTTCCTCAGGGTTATAAGCGCTTTCCACGTGGTTTTGATAGTTCTATGGAAGCTGTAGATCTGAGTCTTTATAAGGGGATGGCAAGCTATGCGCTCTTAGATCCATCACTTATTACAGAGGGGCAAAAGCTCATAGACACACTCTATAAAATCTATGAAGATATGCTACCATTGCAGCAAATTATGTATGAGATAAGTACACACGTCAAAGAGGATTGATTTTTGAAAAAAGAAGCAGTAATACTTTTAAATATGGGTGGTCCAAATAACCTTAGTGAGGTGGAAGTTTTTCTAAAAAATATGTTCGCTGATAAGAATATTCTCACGGTAAAAAGCTCGCTTTTGAGAAAATTCATAGGCACAATGATCGTCTTTACCCGAACGGAGAGTTCTCAAGAGATATACCGAGAGCTTGGGGGAAAATCACCTATTGTGGGACACACCAAAAAGCTTGTAGCAAAACTTCAAGAACGTTTGGGAGAGGATGTGCTTGTCGATTTTGCGATGCGCTATACACCCCCTTTTGCTTCTGAGGTGATCGAGCGACTCTCAGATGAAAAAGAGATCGAAGATATCTATCTGATTCCTCTCTATCCACAATATTCTACAACCACTACGAAGTCTTCTATCGAGGATTTTGAAGAGTCTTATTTTCAAAGTGGAGGGAGGGCAACTCTGCATGAGATCAAGCACTTCTTTCAAAATGAGAAATATAATGAAGCGATCTTAGAAAATATCACTGAGGCTCTAGCTACTGATAAAGCAAGTGATTTTGATATTATCTTCTCCGCACATGGCTTGCCTCAAAAGATAGTCGATGCTGGGGATGTATACCAACAACATGTTCAAAAACATGTCGCAATTCTCTCTGAGATGATGCACAAAAGAGAATTGAAATTTCAAAATATCCATCTTGCCTATCAGTCCAAAGTAGGGCCGATGAAGTGGCTTACTCCATCTCTAGAAGAGAAGTTACACTCCTTAGAGAACAAAAAAGTGATCATCGTGCCGATCGCCTTTACGATCGATAACTCTGAGACAGATTTTGAGCTAGATATCGAGTACCGTGAAGTTGCAGAGGAGATCGGTTTTGAAACCTATCGTGTCACCTCTTGTCCAAACGATAGCGATCTCTTTGTCGATGCACTCCAAGAGATCTATACAAAGATGAAATAGGAAAAGTGATGAAAGTAGTGATCTTTGATATGGATGGCACTCTGATTGATTCGCAAAAAGATATCACCATCTCGGTGAACTATGTACGTCAAGAGAAATATAAGCTCAAGCCTTTAGAGATGCAGTTTATCGTCGATGCGATCAATATGGAGGTGCGTAATCTACCAAAGCTTTTTTATGAGACAGAGATCTATGATCCAAGTGCGCGCGATATGTTTGAAAAACATTATTATGAGCAATGTGTTCAAAACCCTTATCTCTATGAGGGGATCGAAGAGACACTGCAAACGCTTGTGCAAAACAGCGTAAAGCTCTCTGTTGCGACCAATGCCCCGACACAGTTCGCACAAAGGATGTTAGAGCATCTTGGAGTCTCACATCTCTTTGATGTTATCATCGGAGCAGATAAGGTGAGCGCGGCAAAGCCTGATCCACAGATGCTTTTAGAGATACTCTCCCATTATCAATATGACAAGCAAAAACACAAAGCGTGGATGGTAGGGGATAACTCCAAAGATATCCTCAGTGCTAAGGCTGCACAGATCGATTCGATGTTTGCTACGTGGGGCTTTACTCCCGAGGCAGAGCATCCTACACTCCTTTCACATCCCAAAGAGATATTAGATATAGTTTTATAAATTTATATGATAGAATAGTTAAATTTTTCTTGAGGATATGGTATGTTCGATGCTGATTTACTCTTCGCGTTTTTGTTGATGGCGCTCTTATTTTTACGCCAGATCTCGATTCTCAAAAAGCAACACAAGATCAACTATGCTCCTTTGGTGATCGGGATAGGGCTTATCAGCTCTATTATCCATTTTATTTTAAATCCTGAGACTAGCAATATGCTTTTACTGCTTCGTGAGTCTCTTTTTCCACTCCTCGTTTCCCTTTTGCTCTATTTTATTATGAATATTATGGATCAAACACAAAAATCACAAAGTAAGCTTTTACAAACAGAGTTTACTCGCTCACTGATCGATGAAGTCTCAGAACTCAAAGAGATGATGGGGGAGATCGAATCAAAGATCATTCGCAATCAACAAGAGGATAAAAGCTACCAAGAAGATATTCGTGAAAAGTTCAAACACGATATCAAGGCTCTTGATGCGATCAATACAAATGGGATGAAGTTTTTAGAAAAGTTTGATCAGGTTCAAGCGTGGCATCAAGATATCAACCATGCCTTTGATGACTTTATCAACAATCAACTTCCAGAGCTCGATACCATTGTGCATAAGCATATTGATATCTTGCGTGTTTCAGAACAAGAACATTATGTCAAAATAGCCAAGATGCTCACAGAAGCTTTGGATAATCGTGTCGATGTGAGTGAGGATTTTGCCCAGCTTCAAGAGAAACTCGATGGTATGAAAGAGATCTCAAAAAATGTAGCCGATAGTATTACATCCCATACTCTAGAGCAGATGGCAGGGGTGACACAAGCTTTTGCAAATCAGATCACTACACTCAAATCACACGCAGAAGCGATCAATACATCCCTTTTTGAGAGTGAAAATAAGCTCACATCGATCAAGTCTCAAAGTGAGATGATCATGAAGCAGATGTCACTTTCATCCAAAAAGATGGAGGATATTGAGGAGCAACACACTGTTCTTTTAGAGGTGTATAAACAGATACAAAGCCTTATTGATGATATTGACGCGATCAAGGCTGATTATGTCAAATCTCAAGCACAGCTCTCCCACCTCTCTAAAGAGATGGACTTTTCACAAGAGGAACACAAAGAAGCGCTTCAAGCACAAATAACGGAGCTTAGTACCGTTTTGTCACAAAAGGTTGATGATTCTCTTGAAAAACTCCATGAACATTATCATATCGCCTCAGAAGATATTTCTCAGAGCGTAAAAGTATTAGCGAGAAAAGCACAGTTGCAAAAAGGGTATGCACAAGATTAAGAGAGTGCTAAAAGTATCAAAAGAGGATAGAGAAGGACTCCGAGATAGGGCAAGAAACTATTGATAGGAGCGAGTAAAACCAAAGCGAGCTCTTGGGAGAGTTCTTTTTTGATAAAGACCTGTTGGATCAGTAAGATTTTTGTCGCTACATCCAAAGTCTTGAGAAAGAGTAATAAAAGTGCAAAGCCATTGTAATCACTGAGCATCGCAAAGCCTATGGCAAAATAAAAAGTGGGGTGCATCACTAAAAAGAGCCAAATACTTTTGTTGTAATATTTGTACATCCGAAGAAGCATCCCCATGAGTGAGGGAGCCTTTTGCCAGCTCACCTCAAAGATCTCTAGGATGATATAAAGAAGTAGGTAATTAAGAATCGCTTCTTGAAGAATCATCTTTTCCTCTGAGTTTGGATACTAAGATATAAAACAGAGGAATAAACACGATCGCTAAGAATGTTGCCGCAAGCATCCCCCCGATAACGCCAGTTCCAATAGAGTGACGACTTGCAGCTCCTGCACCGCTACTAAGAGCAAGTGGGATAACACCGAGTGTAAATGCAAGCGATGTCATAACGATTGGACGTAGACGAATCTTCGCTGCTTCAAAGGCTGCTTCTACAAGCTCTACACCCTCTTTACGTTTTTGCATCGCAAACTCAACGATCAAAATCGCATTTTTCGCAGCAAGACCAGCGAGTACTAAAAGACCTATTTGAAAATAGATGTCGTTTTCAAGCCCGCGAAGTTGTGTTGCTACAACTGCTCCAAAGATTGCAAACGGTACAGCAAGTACTACTGAGATCGGCATCAACCATCTCTCGTATTGTGCTGCTAGGATCAAGTATAAAAAGATGATACCAAACACAAACGCCATAGTACCTGCACTTGATATCTGTTTCTCTTGGTACGCACTTCCAACCCAACTAATTGTATAACCATCAGGAAGCACTTCTTTAGAGACCTCTTCAATAGCATTGAGTGCATCTCCAGAACTATATCCAAGGGCAGGTTGTCCTGAGACTTTTGCCGCCATAAAGAGGTTGAATCTCTCTACAAGGTCCGCGCTCACAATTTGCTTGAGAGTCACAAAAGAGCTCATTGGAAGCATCTCGCCCCCTTTGCCTCTTACAAAGATCTTATCAAGATCGCTTGGTTTTTTTCTAAACTCTGCATCTGCTTGCATATTGACCATATAGGTACGTCCAAAGAGGTTAAAGTCGTTGACGTAGTACGAACCTAATGTTGCACTGAGCGTTTGGTACAAGTCTGCGAGTTGTACCCCTTTTGCCTTGAGTTTTTCTACATCCACAGAGACATCATATTTTGGGATGTTTGTGTTAAGCGTTGTACGTACTCCCATAAGCTCTGGGCGCTCATTTGCTTTTTGGATGATCTGGTTGACATACTTTTGAAGTGTTTGGATATCGCCACCACTTCTGTCTTGTACATACATATCAAATCCACCCGTGACACCCATACCAAGAATCGGTGGTGGAATAACACCAAAAGAGAAACCATCACTTGTTGCAAAAAGCTTTTGGTTGATATCTTGAGTAACTCTAAGAGCGTGTTGCTCTTCGCGCGTTCTTTCATCCCAATCGGTGAGCTTGACAATAGTAGCTGCTGCGTGCGTTCTCTCAGAGAATGTCATAAAGTCCATCCCCACAAACTGTACAACATTTTCTACATTTTCTTCATCTGCTGCGACAATATCGTGAATCTCTTTTGCTAAGCCATCTGTACGACTCAAAGCCGTAGCTGGTGGATTGTAGCTAAAGACAAAGATCGTTCCTTTATCTTCTGTAGGAACAAGCCCTGTTTTAAGATTGTTAAACATCCCATAAGTGATGTAGATCAGCCCACCAAAGAGTAAAAGGCTTAACAAGCTATAGCGTACTGTGAGTTTTACAGCATTTGAATACCCTTTTGTTGCCCAATCAAAAAAGCTATTGAACCATTTGAAAAAGTACTTTGGTTCCTTATGATCTGGCTTGAGCATCACAGCACAAAGAGCAGGCGTGAGTGTAAGGGCAACAAGACCTGAGATTGCCAGAGATATAACGATCGTTACAGCGAATTGTTTATACATCTCACCACTCAGACCCCCTAAAAATGCGACTGGGATAAAGACAGCCGAGAGCACAAGTACGATTGCTACAAGCGCACCTGAGACCTCTTGCATCGCTTTGAGTGAAGCTTCTAAAGGCTTGAGACCTTTTTTCATATGGCGTTCAACATTTTCGATAACGATAATCGCATCATCGACCACGATACCAATTGCGAGCACGAGCCCAAAGAGGGTGAGGAGGTTGATACTAAATCCAAGCATATACATCCCAGCAAACGCCCCAATAATAGAAACAGGAACCGCAAGAATCGGGATGAGTGTCGCACGCCAGTTTTGTAAGAATAAGAAAATGATAAGAATAACTAAAATGATCGCTTCGATAAACGTTTTGATAACCTCATTGATCGAGACTTGAACGAAGTCTGTAATATCATAAGGGATCTTATAATCTAGATCTTCAGGAAAACTCTCACGCGCTTGCTTCATCGTCTCACGCACAGCTTGTGCGGTTTCAATAGCGTTCGCATCACTTTGTAAGAAGATCCCCATAGGGATTGCAGGGGAGTCATTAAGCTTTGTTCTCATGCTATAGCTTTGAGATCCAAGCTCAATATTTGCTACATCTTTGAGTTTGAGTGCACTTCCATCTTCGTTTGACTTGATGATGATATTTGCAAACTGCTCAGGATCACTCATACGCTCAGGAGTCTCAAGGGTATAGGTAAACATCTCTTGACCTGAAACTGGCTCTGCTGAGAGTTTTCCAGCGGAGTATTGCTCATTTTGCTCACGTACAGCTGCCACGAGGTCTGTGACCGTTAGCGAGTATTTTTTGAGTTTGAGTGGATCGATCCAGATACGAATAGAGTAATCTTTTGCACCAAAGATACGAACATCTCCAATCCCTTTGATACGCTTAAGATCATCGGCAATATTCATAAGAGCATAGTTAGAGATATAGGTGATATCACGTGTTTGCTTTGGTGAATTGAGGATAACAACCTGAAGCATATCAGGGCTACGCTCATCTACTTTGACCCCTTGGCGTTTTACTTGTTCAGGAAGTTTTGCCAATGCTGCTTGGACACGGTTGTTCACATCGATCTTTGCATCATCTGGATCGGTACCGATCTCAAAGAATACACTAATACTTAGTGAGCCATTATCGGCTGCAAGAGAGTTCATATAGAGCATATTCTTTGCCCCATTGATCTGTTCTTCAAGCGGTGCTGCAACTGTTTTAGAGATGGTCTCTGCACTTGCTCCAGGATAGGATGTAGAGACAACTATTTGCGGTGGAGATACCCGAGGATATTCTGAGATTGGTAAAGAGAATATCGAGATCGCACCAGCTAAAACTATGATAATAGAGATAACTGAGGCAAAAACAGGTCTTTTTATAAAAAATTCAGAGAACATTTTATTTACCGCCCACTACAGAAACTTTGGAGTTTGGTCTGAGTTTTGCAATATTGCTTGTTACGATCTGCTCACCCTCAGAGAGCCCACTTTTAATTACTGCCATCCCGTTATCAATATGAGCCACTTCCACAGGGCGCATAGTTACACCATCTTCTTTTATCACATATACAAGGGTTGCATCAGGTGTTTTGATAAGTGTTTTTTGTGGGATCTTTGCCACATTTGTATAGCTAAATCCACTTAAAACGACCTCGACAAATGAGCCTATAACAAGCTCTCTTTGTTCATTTGTAAGTTTTGCACGCACTAAAAGAGTATCTGTCTGTGCATCGAGTTTTGGCGCAATATAATCAACCACTCCGCTATGCTCTTTTCCTCCAGCTTTAAGAGAGATCGTCGCACCCACTTTGATCTGAGACATATATGCCGCTATATCACTACTAGGAATAGAAAATTCTGCATACACAGGATCAAGAGCTGTAATAGTAGTCAAAATAGAGTTTGTTGAAGCGATGTAGCTTCCCTCATCACTTTTACTCATCCCAATAATACCGCTAATAGGAGCATAGATCGTCGTATAGTCGTATTCGATCTGTGCGTTTTTAAGAGCTGCTTTTGTTCTTTGAAGCTCTGCACGCGCATCTTCATAAGCATAAAGTGTATCATCACGCTGCTGCTCACTGATCGCTTTGTTCTCAAAAAGATACGAAGCTCTCTCCCAATCTTTGGATGTTTTTTTATAGTTTGCTTCTGCTTTTAAATACGCGCCTTTTGCCGCATCGAGACTCGCTTCATACTCATCTTTTTCGATCTCATAAAGAAGATCGCCTTTTTTGACCAAAGCACCCTCTGTAAAGTTTTCATTGATTAAGAGTCCACTCACACGTGCGACCACATCTACCTCTTGGTAAGGTTTGAGGATCGCTGAATAGCTTTTTGTAAACTCTGCTGTTGCAAGCTTTACTGTATGTGCTTGAACAGGTAGGGGTGGCATCTGCTTTTGTGCCCCTTGAGAGGCGTTTGCTTGCTCGTCATTGCTACATCCCACGAAGAGAAGAGCGACTGTTGCTACTGATATAGCTAATTTTTTCATTGTAAAAACTCCTTAATATTCTTTCCACTGTAATAGATAACTTCTGCTTTTTTTACTTCATAATCATAAAGTGCTCTTTTATATCCACGCGCGGCTTCATATTTTTCACTGAGCGCTTGAAGATAAGCGACATTGTCGATCATCCCGTTTTGATAGCGTAACTTGATAAGATCATACGTTGAGCTTGCCGCCTCAAGAGTCGCTTTTGTCGCATCTATTTTGATCGATGCGATCTCTAAAAATTTTTGTGCCAGACGGTAGTCTACATCCGCAACTGCTTTTTGATACTCTAGGCTTGTTTTTTTGCTTAAGTATTCTTCATATTTTGCTTCATAGCTTTTGTTTGTCGCACCAAAGTCAAAAATATTCCAAGAGAGGTTGAGTGTTGCGATATTTTGTGTTTGAACTAAAAAGCCGCGATCTAGGGCTTGATCGTCAAAGTAATATTCACTATGAC
>JAVETX010000065.1:0-7801 GCA_034005845.1 Sulfurimonas sp. | reverse complement strand
TAACATACTCTGGTGCCGTTGTGTCAACGACTGCAAGAGATTCTGTTGCGGCAGTATCTCTTAATGCTTCCGCACGACGAGCTTCTTCAAATAAATTGAGTTCCTTATCAGCATTATTGTCACCAGTACCAAATCCAGCACCTCTCACCTGAGCATTTACATCTGTTTCAGCACCATTAAATTGTGCAAATTCTCCAGGAACACCACCCTCAGATTCCGCACCATCTTCACCTGCAGCTGTTTCAATGTCATCTACATCAATATTTTCAAGGTCTTCATTCTCTTCTAGCATAGAAAGAATAGAGTTAGGGTCTGTCACTGTGTCAGATTCAGCAAATTGCTCTTGAGAAAGAGATGCATCAAAAAGTTGCGTGTCATTTCCAAGAAGTACTAGATCAGTACCGTCATTCATAGCAACGATAACACTATCTATACTTGAGTTTGCACCATCACCAATGACGATCTCACCCTCAAAGATAGCATCACCTTTTGAGAGTTGTCTCATAGAACCATCTGGACCTTTAGCGTAAAAAGTGCCATCCAAACTAGCAATTTTTCCTATTATTACTGACATATCAGACTCCTGAATATTGTTTTATTGTGCTTATGTTATGATAAGTTGAGTAAAAAGTATATTGTACTTGGGTACAGTTGTGTAGAAAATATGTCGGAGGGAGGAATACCCTCTATTAATAAATAGAGAGTATGTAGTAAAAAACCTAGAGTGCTGTTACGTTCTCAGCTTGAGGACCTTTTTGTCCTTCACCGATTTCATATGTTACACTTTGTCCATCAGAAAGTGAAACACGACCAGGACCTGTGCTGTTTACTTGGCGAAAGTGCACAAAAAGATCACCTTGCCCATTGTTTTGTTGGATAAATCCATAACCTTTTTCTTCGTTGAACCATTTTACAGTTCCTTGTAGCAATTCTGCCATTTTCGTACCTCTAATAGGGAATATAATACACTTCATTACAAAGCGGAGTCAAAGTATGGGGAGAGTCGTTCGGTCTAGCAGAATATGTTGAGTATTGCACTAAAGATGAATCTCGAACCTCATCTTTCATCGAAAATATTATAACTATATTTATATATGATTGCAAATAATGTTTATGGTTTTTATGATTATTTTTAAAAGAATGTGTATTTTTGGAGTATCTTCAAGTGGTGGACGAGGAGAGATTCGAACTCTCGGAACAGTTACCCATTCGCATCCTTAGCAGGGATGTGGTTTCAGCCACTCACCCACTCGTCCGTTTGAAGATGGAAATTATAGTGAAGTATATATAATAGATAGCTTAAAACTATAGGATCTTTAAAATATTTTCTACAATTTGTGCTGGATCTTGCGCTTGATAGATAGGTCTTCCTACCACAATGAAATCTACATGCGCCTCTTTTGCAAATGCTACATCCGCAACACGTTTTTGATCTCCAGAATCTTCACCAAAAGGGCGTATCCCTGGAGTGAGGGTCATAAACTCTTGGGATGTAGTGTTTTTAATAGATGCGCTCTCATATGCAGAACACACAACACCATCAAGCCCGCTCTCATGTGCATCACGTGCAAATTGGTCTGCTTTTACAGAGATAGATTCTTCATATACTGCGACAAATTCATCTTCACTAAAAGAGGTCAGTGCTGTGACAGCTAAGACGATAGGACGTTTTTCATATTTTTCTAATCTTTGCATCACCTCTTGCATCGCACGTTTTCCTGCACTTGCATGGACATTAAACATATCGATCCCTAATCCCATAATAGACTCAGCAGCATCTGCCATAGTGTTTGGGATATCATAGAGTTTGAGGTCTAAAAAGATCTTAAAATTTGGGTTGATTGCTTTAAGTGCATTGATAAACTCTGCACCATCTCGGATATACGAACGAAGCCCTACTTTGAGCCATACATCATAGTTTTTGATTTTTTCTACAAGTGCTAAATTTTCTTCTTGGGTGGGGAGATCGAGTGCGATACAAAGTTCCATTTGTCTCTCTTTTTGTTTTTGTGAAATTGTAGCATATCTCACAAGAGAGGAGGATGAAAGAGCACAAAAGCTCTTTCATTTTTTAATACATTATTTTTTTACCATACACTCGATTTTTTCAACGATACTTGGATCTTCAAGTGTTGAGATATCTTGAGTGATCGCTTCGCCTTTTGCTATAGCACGAAGAATACGACGCATGATCTTTCCAGAACGTGTTTTTGGTAAACCTGGTGCAAAGACCATATCATCACAAAGTGCGATATTTCCGATCTCTTTTTTAATGACGTTGTTGATCGCTTTTACCTCTTCAACTTCATCTGCCACACCTTGATCCTCTTTGAGAACAATATACGCAAAGATACCCTCACCTTTGAGCTCATGTGGTTTTCCAACAACAGCAACCTCAGCTACGTTTGGATGTTTTTTGATAGCTGCTTCAACCTCAGCCGTACCCATTCTGTGACCACTTACATTGATAACATCATCTGTGCGTCCTGTGATCGTGATGTATCCATCAGCATCATAGATAGCGCCATCACCTGTAAAGTACACAGGTTTTCCATCTTTTTTCACATCACCAAAGTATGATTTGACAAAACGCTCTTCATCTCCCCAAACACCACGGATCATTGATGGCCAAGGGCGTGTTACACACATATATCCAGGCTCATCTGCACCAACTTTTTCACCCGTTGCAGGATCTAAGATCTCAGCCATGATCCCTGGAAGTGGGAATGTCGCACATGCAGGTTTGATAGGAGTAGCCCCTGGAAGTGGAGATACGATATGTCCACCTGTTTCAGTTTGCCAGTAAGTATCTACGATAGCACATCTACTTCCACCTACCTCTTCATAGTACCATTTCCATGCTGGTGGATCGATCGGCTCACCAACTGTTCCAAGCACTTTAAGTGAGCTTAGGTCATATTTTGCTGGCTCATCTTCTCCAGATTTGTGAAGTACACGAATCGCAGTAGGTGCAGTATAGAATTGGTTAATCTTATACTCCTCTACCATTTTCCATGGACGCCCTGCATCAGGGTATGTTGGAACACCCTCAAACATTACCGTTGTCGCACCCATTGCAAGTGGACCATAAACGATATACGTATGACCTGTAATCCAGCCAACATCCGCTGTACACCAATAGGTATCATTCTCTTTTACGTCAAATACCCATTCCATAGTCATCTGAGCCCATAGGATGTAACCTGCAGAGTTGTGTTGTACCCCTTTTGGTTTTCCAGTTGAGCCTGATGTATAGAGCAAGAAAAGTGGATCTTCCGCATTCATCACTTCTGGCTCAAATGTTACTGCTTGATTTTTAATGAGTTCATTATAAGAGTAGTCACGTCCACCTACCCATTCTATATCCTCATTATTTCTCTCAACAATAAGTACTTTTTTTACTGGGCTTTCACCTGCAAGTGCTGCATCTACAACAGGTTTGAGCATATATGGTTTATCTTTTCTGTATGCTCCATCTGCTGTGATCACCACTTTTGCCTCTGCATCTTCGATTCTATCGCGAAGTGCTTCTGCTGAGAAACCACCAAATACGATAGAGTGGATCGCACCGATTCTCGCACATGCGAGCATTGCATACGCAGCTTCTGGAATCATTGGCATATAGATAACAACACGGTCACCTTTTTTTACACCAAAGTCATTGCGTAAGAGGTTTGCAAATCTATTTACATTGTAGTAAAGCTCAAGGTATGTAATAATTTGTTTGTCACCACGATCACCCTCAAAGATGATCGCAGCTTTATTTTTACGAGTTTTGAGGTGTCTATCGATACATTGCTCAGAAACATTGAGTTTTCCACCTTCAAACCATTTAACAAATGGAAAATTGTTTTCATTCATAACTTCAGAGAATGGTTCGATCCAGTCAATTTTTTCTTTTGCAAAACTTCCCCAAAAACCTTCATAATCTTCCGTAGCCCAATCTTGAAGTGCTTGGTACTCACACATATTTTTGATTCTTGCATCTTTTGCAAACTCTCTGTTTGGCTTAAAAACTTCTTTTATCATTACGTTTTCCTCTTTGTTAATTTTAAATAGATCATAGCTGTCATAATCGCGTCGTTGACGGCATTATGAGCACCCATGTTAGGTATGTTACACTTGCTAAGAATTGTATCAAAGCGTAAATCAATATTTCCTTGTGGTATCAATGTAATTGTCTCATCAAAATATAGCTCAGAGACCTCTATCATTTTATTAGGCAAAGTTATTCCTAAAAGAGGCTTGAGGTACTTATTGATCATCGCTACATCGAACTCAAGATAATATCCAACTAATGGTCTTGGACCAATAAATTCTAAAAACTCTCGCAAAGCCACTTCATTTGTTTTTGCATCATGCAGATCACAAGGACGGATCTTGTGTACAGCGACATTTTGCGGACTGAGTAGCTGTGAGTTTTTGATGTAAACCTCAAACGTTTCTGAGATCAGTATTTTATTATCTTTTATCTTAACTGCACCTATAGAGAGTATCTCATCTTTCTTCGGGTTTAAGCCCGTTGTTTCAGTATCAAAGACAACGAGTTCATCACCATCATATGACTCAAATAAAAAAGAATACTTTTTCTCTTTGAGCTTTTTTAATTCTCTATTTTTTTGCAGTTTTTTCAAAAAAGAAAATAACATTATCCAACCATATTCAAATGATAGTGAAAGTTGATCAGTTTTTTGAATTTATTGATAATTCGAAAACTATCCTTGAGCAGATCTCTTTGTATCTTTGGAAGATTTGCAGGATTGATATAATTACTTTCTTCTGTATTTTTTGCTTCAAGCATCGCTTTGAGACGAATAGATGAGAGGGTATCAAAACTCTCTATAAGCTCTGCGGCAAAATTTTTATCTATGACACCAATATTATTTAATTCTTTTATTCTCTCTATCGTATTTGTCGCACCTATTTCATACTGGAGTGCTAGAGTTCGTACTCCGTGAACAAGTGCAAATATACCTCCTTTTTTTAAGTCAAGTTTATTGTCACGCTCTTTTTCTAGGACAAAGCCTGAGAACATAGAAAGTGGTGTTTCAAAATGTAAAACGGCTTTGGCAATATGTGCCAAAACATCATCACGCGCATGAAAAGTTCTTTGAAGATGTGATGTAAGCATTTTTAAAAGGAGTGTGTCACCAGCCACACATTTCGCATCCAAAAAGATACTAAAATGTTGTAGATCATTTTCGTTCATACTACTCACCCAGCGATCGATGAGCTCTTTGTATTCACTCACTGTACGTCGATAAAAAGAGTTGCTTACCATCACATCCCCAGGGCACGCAGGAAAACCTATCTCTAAGAGTGCATGATTAATAGCAAGCATAGACTCCTCAAAGAGTGCTACATCCACACCATCTTCAACGATCAAAGCATTATCTTGATCTGTTTTGACACTTTGCTCTTCTCTCCCCTCAGAACCCATCACGATGAGTGCACATTTTGCTTGAAGCTCTTTTGGCACGTACATCTTGAAGAGCTTTTTATAGATTTTATCATTGAGTGTCGCAACAAGCTTTGTGATATAGCGAACTTTCACCCCTTTAGAGTGGAGTGTGATAAGGAGGTTTTTCAGATCTTGTTGCAAATTTTTGAGATCATCCAAAGTGCGTGCTTTATCGATTTGAACTACGATAAGATGGGAGTGATTTGCAAAATAACTCAAAAGATCGAGCTGTTCGAGTATCCCTACAACTTCCCCCTCTTGCATCACCACAACTCTTTTGATCCCATTTTGTGTCATAAGCAAAAGCGCGTTAAATAAAAAATCGCTCTGCTCTATACTTACCACGCCAAAAGTAGCTATACTACTGAGTTTTTCCTCTACATCCCTTCTTTGTAAGAGCACTTTTTCTCGTAAATCTGTATCGGTAACGATAGCATAGGCATCCCCTTTTTTATACAAGATCACCTTTGCTTGAAGCTCTTGCATTTTTACCAGCGCATCATAGATAGAGATATCTCCACTCACCACACACGCGCTATGAAGATAGATATCAGAGATACGCGACATCAAAAAAGGGGTAAGATCGCCTGCGCTGTCATACTCTTTGAGATGCTGATGACGTGAGACAAAATCTTGAAGAAAATAGTTTTGTACTTTTTTGTTTTCCAAAAGCTCTAAAAAGTCCTCTTTTTTGATCTCATAACAGATAAGATCTTCATCTACCACAAACTTCGCTTCTGTTTTTCCATAGATAAGAGCATCTGCATCAAAGCTATCGCCCTGAGAATAAACATTGTGAAGCTCTTCATCGATAAACTCAGATACAGAACCTTTAATGATGATATAAAATGCGATAGAGGGGATATTTTTTGAGAATAAAAGGGTGTCTTTTGGGTAGTAAGCTATGTCAATCTTCTGCATGAGATGATCGAGCGTAGTGGGTTCTAACAGTTCAAAGGGGTGTGTTGATTCTATCAATTTTCTTTGATCAAGTATACTCAAATAGTAACTCCATAGTAAATAAAGGTGTTACTTCCAAGAATTTGGAAGTAACTTAAGCACCTAGTGTTCAGATGCACCTTCTGCACCGATACCAGTTTGTGCACGGATGTACTGTGCTTCAAATGCCTCCGCCTCATCTTTAGCACCTTGGCTCTTATCTGTGATAGAGAAGATGTATGTTCCAACAAATGCTACGATCACTGAGAAGAGTGCTGGATATTTATAAGGGAAAATCGCTTCTGCGTTTCCAAAAATATCTACCCATACAATCGGACCAAGAATAACTAAAAGTACCGCTGTTGCAAGTCCAAGACTTCCACCGATCACTGCACCACGAGTTGTTAAACCTCTCCAGTACATTGAAAGGAAAAGAATTGGGAAGTTAGCAGACGCAGCAATTGCAAACGCCAAACCAACCACGAACGCGATATTTTGTTGCTCAAAAGCAATACCCATAATAATTGCTACGATCCCTAGACCAACAGTTGCCATTTTAGAAACCTTCATCTCAGTTACAGAATCGATCTGCCCTTTTTTCACAACTGACGCATAAAGGTCGTGAGAGATCGCTGATGCACCTGCAAGAGTAAGACCTGAAACAACCGCTAAGATAGTAGCAAATGCAACCGCTGAGATAAACCCTAAGAAGAAATCTCCACCTACAGCGTGACTTAAGTGAATCGCCGCCATATTATTTCCACCTAAAATCGGAGCTCCACCACTAATCGCTTGTTTTGCAACATCTAAATATTGTGGGTTTTGAAAAACCATAACGATCGCACCAAAACCGATGATGAACGTTAGAAAGTAGAAATACCCGATAAAACCTGTCGCATAAAAAACTGATTTACGCGCCTCTTTTGCATCACCAACTGTAAAGAATCTCATAAGGATATGAGGAAGACCTGCAACCCCAAAGATGAGTGCCACTGCGAGCGATATCGCAGAAATCGGATCACTTACAAGTCCACCCGGAGACATAATCTCGATCCCTTTAAGCTCTGTTGCATGTGCGAAAAGCTCACCAAAGTTAAAGTTGTAATGCGCCATAACAGCTACAGCCATAAATGTTGCACCTGAGAGGAGTAAAAATGCCTTAATGATCTGTACCCAAGTAGTTGCTAGCATACCACCAAATGTTACATATAAAATCATAAGTACACCAACGATAATAACCGCTACCTCGTACTGAAGACCAAATAAAAGCTGAATCAGTTTTCCAGAACCAACCATTTGAGCGATAAGGTAAAGGATTACTGTCGCGATAGAACCTGATGCCGCCAAAATACGAATAGGTGTTTGGCGAAGTCTATACGATGCAACGTCTGCAAATGTATA
>JAVETX010000027.1:0-33649 GCA_034005845.1 Sulfurimonas sp. | reverse complement strand
ATCATCATATTTTGATGGTTTATGCACGCGCAAAAAAACGTTATTCTCTTCAAAAGCGAACAACACAATATTGAGTCCTTTGTCTTGCAAGCTTTCATAATGTGGCTTGAGCATCTCATAGAGTTGTTTGCGTAACTCTTTTTTCTTGTGCTTGTCTTGTGTGTTTTTTGCTTGGCTCAAAAGGCTTAAAATATTTTCTTGATTAAGTAGGGAGTGATAAAACCCATCTGCGATCACTTGATAGAGATCGATGCTGGCTTTATAATTTCCCTCAAGTATATCGATGTTTTTTGCATACGATGAAGCGGTGTAAGAGTGAAGTGTCGCCGTTGTGGTTTGATACACGAAAAACACTAGGACTAAAAATACTAAGAGTATAGTCAACTTCACTTGTGTAAGATAAGCCATTCGACGCCTTAAATCAAAATTTCTCAGCCATTATAGCAAAAAATGTCTCTAGATTATCTCTATCTTGTTTTGTTGATAGAGAAAATCTTGGGGCATATTCTCTTGGCTGTTTTTGTAAAGCATAGGCGAATCAAGGTCGACAAAAGTGATCACATCTCTATAGGCAAAACTCAGATGGATCGCTGCACGTATCGAGTTTGGACCCTCTAGCATCGAGCCCATCATACACCTTATCTTATGTGTGCGTGCGTACTCGAGCATCTCTTTTGCTTTGCGAATCCCTCCACATTTCATCAGCTTAATATTGATCATATCTGCACACTTATGCTCTAACACATAACGCATATCTTCAAGTGTAAATACCGATTCGTCTGCAAGGATCGGCACCGATGCATAGCGTGTAAGCTCAGCCATCCTCTCTGTCTCTTTTGCCCCCAGAGGCTGCTCAATAAGTGCTACATCCCAAGAGCTTGTCGCATCGATAAAGCTCTTCGAACGCTCTACATCCCAAGCTTGGTTGGCATCAATGAGCAAAACCGCTTTGGGCAATTCTGTAGCGATGGAGCCCACCACCTCGATCGCATGAGAGATATCCGCTCCTAGCTTGATCTTGAGAATATCCATCCCCTCCTCATACGCTTTTTTAGCATCATGCAACATCTCAAGAGAGCTATTCAAACTAATCGTGATCGCGCTTTGCAGAGGCTCTTTATTTTGCGTGCCAAAATACTCAAAGAGGCTCTGCTTTTTTTGGTGTGCATCTAAAAAAACAAAGGCGATATCAAGAGCAGCCATCGTACTGCTTCCAATATCACTGAGGGTATCAAGAAGTACAAACGCTTGCTCAATACTTTTGCCAACAAAAGCTTTAGCCACTCTCTGTAACGATGCCTCGATCTCTTCAAGCCCCTCCCCTGTGATCGCTTTTGTCGCAGGAGCTTCCCCATAAGCAAAGCTCCCATCTTCACACTTTACACACACCCGAACAAACTCTACATCCCAAGCAGTTCTCAAAGCTGTTTTAAAGGGGGTTTTAAGAGCGATCGCTTCTCTGTTATGCTCGATTGATAGTATCTTCATTGCGCCAAACCTAGTAAAATATTCCCCACAAGTAAACCTCCAAATGTTCCGATAATATACCCCATCACCGCCATAAGCACCCCAACTCCAACAAGAGACTTATTATACGCCGCTGCTAAAATGGGTGCTGAGGCAACGCCTCCAATATTAGAGAGTGAAGCCACGGCGATGCTAAAGAGATCGAGCTTGAATAGCTTTGCACCAAGTACCATGATGAGTGCATGAAACACTAAGATAAGAAATCCTGCAAACACATAGACACCAAGGGTCTCAAAACTCTCAAAAAATGCCTGAGAGCCAATGAGCGCAATGAGCAGATAGAGCATCGTTGTAGCGATCTCTGAGGAGCCATTTATCTCTTTTAGCTTTGTAAAAGAGCCAAGTATTCCCAAAAATGTGGCAAGGAGCACCACCCCTGTCGTCTTTTCTACCCAAGGGAGCCACTCTATAAAGATCTGCACGAACAGCGAAACACCCAGTGCTAAAAGAAGCAAGAACCAATAGCGCTTTGGACCCAAAGTACAGCTACATCCCACTTCAAGCTCTTGGAGCTTTGTGTTTTTAGATCTACTCCAGCGATTAAACAAAGGAGCAAAAGGAACAAGAAACAATAAAAATATCACCCACAAAGTATAGTTGACACTATCAACGATCAGTGCGTATCCATACGCTTCATTGCTCACCCCAAGAGCTGATCCCACAGCGATCATATTGGCAGTGCCACCCATCCAACTCCCAGCCAAAGCTCCAAAAGCAGAGGCCTCGACACTATCAAAATCAAAGAGGAGGCTTATAAGAATAAAAGCAATTGCTAGGGAGAAAACTGCTAAAAGATACGCAAAGACCAAAGAGCGTCCAAGCCGAACAAAGTGTCTCAGATCTACTTGTAAGAGCATCAAAAAAAGCATCGCAGGCAGAAGGTTTGTTTTTGCTAGGCTATACACATCTCTGATCGCTTCATTTTTTTCAAACAAGCCAAAACTCGCCAGCATCATACTCAAAGCATAGATCATCACCACAGCGGGGATAAATGAAAAAAGCTTGATACGAAATCTTATCTCTAAAAGATGAAAAGAGGTCGCAATAAGAGCTAAAATAAAAAGATATAATAGTGAAGAACTAATCAAAAAGTGTGCCTCTCTTTTTATTTGGCAGTGTAGCATTTATAAGCTTTTAATCACAAAAAGAATATATTATGATTATGAATACAGAGATTGAAAAACAAACACTTTTATCAGAGCCTCTCAGCCAAGATGCCCTCAGACTCGCACGTGCTCTTTATAATACTTATGAAGAAAACGACGATGATGACTTGGATATGGATATAAAGATCGAGGCTATCTTACGACTCCTTAAGCTTGAAAATACTCAAGACTCTCTCCTTTATATTCGCAAGCTCCTCGAAGAGCTCAACGAGCCACTTGGTGTGAAGGATTTTACATTTGAGGGCAAGAGATACCCTCTTCGCTTTGTGACCTTTTGTAAATACTCTTTTCATAATGAAATTCTTCATATTCAACTCTCCCAAGAGTATTTGGATGTACAAAAAAATTATATGCTCGATGCATTTTTATAAAGGTTTATTTTGGCTACACATTATGTGATATTAGATACAGAAACAACAGGTGCAGCAGAGCTTGACAGAGTGATTCAGCTGGGATATATGGTGCTAGGTGCCAAAGAGATCGAGGTACACAACGAGCTTTGTAGCACTTCTATTCCTATTAGCTTTGGTGCGATGGAAGTACATGGGATCGTCCCCTCTATGATCGAGGGCAAGCCTGAATGTACACAAACGCGCGCCTATCAAAGGCTCTTAGAACTTAATACTCCAAACAACTATATGATCATTCACAACGCCCCATTTGATCTTGGGATGTTAGCAAAAGAGGGGTTTGTCACACAAATGAAAGTGATCGATACCCTACGTGTTGCAAAGCACCTTTTTCCAGAGGAAGAAGCGCATAGACTCCAATACTTTCGCTACAAGATGGAGCTTTATAAAGAGGAACAAAAAGAAGCGGACGCTCTAGGTATCGAGGTCAAAGCCCACGATGCAATAGGGGATGTGCTTGTACTCAAACTCCTCCTCTCACGCCTGCGTGAAGCGGTGCAAAAACAATTTCCAGGAGAAAACCCTGTAGAGAAGATGGTTGATCTGACCAACACCCCTATTTTGATCCAAACATTTCGTTTTGGAAAATACAAAGGCAAAACACTCCAAGAAGTAGCCTCAAGTGATGCTGGATATCTGCGCTGGATGCTCACAAGTATGGAAAACCTCGATGATGACCTGCGCTACAGCATCAACCACTATTTAGAAAATTGAAAAAACAAAGAAAAGAATCATACTTATAAGCGCACTGATAAGAACATAAGGAAGCTGTGTTCTTACATGCTCTACCAAACCACACTCACTCGCCATAGCCGCAACGATCGTCGTATCTGAGATAGGGGAGCAATGATCTCCAAGCACACCCCCTGAGATCGCCGCACCAATACACAGGGCAATATTTGCATCCATCCCCACCGCCATAGGAACCGCCACAGGGATCATAATACTAAAGGTCCCCCAACTCGTCCCCGTAGAAAAAGCGATAAGAGAACTCAGCAAAAAAATCACCACCGCTAAAAACTCCACACGAATCACCCCTTGGGCGAGTGAAGCTAGATAGAACCCCGTTTTAAGCTCCACTGTGATCTGAGCAAGGGCAAAAGCAAAAAGTAAAATGGCTGCAATAGGAATGAGTTTGATAGCTCCTTGTGTGGATGTGACGCTCCACTCTTTGAAGCTCATATTTTTTGTCCCTACATAATACAAAAGCATAAAGAGCCAAGTAAAGAGCATCGTATAAAAGATACTACTCGAACCACTCCCTTGCAAGATATCCCCACTCCCTGTGATATACAAAAACACAAAGACCAGCACCACCATCAACACAATGGGCAAAAGCATCAAAAACATACTTGCTTGCTTCACAGAGATGCGATGGCTTTGAATCAATGCAGGTTTTGCATGTTTCATCTCGCCAAGATCGATGTGAAACCATATCGCCAAAAAGGTCACAACAAGAGCACTCATCGCATAAAAGTTATACAAAATAGAATCGATGAGAATATCCATACTATTGCCACTGATCTGCCCCAAAGAGATCTGCGTAGCAATAAGCCCCAAAAGCAAAGCACCCCAGCCATTAAGAACAATCAGAGCACTCACAGGTGCGGCGGTGCTATCACATACAAAAGCGAGCTTTTCTCTGGATATGCCGTGCTTATCACAAAGTGGCTTGCCGATTGCTCCCGCAACAAGGGATGTAATGGTCGATTCGACAAAGATGACGATCCCCACAAAGTAGCTAAGCAACAAAGAGGAGCGTGGAGTATTAATAAAAGATCTTTCATGCTGCACAAGGGCGACAAAGCCCTCTATACCACCCGATTTTTCAATAAGCGCCATGATACTTCCCACAAGTATCGCAAAACCAAGGGTAAAGAGTATCCACCCTTGTGAGAGCAAAGAGGCAAAAAGTGCAACAAAAGCCTCAAAAGAAGCAAGAGCTGAGAAATCATTTAAGAGCAAAATACCCAAAATGATGCCACTTAAAAGGGAGAGAAGTACATTTTTGAAATAGAGGGCTAAAAAAATAGCCAAGAGAGATGGGAGGAGAGAAAGAGCTGAGAGTTCTATTGACGACCCCTAGAATTCAATGCTCAAAAGGATCAAGCCAGATCTTCCAAACTTCTCTTTATAAAGTTCACACTCTTTTTCTTTGACCTCTTTAAAGCCAAGTTTTTTATAATCAAGCAAGATCTCTAAAGAGCCTTTTTCCACAATAGTTTGTGCAATGCGATAACCTTTGAGGCGTGCTGTAAGCAGGCTCTTTTGCATGAGTGCCTTTAAAATACCCACATCCTCAAAGCCATTGATCTCTTCCATAAAATCAAACATGAGTGTTCTGTTATTGAGCCCAAAATCGCACTCTCTGAGGATATCTAGATCATCCAAGGGCGCATATTCACATCCTGTCTCATCAAGAGCTGCCAAGAAAGCTTCTTGATTAGAGATGCGAGGTTCGTAGCTACAGAGTGTTCCCACTGATTTACCATCCACATCGGCGATTAAAAAGTTTGTGTAATGACAATGATTCTTTGCACTCGATGTTACAAGCTGCTCTATGCAGTGTTTTACTTTTGTATCATCTTTGCTAGGAAAAACCAAATCGAAGATACCATACTTCTTGCCTGCTCGAGTGCTTTGTAGTATCATTTCAGCCAAGAAAGAAGCATCTTTTTCTTCAGCTTTTCTTATATTTATATTCATCATACATCCCGTAACTTTTAATCTTATTCATAGATGGGTAATAGTACCATACATTATGATAAAAAACATCTTAATCGTTCTCGTTTTCCCTTTATTGTTGCTCTCATCTGAGCAAATCGTCCTTATTGTGAGTGAAGATATGCAAAGTTTTCACGCCAAAATGGAGTGCTTTGAAGATGGAAAAAAACTCTTTGACACAATCGATGTTAACCTCGGTGCTAACGGGCTTGGATGGGGTCTTGGCGTTCGCAGTCTCAGCCAAAAAAAAGGGGATCCCATCAAGCATGAGGGAGACAAAAAAGCACCCGCAGGAATCTTTGAACTTACTGCCCTTTTTGGGTATGAAAAAGAGAATAATTTTAAATTGCCTTACCACCATGCGAGCAAAGATCTTCTTTGTGTAGATGACTCTACATCCAAACATTACAATACTCTTGTTCGTAATCCAAGTGATACGCCAAAAAGTTATGAGCTAATGCAAAGAGAGGATCATCAATATGAACTAGGTGTTGTAATAGCGCACAATAGCGAAGCGATCAAACAAAGAGGCTCATGTATTTTTATGCATGTATATAGATCAAAAGATGCACCAACAGCGGGATGTAGCGCTATGAGTCTTGAAGATATAAAGAGAGTTGCATCGTGGCTTGATGCAAAGAAGAATCCACTCTTGATACAGATACCAAAGAGTTCTGCAGATGAGATCTTAGAGCTCTATCCCGAGCTCAAAGAATCGCATCTGCTTCAAAAGTAGGAGAAGGTTTAGTCCTCATCCTCTTTTGTCATATAGTCTTTTGCCTCGATCCCCATCAAAGAGAGTCCAGTTTTTAAAGAGAGTGCTACAACCATAAAGAGCTTTAAAAGTTTCGCCTCTTCTTCTGTTCCGATAATACGATAGTCATAATAGAACTTATGAAGCGCACCCGCGAGTGACCTTAGATATTCACTCAGCTTTTGTACTTGACGCGAATGAAATGCATCATCGACCACTTCAGGAAGTAAGAGCGCATCAAAGAGCAAACTATCTGCACTCTCGCCAAGGTTTTTCAAAGAAGCCGCCAAAATTTCTTCTCTGCTTAGATCACTCTTAGAGAGAATGGTCTGAATACGCGCGTGAGCGTATTGGATATAGAAGATCGGGTTTGAGCTATCTTGCTTTTTAAACTCTGCGAGATCGAACTCTAGGGATGTATCGCTCTTTTTAGATGCAAAGATAAAACGAAGTGCATCAGAGCCGATCTCTTCAACGATGTCGCTCATAAGTATCACGTTTCCAGCACGTTTACTCATCTTGTACGGTTCGCCATCTTTTAACAGACTCACCATTTGAGAGAGAAGCACTTCGAGCTTTTCGCTCTCATAGCCTAAGAATTCAACGGCCGCTTTGACCCTTGGGATGTAGCCGTGGTGATCCGCGCCCCAAATATTGATATAGTGATCATAAGCGCGTTCAAACTTTTGGTTATGATACACGATATCACCAGCTAAATAAGTAGGGCGACCATCTTCACGCACTACTACTCTATCTTTTTCATCACCTTTAGACTCAGAAGCGATCCACATCTTTCCATCTTTTTCATACACTCCCTCGCCCATTTTTGCCATCACTCTTTCCCAATCAGAATAAAGTGAAGACTCATTGACAAAAGTGTCAAAAAAGATATTGGTATCTGCTAGATCTTTGGTGATGATCTGCATCACGATCTCTTTTGCCCAAAGTGCAAGCTCTTTTTGGCGACTCTCATCACTAAGGATCTCTTTGCCAAACTGCTCAACTGCCGCAAGTGCAAGATCGCTCAAATACTCTCCACGATAATAACTCTCAGGGTATTCTACCTCTTCGTGCAAGATATTAGAGCGCCCCTCAAGCTGAATAGAAAGTCCAAGAAGATCGATCTGGTTTCCAGCGTCATTGACATAATATTCTGCTGTGATATCATAGCCAAGATGGCGCCCTAAACGTAAAAGCGCATCTCCATAGACTGCACCACGAGCGTGTCCAATATGTAAAGGTCCCGTAGGGTTTGCACTCACAAACTCTAAGAGGATCTTTTGGCTTTTTTCTTGTTTAGCAAACTCACTTGGATGTTCAAGCGCCCACGAAGCATACTCACTCAAAAAGTTCTCACTCAAACGAAAGTTAAGATACCCTTTGACCGATTCTACACTCGAGAACTCTTCATGCCCATCAAAAGAGGACGCAAGCTCATCAGAGATAGCCATAGGTGATTTTCTAAGTTCTTTTGCAAGGGAGAAAGCAATAGGAGTAGCGAAGTGACCGAAAGATCGGTCACGCGGCTTTTCTAAAACAACTTCACGACCAAACTTTTCGCGCAAAAGCGCCGATACTCGTTGCTTCAAGGTTTACGCTTGTGTAGTAGTGTTTTTTGGAGCTTCAGTAGATGCAACTTCTTCAGTTTTCTCTACTTTTTTTGGCTCCTCTTTTGTTGCAACTTCAACGTCATCATCTTTCATTTCGCTTTTGAAGTTTTTGATACCTTTACCGATCCCTTTTGCAAGATCAGGAATTTTCTTTGCACCAAAGAGTAATACGATAATTCCAAAGATTATTAATAGTTCTGTTCCACTAGGCATGCCCATGTAAAATCCTTTTATAATTTAAGTCGAAAAGTATAACTACACTTAGCTGTAACTATACTTATCGCCCATTTTTATTCATTACTTTTTTAAATATTTTCCCATTTTTGCACAAATGCATTCACATCTTCATTTGCCACTTTCATTTTGGCAGCGCGAGCGATCAGGGTCAAAGCTTTTGCAGCTTCATTTAGGTCATCATTGATGATAAGATAATCATATTCTGAGATTCTTTGCACTTCCCTCTTTGCCATTTTAATGCGATTGTTGATCACCTCTTTTGCATCTGTTGAGCGATTATGAAGTCTTTTTTCTAACTCTGAGAGTGATGGTGTGGTGATAAAAACAGAGGTTGTAATATCGCCAAGGCGATTATTTACAGCAGTGTTTCCTTGTACATCAATATCAAAAAGAACAAGTTTTCCTGCATGAAGTGCTTCTTTGACAGGTTTGATCGATGTTCCATAATAGTTTCCATGCACTACAGCATACTCCAAAAAGTAATCAGAGTCAATATCTTTTTTGAACTCTTCTTCACTCACAAAGTGGTAATGCACACCCTCTATCTCACCCTCACGCTTCGGGCGTGTCGTCGTAGATATCGAGAAATAATAATCTCCAATATCCCCTGCTATCTTATTGATCAAAGAACTTTTTCCAGCACCACTAGGGCCTGAGAGAACTAAAACTGCACCACTTTTATTATTAAGATTCATTACTTGTCACCCAGCGTTATATTAATATTGATCTTCATCCCTTTGAGTGAAGCGGCTACTTCCTCATTTGAAAGAGCTTTGAGAAGTTTTTTGAGCGCTTCAACATTCTGATCTGCACCCTCTTGCTCTTCATCTTCTTGGGTCTCTTCCTCAGCCACTTTTTGAGAAAGCTCTTCAGCATCCTCTTGCTCTACTGGGGTATCATCTGAGAGCTCTTCATCGCTCACCTCTTCACCAATAGCAAGCTTAAGATCTTTGGATGTAAGGCTATCAAGATCATCTAAACCATCAAATTCACCCTCCATCATACCAAGGAGCTCCTCATCATCTATCTCACTTTGTAGATCTTCATCAGAGAGTTCATCGACAGCACTTTGGATCGCAGCTTCAAGATCTTCTTCATCGTCATCCAAACTTTCATTGTCAAAATCTATATCATCAAGAGCATCGTCAATGTCTTGAGAAGTTTCTTCTTCATCCTCTGTCTCTGGCTCTGCTGCTACTTCCTCCTCTACCTCTTCCTCATCATCAAAAGAAAAATCTTCTTCTAGATCCTCAGATTCTTCTGTTTCAGGCGCATCAGTTTCAGACGCTTGTGTTTTCTCTTCTTTTACTTCCTCTTCCTCATCGTCAAAAGAAAAATCATCCTCTAGGTCAGAATCTTCTAGACTCTCTTCTTCCTCAGCATCCTCATCCATATCTTCTTCAAGAGTAAAATCATCTTCGAGCTCTTCATCCTCCAAAGAATCCTCTTGGGCTAAGTCCTCTTGCTCATCTTCGGATGTAAGCTCTTCATCAAGAGAGAGATCACCCAGTCCACTCTCCTCTTTTTCCATCGTCTCATCTTCTAAAAGCAACTCATCATCAAGATCATCCTCTACACTTTCGTCTTCTTTGAGTGCATCATCTTCGAAAAGCTCCTCTTCATCTGTTTCCCCTAGGAGGCTTTGTACCTCTTGGACATCATCTTCGTCTAAGACACTTTTTGCATCACTTGATGATTCTTCATCATCAGCAAAATCATCTAGAGAAAAATCATCTAACTCGTGCGCATCGTCAAGATCTTGTGCATCGTCCAACTCGTGTGCATCCTCAAGGTCTTGTGCATCATCGAGGTCTTCAACATCTTCGAGATCTTGAGTATCCTCTAAATCTTCTTCATCCTCTGGAAGATCCTCTATCTCATCGAGCTCATCAAGCTCTTCTAGATCATCATCAAGGTCATGTGAAAATTCTTCTTTGGAGTCTGATGGAGTATCTTGAGGCTCAAGATCTTCTAAATCTTCTAGCCCATCAAGATCATCTTCCATCTCCTCTGTAGAACTGTTGTTCTCTTCACCCAAAGAAGCAAAAAGTTCCACAAGGTCCGTTGGAAGAAATGGCTTGTGAAGCACAGAATCAAAAGAGCTTGTATCGACCTCAGAATTTTTAGCGCAAATAAAAAGTGTCATATCAAAACTTATCTTACTTTGGATATCCCCAAGTGTTGTCTCAGAGTATTTGCCATCATCCAAAACAAGCAGGTCGTATTTGTCAGACTCTATAGCGTCAATATCTGAAACGATCTCCACTTCATCTGAAGTTTTTTGTGCACTTAGTTTAACAAGTTTACTTACGACAGGATTTTCATTTAAAAGTAATATTTTCACGCTATTTCCTTTGAGGGTATTGTTGTTATTGTAGCAAAAAAAACTAAAAAAACATCTCTAAAGCATTAAAAGCTTCCATCATCTCTGCCTTGAGTATGAGCATTGTTGCACTGAGTGTAGCTATAAGTACAACAAATGAAACCATAATCTTAATAGGAAAACCGATGACCAAGATATTAAACTGAGGCATCGTCTTCATCAACATCCCAAAGATAATATCTGCCAACAAGGCTAAAGCAGTAATTGGAAAAGCGATCATAAAACCTACCACAAACATATTTGCAGCAGCAGCAATGACATAATGAAACAAATCTTCAGTCATCAAAAAGCCACCCAGTGGTATCGCACTTAAAGAGCCATCAATAAAAAGCAGAAGCCAGTGATGCAGATCGAGTGCTAAGAGCACCATCAAACCTATCAAAGACAAAAACTGAGAAATGATCGGCATCGATACACCTGTTTGTGGATCAATGGCACTTGCCATAGAAAAACCCATCATAAACGATATCTGTCCCCCTGCAAAGGTGATCACATTATAAGCAAGTAAAAGTACGATCCCCACAACAAGCCCGAGCATAAATTCACTCAGTATCGCCAAGATAAGGGATGTAATCGTGATCTCCATCACAAGTGGAGGCATGGAGGAGTAAAAAACCACAGAGAAGAAAAAAGCCATGCTCGCTTTGATATTCATCGGGATATTTTGATGTGAAAAGATGGGTGCCGCCATAAAAAGCGCTGCAAAGCGAAAGAATAGAAGTACAAAGCCAACCATGTAGGTGTCAGTAAATACCTCTGTCCAGCCCATCTATTGTACCTTTACTAGCTCTTTATTCTCGAGTCTATAGACTTTCTTGCACATAAAAGCAAGTTTTTCGTCATGTGTCACCAACAACATCCCAGCCTTGTGCTCTTGGCAATATTCAAAGAAAAGATTCATCACCTCTTTGGCAGTCGTTTTGTCAAGGTTTCCTGTTGGCTCGTCTGCAAAGATGATGCGAGGTTTTTTGGTAAGCACGCGAGCGATAGAGACCCTTTGTTGCTGTCCACCAGAGAGTTCGGTCACTTTTTGCGCCATATTTTGCTTTATTGAGAGTCTCTCTAAAAGCTTCTCTTGGATCTCTTGATTCGAGAGGATTGCTGCGACTTCTAGATTTTCTTGAGCAGAAAAGCCTTTAAAAAGATAATGGGATTGAAACACAAGTCCAAGAGCGTCTCTTTTGATCTGAGAGAGTTTCTTTTTGCTCATCGTGGCTACATTTTCACCAAAGAGTTCTACATCCCCACTGTCAGCTTTTAAAAGTGTTGCAAGAATATGTAAGAGAGTTGATTTTCCACTTCCACTGATCCCTATAATAGCGATCGAATCTTGTTCCTCTAAGTCAAGGGAAACGTTATGAAAAAGTTCGTAGTCAAATGTGTGTGATATGTTTTTTGCGGATAATAAATTCATGCTATGATTATAGCAAAGTTGGGTAAGGAAAAATCCTTAACCCATTTGCGCTGCAACTTCAGAAGCGAAGTCGTCAACTTTTTTCTCGATACCTTCACCCACTTCAAGACGGATAAAGTCTACGATCTCAGCAGTTCCGCCAAGCTCTTTTGCAGCAGCTTCAACAGCTTGTGCTACAGTTTTTTTGTCATCAAGAACATATGTTTGATCAAGTAATGCTTGCTCTTTATCAAGAGTAGTATTATCATCAATAAAACGAGCTAATGAACCAGGAACGATCTTGTCCCAAATTTGCTCAGGTTTACCTTGTTCTTTAAGCATCGCTTTGATTTCTGCTTCAGCTTGCGCTAAAACTTCATCAGTAAGTTGTGCCATAGAGATAAATTGAGGTACGTTTTTAAGAGGTTTTTTCAGACGCGCTAGCTCTTCATTCTCTTTTTTGATCGCTTCAATTCTTCCCTTTGTTTCACTCTCAATATACTCAGCATCAAAGTCTTTGTATGAAAGTGTTGTAGGTTTCATTGCAGATGCGTGCATTGCAACTTGCTTGAGGACATCTCTCATTCCCGCTGCAGTTTTTGCGCTGTCACATTTTGCTTTGATAATTACAGCGATACGGTTGTTTGAGTGAACGTATCCGTTCATTGCAACAGTATCATCTTCAGCTTCAAGTGTTCCAAAACGGCGAAGTTCGATCTTCTCACCGATTTTTGCAACAGTTTCAGTAAAGTAGCTACCAAATTCGCTAGACATAATACCATCTACATCCGAAGGGTTTTTCTCATAAACCTCTTCAGTTGTTTTGAGTACGAGGTTTTGAAAACCTTCGTTTTTCGCAACAAAGTCTGTCTCAGAGTTGATCTCTACTACAGTTGCTTTGCTAAAGTCATCAGCAATTTTGAATCCAACAAGACCCTCTGCTGCAACTCTATCAGATTTTTTCGCTGCTTTAGAGATACCACGTTCTTTAAGCCACTCAGTAGCTTTTGCCATATCTCCATCATTTTCAACTAAAGCTTTTTTACAATCCATCATTGGTGCATCAGTTGCTGTACGCAACTCTTTTACCATTGCTGCTGTTACTTCTGCCATAATTACGCCTCCTTAGTTTCTGCTGGAGTTTCTTCTTCGCTCGCCTCTACTGGAGCCGCTTCTGTTTGCTCTTCTTCTGTTTGTTCTACTGAACCACCCTCAGCAAGAGCTTTACCCTCGTTGATCGCTGCAGTCATTTCACGGCAGAACAATTGAATAGAACGGATAGCATCATCGTTCCCTGGGATTGGGTACGTAATAAGGTCTGGATCACAGTTTGTATCTAGTGGAGCTACAACTGGGATATTTAAACATCTTGCTTCTAAAACTGCGATGTGCTCTTTTGCAGCATCTACAACGAACATCATATCAGGAAGTTTTTTCATATTACGGATACCACCAAAATATGACTCAAGCTTCTCTTTTTGACGTGTAAGCATAAGTGCTTCTTTTTTCGTTAAAAGGTTGATCTGACCATTTTCTTGCATCTCGTTGATAAGATCAAGTTTACGGATAGATTTTTGGATCGTTGGGAAGTTTGTAAGCATACCACCTAACCATCTGTTATCTACATATGGCATACCACAAGCGATTGCAGCTTCTTTTACAGAGTTACGAGCTTGTTTTTTTGTACCAACAAATAATACAGTTTTACCCTCAGCAGCAGCATCTACTACGATTTGGTATGTATTACGGAAGTAACGAAGTGTTTTTTGAAGATCTATAATATAGATATTTTTACGAACACCGAAGATATATTTTTTCATTTTCGGGTTCCAACGACGTGTTTGGTGTCCGAAGTGTACACCACACTCTAAGAGGTCTTTCATAGTTACCATATAAGGTCCTTTAAAGGCTTTTTCAGCCAGAAATATTTTATCTAGTTCGCTTCAGTAAGGTCTTACAGTTGACTCTAAAAAGAGGACTGCACTAGATATAATTGACACCTACTTGTGAATATTTCTATTTATTTGCACAAAAAGAAAATCGCGGAATTTTACACTATTTATGTTTAAGTTAAGCTTTTTAGTTTTCTCTTGATTCTTTGCAGTTTACGACATATTACTATTATTTATACCAAAATTTAACGAAATTCAAATAAATTTTATCTTGCTTGATGTATAGTATCACAAATCTACTATAAAAATTTGTTATCTTTGTGACATTTTTATGGTTTAAAAAAGGGAAGAAAATGAATAAAAAACTGATACTCTCTGTTGCAACCGCAGCGCTTTTGAGTCCATCACTGAGTGCTGAGGCTACGATGTTTGAAAGATTTCAAGCGATGGAGCTAGAGATGAACAAGCTCAAGTCAGAAATCGCGACACTCAAAGAGGCAAAGGCTTCGGATGTAGATGATGCTGAAGATAACACAGAGGAACAAGAGGAAAAAGCAAGTCAAGGGGAAGATGAGGAAGATGAAGAGGAGGAGTTTGATGTCGTAGAAGAGATCAAATACCTTCAAGAATCTGTCACAGAGATCAATAAAAACACATCTGGGAGTCATCTTAAATTTGGTGTCGATTATAGATTTACACTCGACAACCTTGACTACACTATGGCAGATGGATCAGAGGCGAAAAACGATGCCCTCATGTCAAACCGCTTGTGGATCAATATGGACTGGATGGCAAATGAGAATCTAAGCTTTACTGGTCAGCTCGCCTATAATAAAACATTTGGAGCGCGTTCAGGTGCAAATGATATGAATGATCCATATGAAAAATTTGACTGGATCGCTAATGAGAATGCTTATAACGATTCTGTTCGTGTACGCTCAGCATACTTTCTCTATAGAAATGATACGTTTATAGGTGCAGATATGCCATGGACTTTTAGTGTAGGTCGCCGCCCTTCAACCAATGGACATCTTGTCAACCTCAGAGATGACGACAAAGCTGCTTCTCCAATGGGTCACTCTATTAATGTTGAGTTTGATGGTTTGAGTTCAAAGTTTAGTTTTGAAAATCTTACCGGCATCAACGGGATGTATGTTAAGCTTTGCGCTGGACGTGGTATGAGTAATGCAACTGCACGTTTCAACGCTTCTCCTTACAGTGAAGATGAAAATGCAAATCCTGATATCGATCTTGCAGGACTGATCTTTGTTCCATATGATGATGGGCAATATTCACTCAATACCCAATACTATTATGCAAATAATCTTATTGATGCTGATCTAGTCAATGGTGGCTTTGACACAGTTGGTGCTATGCATAGTGCAACCGCTAATATTAAGATCCATGGTATCGGAAACTATATCAACGACTTTTTAGATGATACTATCTTCTTTGTGAGTGGTGCGATGAGTAAAACTGCCCCTAAAGAAAATCATAAAATGCTTGATCCAATGTCTCAAGATGGAGAGAGTAAAACAGGTTATTCTGTATGGGTAGGAACACAGTTTCCTTCACTTATCTCGTATGATGGAAGATGGGGGCTTGAATACAATAAAGGAACAAAATACTGGAGAAGTATCACGTACGGTGAGGACACAAATATCGGCTCTAAAATTGCAGCGCGCGGGGATGCGTATGAGGCATACTTTACAGAGTATCTTGTAGAAGATATCCTCTCCATGCAAATTCGCTATACCTATATAGATTATAAATATTCAGGAAGTAATGGATTCTTTGGGGCTACAACAGGAGCTTCTATGGAAATTGCTAATTCAATGATGACACCAAATGGAGATATAGCTGGTAGTGTTGTTGACAAAGCACAAGACATCCGCTTCTATCTACGCTACAAATACTAATCCCTCATAGGGGTTAGCCCCTTTAAATATTTATGCCACTCTCTGCCGAAGGCAAGCCATCGGCTCCTTTGGCGCTATAAATCTTTCACATCTTCTCGTAAAACAGGCTTCATTTTTTGGAAGCGATGGCTTGCCTTCGCTCTAAACCTTCTATAAAGCCATACATCCCAAGCTCGTCCTTATTTAAACAAGAACGAGCTTGAGTACCTCTTCTACACGTTTCACACCCACGATCTCTACGGCTTCACGCACTTCATCAGGAATATCTTCTAGATCTCTTTCGTAGTTCTTTGCAGGGATGATCGCTTTGGTCATTCCCGCTTTGTGTGCAGCGATCAGTTTTTCTTTGAGACCACCGATAGGTAAGACATTTCCACTGAGTGAAACTTCTCCTGTCATCGCGATCTCTGAGCGGATCTTTTTGCTACTAAGTATTGAAGCGATCACACTAACCATCGCGATACCCGCACTTGGACCATCTTTTGGCGTCGCTCCATCTGGCACGTGGATATGAAGATCGTAACGCTTGTACACTTCACTCGGATCGACCTTTGTTTTTTTCTCTCGCTCTTCAAAACTCAGTGGAATATTTGACGCCGCAATAGAGAGTTTTTTCGTATCGATAAGTGTTTTGACCACACTCATGGCGATGCGCGCTGATTCTTTCATTACATCCCCAAGGCTTCCTGTGAGTTGGAGATTGCCTTTGCCTTTGATACGGATACTCTCGATCTTGAGTACATCCCCACCTACCGCTGTCCAAGCAAGACCATTGACCACACCTATTACTGGCACTTTGTCAGTTTTCTCGATCTCAAAGACAGACTTGTCAAAATAATCTTTGAGATTTTTAAGCGTAATAGAGATCTTGGAAGTCTCTGGATGTTGAAGGATCTCTTTGGCTGATTTACGGCTCATATCAGCAATACGGCGACGAAGATTTCTCACCCCAGCCTCACGCGTAAAGCTATGGATCAGCTCTTTGAGCGCAGTTTCAGAGAGTTTTACCTCAGATTTTTTAAGTCCATGTTTTTTGAGCTCTTGTGGGATCAAGTAACGCTTTGCGATCTCAAATTTTTCTTGCGGTGTGTACGAACTCACCGTGATAAACTCCATACGATCACGAAGTGGTGCTGGAATACGCCCCACATCATTGGCAGTTGCGATAAAGATCACATCACTTAGATCGATATTAAAGTTGAGATAATAGTCTCTAAACTCTACGTTTTGCTCAGGATCAAGTATCTCTAAAAGTGCAGCCGTTGGGTCCCCTCTTTGGCTTCGACTCACCTTATCTATCTCATCGAGCACGATAACAGGGTTCATCTTTTTTGCATCAATGAGCCCTTGAGTAATACGCCCAGGCATCGCACCTACATAAGTACGTCTGTGTCCGCGAAGCTCATTGACATCTTCGAGTCCACCAAGAGCGATACGCACGAGTGGCCGTTTGAGCGCTGTTGCGATCGAGTTTGCTAACGAAGTTTTTCCCACACCCGGAGGTCCTGAAAAACACAAAATAGCACCCGCTGCTTTTTCATGACTCACACCACGAAGCTCTAAGAGTTCTTTGACCGCAAAGTACTCTACGATTCTCTTTTTTGGTTTTTCTAAAGAGAAGTGATCTTTATCGAGTTGCTTCTCTACATCATCAATATGAAGTGCTTTTTTAGAGAGGTCACCAAATGGGATCTCTAAAACCCAGTCAAGGTAGGTTTGCGTCATCGAAGCATCTGAAGAGTCTGGATGCATACGAGAAAAGCGATCGATCTGCTTGCTTATCTCTTTATACGCTTCTTCTCCCATCTTCTCTTTTTTTGCTTCGAGTTTTTTGCGGTACTCTTCGATCTCTTCATCTCTGGATGTATCCGTACCTAGCTCTTTTTGGATCTGTTTAAGTTGCTCTTTTAAGAAATACTCTTTATTCACTTTTTCGATGTGACTGTGCACTTTCGAGCGGATCTCTTTTTGAAGCTTGTTCGCTTCGATCTCTTCTAAAAGATAATCGATAAGATGTAAAAATCTTTGCTCTGTATCGGTCTCGACAAAGATCTTATACGCCTGCTCTTTTTTCATCTTCACCGTACTACAGATCAGATCAATGATACGGTTGTGATCGTGATTTTCTTCTATCGTACGCAAAAGATCGGGTGGAAAGTAGTTGCTCACACTAGAGAGTGTACGCACTTTTTCACGCACCACTTCAAGCATCGCATCGATCTTGAGAGAGTGCTCATTGGTAGGTGTGAGTACATCTACATTTGCTACAAGAGGATCATCTTGAACCTTAAAAAGTGTCTTTGCACGTGCGAGCCCTTGAAAAAGAACCTTAACTCTGCCATCTGGAAGTGCCACTTTACGCATAATAGAGCCAACCACTCCTGTCTCATAAAGGGAGTCGTAATCTCTTTTGCCCTCTAAAGAGGGTTTTGTCGAACACACGATCACAAGGGAGTTGTCTTCTATCGCCTCAGCGGCTGCTTTGATATTGCTCTCATCACTCAAAAAAAGTGGAGAGATCATAAAAGGGTATAAAAAAAGTTCATCTTCTGCTATTACTGGGATATTTGCTGGAAATTCGCCATAATTACTTAGTTTCATATTATTTCCTTCCTTTAAAATTTATTTTGTTGTATTGCTATCTTTGACAGTGTTTCTAGAGACGACACTTTGGGTATCTGGAATAATAAAGCCGTACCAACTCGCCGTACCATCCCCCTCAAACCATGCACGATACCAACCTGTGTTGTCACGCTCTACCTCATCCCAATTGATCCAATCAGCAGGTTTTTTTGCTCTATAATATGCTGCAGATTTTGGTTTATCGACTCTGTCATATAAGCCTGCTATAGATTCATTGAGAGATGCTTGCGCCATGTAAAGATTTGTAAGCATAGTCTCTATAACACTAAAATATGTTGAGTTTGGATAATTAATCTTAAATTTTTCGCCATCTCTAATCGCCTCATCGATAAGGGCTTGATCGCGTCGTGGGTTTGGAAGAGCCATATACTTTGACTTTATCTTCAAAAACTCTGCAAACTCTTTCTCTTTAAGATTTGCATATCTCTTGATATATTCATTGAGAAAATGCTCACTTAGGAGGTACTCTTCGTGATACATATGCGCGATAGCGAGCATCATTGTCGCTTCAGGCAAAAGTGGTGAGCTGATATGCTCCCCTTGGAGTGAACTATAGTAACTATCTGCTTTTTCAATGTTGCCATTAGAGATAGATTCAACGATCTTGTTGTACCAATACGCTGCGGGTTTGTTGTACTCTTCTACATCCTTAGCACATCCGCCAAAGAACAAACTAAAGAGCAAAATAAGCGTGGGTATTTGTAATTTTTTCATCATCATAAAAGTTCCTAATTTTAAGTAAGATGCTATTTTATCCAAAAGAGTTATATCTGTGTTTAAAGTAGGTACATTTTATGCTTAAAGTGTTACAATAAAAAAAAGATTAAAGGGTTTAAATGAAATTTGATATCTGCTCATCTCTGCTTGGTTTTGAAAATATAAAAAAGGTTCAGTTAGAAAAAATTGATGATATTTTTATGAAGATGGTCTCTGTGGACGATTCAAATATCTCTTTTACACTTATCAATCCTTTTGTTTTGCGCGCCTATGATTTTGAGCTTACATCCCAAATGCAAGAGCTCTTAGAAGCAACACCCGAATCAAACCTTTTGATACTCAATATTGTTGTGATACAAAACCCAATCGAAGACTCCCTCATCAACTTCCTCGCCCCTCTTATTTTTAACACAGACACAAACAAAGCAGGGCAACTGATACTTCCTGATAACCAGAAATATGGAATCGCGGAGAAGATTTCTGATTATTTGAATAAATAACATTAAATATTTTTTTTAGTTATTTTAAGCTTTCACTAAGGGCCTTCTAAGGTATAATGTAAGATTAATTTCCTGTATTATGTCTAGGAGGCTCCAGATGTTACACATTCGCTTTGTTACTCAAATAATTTTTACACTTCTTTTTATTCCATCATTGCTTTTTTCTGACATTACAAGCTGTCCAGGCAATACGGTTAATAGCTTAGATGGTGCCGATGCAGATGCTAGTGCCTCTATAAGTAGTTTCATCCCAGGTAATACAAGGCATTACTATTCTTTTACTCCAGATGCTGATGGAGCTATCCAAGTAAATGGATACATGAACAAATATAGCAATAGACTTTACATTACAAAAGGTAACTGCACAACTACACTTTGGAGCGATACAGGCGATAGCAGCTCGAAATCATCACCTACATTAAACATTACTGCAGGAGAAAAAATCACTGTTATTTATCAACGGACTTATAGCACTAGCGCTAGTTACACTTTAAATTTTACTTTTACCGGACCCGATGTGGCAAATGCCAACAATGACACTTTCACTACAACAAAAAATACAACTCTCTCTGAAAATATCTTAGACAACGATACAGGTCCTACTATCACTGTTAACTCCATCATTTCACAACCTCAAGAAGGGACACTTTCTTGGAATCCAGATGGTAGTATCAGCTATGCTCCAGCAACGGACTATATTGGCCCAGATAGTTTTGAATACGAAATCATTGATGAAAATGGAGAAACAGATCAAGCTACGGTTTCAATTACTGTAGCTGCACCACTCGCTGTAAGTACTGGTGGACGAGATTTTAGTATCCGAGAACAAGTTAATCTTTTTGGTGATGTTCGCATGATCGGAAATACTGTATTGTGCCAAAAAAATGCTAGTGGAGCTTGTATAGAGCCAACTGGTTCCAATGCCAACATCAATTTACAAAAAGTATCTACTTCTTACTCAACACTCACACTCCCAGACAACGCAGAAATTAAATATGCACGTATCTATTGGCAGGGTCGAAAAAAAGCATCCAGTTCTGGAAATTGGAATACAACTTCAAAAGAGAGTGCATCCAAAATCAAACTAAGAAAAGGAAATTCTGGTGAGTATACTGAACTAGTTGCAGATGTACTAGATTTTGATAGAACTGGCAATGTTGACATCTACTCTGCAAGTGCAGATGCCTTAGGTGTTGTAGTAGATGATGATGCTTACTACGTCGATCCATCAAGCTTTTACACCCATACAGGAAGAACTCAAAGTGATTATCCATCAGATGGGCTTGGTGCTTATGGAGCATGGGTACTTGTAGTAGTATATAAAGACCCTGCAAGCACAAAAGCTCGCAGTGTTACTATTTTTGATGGCTTTAAACAAGTAACCTCTCAGGATGTTTATATAGATGTCAATGGATTTCTAACTCCAAAAACGGGAACAGTAGATTCTAAGGTTTATACTTTTACTGGGGAAGGTGATAGTTCTCTTAGTGGAGATTCAATTTTTATGCGAGGATTAAACCATAATACATCTTACACATTTCTTGAACATTTCAATTCAGAGATAAGTATATCAGCTACAAGATCTCCTGATCTAGAAGACAATAGTGGTATAGATATTCATACTTATGATGTTGGAACAACTGGAGGTGCAAAAAATATTATTACAAATAATGAAACAGGTGCAAGATTTAAATACACTACTGATGATGATGCTTACTTTCCTTCTCTTATCGTATTTTCTACAGAGCTTTATCTCCCTCAAATGTGTTATGACTACTCGATTAAGCAAGATGGTCGCTACCTTAATGTCGATCGTGAAGCATACCCTATCGCTAGACTAGATAGCTCTATCTCCTCTTCTGACTTAGAGGTCACAGTCTATTTGCGTAATGAAGAGTCCGATGTGATTGCCCAAGGTATCTCACTGAGTTCGGATGTAAATGATACACGTTTTGATCTTGTAGGAAATGTTGAGAGTTCTAATGTCAATGGTTCAACCCTGATTGATAGAGGTACACCAACTTCGACTATGCCTCTGTGTGCATATGATAAAGATGGTGATAACTCACTTGACAATAATGGATGTACAGATGGACATGACCTCCGCAAAGGCTTAGGTTCTCTTGACGCACAGCAATATATATATACAAAGTTTTATTTAGAACCTAAAAATATCAGTGGAATCTCTGAAATTGACGAACCACTTGGTTTAGAACTCGCATATTACATTGTTGCTGATGGTAAAAAAATTGACTATGAGGGGTATGAACTAGGTGGAGACAATGTCCCATTATGTCCACCCTCGGGTGCATACCAGCCACAATGGGGTCTTTTTAATGTTGTACCACGAAATTTACAAACAAATAACCTTGTTACACAAATCGCGAGAAAACCTTTTGATGTGGATGTAATTTTTGATGGAGATATCACAACTGGAGCCAATGATGCACCTTCTGGTAATATCCAAACCACCGTTTTAGTTGATATAGCTGATATGAATTCAATGGGTGATATGAATGCTTCTTGTGGTAATCCAGATAGTATTCTCACAAGCGCTCCACTTGTAGTTCCTCTTAATTTAACTCCAAGCAATTATCAATCAGCTATTCCAACACAAACAGCTAATTTTTACAATTTTGCGGTTGAAAATGCAGCGATGCGTGTTTGGTATTTCGTGGATGAAAACGATCTTCTTATTCAAAACTGGACGGCAACGACACCTATTGATAGTAGTTTAAGCACCTCTGTACTCTCAATAGACGGTCTTTACAAAGCAACTAAACATACTAAATGTTCTACTGAATGTGCTACTGATACTACTCCTGCATGCTTTGAGTGTATCAAGATCAATTATGCTCAACCACTCTGTTCACGTGATAACTTCTCTATTCGTCCAGAGTCTTTGGATGTAAGGATTTATGATGTTGATAAGAATCTCCCTCTTTACGATATCTCAACAGATCCTACGAATCAAAAAAACACCACAAAAATTGAGCTTTCTACTACTTACGGCTTTGATCCAAACTCTGCAACTAGTACTGGTAAAATCCCAGTAGCAACTGGTTACAATTATCGTTTCGATATCACTGCAGCAGGATTTGATAGTCTCTCTGTAGTTCCTGGATATTCACGCCAATTTTCTGGACTTGCAGATTATAATGCTGCACTTATTTGGGACCCTTCATCTACCCTTACAGGGTGTAATGATACTTCCAATAGAAATATATCGTTTTATGTAGGAAACGGTATGATGCAAAATGAAGAGAGAATGCATGAAGAGGTTGGAGAATATAGACTCAATATCTTTGACCGAACGTGGACTGCCGTAGACTGGGATAATCTTTCACATCATATCGTAAGTGCAGATAGTGGATTTATTGCTGGTACCGATTGTGTAGTTGATTCAACAAGCACAATTTTAGATCTCAATAGTCAACATGGATGTTTAATAAGTACACAGCATAATGGTGGCACTAGTAAAAACTATAAAGATCATCAATTAAACTTTTTACCCTATAAATTTAATGTTGACACTATTACCCCGACTATAGGGCTCAATAACGAAGCGATTACTCCTACATCTTTTGTTTATATGGCAGATATCTCCTCAGCTACAGATGAGAATATGTCGGTTCACATCAATGGTTCTATCATTGCACAGGGTGAGAACAATACGACACTGAGCAACTTTGTCAATGGATGCTATGCAAAACCCTTAGATATTTCACTCAATCGCACAAATATAACACTCCCAGTAGCATACCAATATCGTTTTAAAACATTTGATGCACTCAATACTCTTATACGAGATACAAATGCAACTGACCTCAATAACAGTGTTCTTCCTATCCAAACGCAGACTATGGATTTTAATAAAACATTAAATGGAACAATGAACACAATAATGAATCTAAACTATACGCGTTCTAAAGACAATGCCATAAATCCTCAAACTATCACTTTTAATCGCTATGATGTAGATTGTGCTGTGGTAGCTGATTGTACATTCAATGCGGATCTCATAAATAATCAAGTAGCAGATGGTACAAAAGATCTCAATACAACTACGATTAGACACTACTACGGTCGTTCTTTTACTCCACGACAGTCATATACTGACTTCGCAGGAGTTGCTCCTATCTTCTATGAAGCTTATTGTAATATAAACACGGGGTGTAACCCAGATCTCCTACAAGGAACAGATATAAGCAAAGATGGTGATTCTCGTTGGCGTATCAATCCAAACCATACAAGCAACTATGGCTCTGCACAAAATATTACGCAAAAAAATGCTGACTCCGTAAGTGCTACAACTGCAACAGGAAACCTACCAGATAGCACAAACCTGTTTTATAATAATTCACGCGGACGTCCATACACTGCGACTATGCAACACAATCCTGATTCATGGCTCATCTATAATCCATACAATGCAAATGCAACAACTAATGAGTTTCAAGCAGAGTTTATTGGTGGCGCATCAAGTTGGGCAGGAAAAACAAAGACTACAGATACAACAGAAACAAATGCGTCTCAAAGAACAAATAGGAGACTGGTATGGTAAAACCTTTCTCTTCCAAAAGTCGCTTTGGCTTTAGTATGATTGAGCTTATCTTTGCTATTGTAATCATAGGTATTACAGTGGTTTCACTCCCTATGATGACACAAGCTACATCCCGAGGTATTGACAACAACTTTGTACAAGAAGCTATCTTTGCAGCATCTACCGAAGTGATGCAAGCCATGTCCTATAGATGGGATCTCAACTCTGCAGAGAACAACACTCCAGGGGAACTTTCTCGAGTTATAGATTTAGCCAATGACTGTGAAGATAACACGACATTAGCACGTTATGGAAAACGTCCAGGACATATTGTGCGTAGTTGTTATAGTAATCTCAGTGATGTTGATGCAAATGTTTCAGCAAACACATCTGACCCTCTTATTGAAAATCTTAACAACGCTGTAAAAACAGACTCTAACGTTTTTACAGGAATAGATGGGAGTGGCTATGGCTACAAAAAAGCCTATACACAAACTACTACTGTCAATATATCGAGTTTTGGTGGTGTAAATAATGGAAACTTCAAACATATAGAAACAACTATAACTGATCCTGTAAATGAAACTCAAGTAGTTTTAGAAGCTTTTAGTGCCAATATTGGTGAAGTGGAACCACTAAAGAGGAGTTTTTAATGCAAAGTAAAAAAGGCTTCTCAATGCTTGAACTTATCTTTGTGATCGTAGTCATAGGGATACTCAGCAAGTTTGGTGTTGAATTTTTAGCGCAAGCATACAGAAATTTTATTTTTTCTAATATCAACAATAGACTTCAAGCCCAAAGTGAAGCAGCAGTTGAGTTTATTGCCAAACGGCTAGAGCATCGTTTAAAAGGTTCTGAAGTAGCTCGCGAGGGTCTAGCAGAAGCAGCTACCTCCATCAAAAATGATACTGTATCAGGTGAGACATGGACAGTACTAGAGTGGGTAGGTGAAGACGTTGATGGACTCAGAGGTGATACAGCAGCATACTGGAGTGGAATACTAGATCTTGATGATCTATCAACAACCAATGCAAACCTCGTTTCCCCAGGAACAAACTCAAATTTACTTGCTACCAATATAACCAACTTAGGTGGCACAGGCTTAGCAGATGCCGCTATAAGCTTTGTGCGTGGAACACAAGACATCACAGGCTATGGATGGGATGGAACTGGTCTTGTAGCCAATAATGCTGGAAGAAGTATTCACCCTATTGGAGCAAATGGGAGTGTATTGACAGGAAACTTTGCAGATGTTGAAGTATATGAGTTTTATAAACTCTCTTGGACTGCGTATGGAATCTTACACGATGAGAATGATAATTTATGGCTTTACTATAACTACCAACCATGGAATGGTGATATTATTACTACACACAATACAAGAGAACTTATTATGGAAAATGTAAGTTCTTTTCAATTTCGTCCAGTAGATGACCTACTTAAAATTCAGGTTTGTGTCCATAGTGACGGTATTATAGACGGTGATGCGACTACAACAGTAAGTGGGGAGTATGCAATATGCAAAGAAAAAACAGTATTTTAAAACGTCGTCGTGGTTTTGCTATTATCATGGCAATGGCTGTTATTGTGGTTATTGGGACTATTATGGCTCTCTCTTTAGCACTCACGACACAAACAGCTAAACAAACAACGGACATCTATCTCTACGAACAATCTGTATTACTTGCTAAAAGCGCAGCAGAGTTAGCCCTAGAACAAATTGCGGCTAATCCTATTTGTGATCCTGCAAATCCTGCAAATCTATCTGTTCCAAATATAATTTTCACCCATGATGGAATCTATAATATTAATGTAGCAATGCGCTATTTTTTGCCAAACGGCACAAATAATAATTTAGGTATCTATCCTTGTGCGGATGTAAGCTATTCAACTGCAACATCTACAGGGGATTATGCTCCACTTTACGGCACCGTAATGCTCGATGTCACCGTTAGCGTAAATGATGCCACTATTACATCCGAACCTATCACCTACTTCAGAAGAACTGTCCAAAAACTCTAAAATATTAATATTTCTAAACCTTTTAATGTTATAATTGATCATTAAAATATTAAAAGGATTTTTCATGAATATCTCTCTAACAGGAAGACATGTAGAACTTACAGATGCTATCAAAGCGCATATGACTGCATCGATTGAAACACTCAGCAAATACAACATGGATATCATCTCTGTCAACGTTATCGCGTCTACGCAAACAAAAAAGGGAAAAGAGCATTCACTCGTAGAATATGTGATCAATCTTGCACACAAAAACTCTGTGATTATCAAACAAAATGATGAAGATCTCTACGCTGCGATCGACCTTGCAACTTCAAGAGCACAAAAAGCACTACGCCGTATGCATGATCGTGACACAGAGCATCATAAAGTGGGTCTTAACGAAGCAAAAGCTGACACTGCAGATGTAAAAGAGGCAGAAGAAGCGATGGAAGATGAGATCGTTCCAGTAGCACTCGATCTTTACAAGCCACGTGAGGTTGAAGATGTTTTAAATGACCTCAAAGAGAGTGGAAAAATGTTTGAGATCTTTATCGACAACGAAGATAAAACACGTGTTCTTTACAAAAGAAACGATGGAAAATTTGGGCTCTACTAGGCATCGTAACACGCACTTGAGTGTATAACTCTCAAGAAGGCAAGATACAGGCTAAAGCCTGTGTTACAATATGTGCTTGCCTTCGCTCTTACTTTTTTACAGGCTAAAACCTATGTTACGATTTGCTTTTCGTAACACGGACTTCAGTCCGTACGTCAAAGCCCAAGATCCCTTTTAACCTCTGCTACTACATCCCCATCTTCACCCATATCGACCCAAACAAACTGACTTCCACTTTGATTTACCCCTTTGAGTAGATCACCACTTTTTCGGTATTTGAGATCCAGGTTTGCAATATCAAAACCACTTGTCGTCTCTACAAAGCGCTCTAAGCGCTCCGCCTTTTCTTTGTTGGTATAAAGATAGCAATACCCCTGCAATCCTGTACGACTCACACGTCCTCGAAGCTGGTGCAGAGTAGAGAGACCCAATCTCTCAGCCCCTACGATCACAACAGTGCTGAGACGTGGTAAAGAGATCCCCACCTCTACCACCGTTGTGGCTATGAGTATTTTGCCCCTCTGGCGAAAATCAAAAAGCACCTGCTCTTTTTCTTTATCTTTGCCGTGGGTGACATAGACGCTATCAAAGTTTTTCTCCCAATAGCCACGCGCTTCATCGATGCTTTGATACTCCAATACCTCACTTTGCTCTACAAGTGGATACACTAAAAGCACTTGATGCTCTTTTGCGATCTCCATACGAATATGCTCAAGTAGAGCTTTAAAATCTTTTTTACCGATCACTTTACTTGTGATATTTTTTGTAAATGGTGTGGATGTAATGAGACTCACATCGATGTGGGCTGTCTCGATCATCGCTTGGGTTCTTGGAATCGGAGTCGCTGAAAATTGTAAAAAGTGGGGCTTTTTCTCCCCAAGGCTCACAAGTTTTTCAAGCATATTTCTCTGCTGTGTCCCAAAACGGTGTTGCTCATCGACCATCACGAGGGATGCACTAGGAAGTTCGCGGTACAAAAGTGCGTGAGTGCCGATGATAAAGTTGTACTCACTCAGATCTATCTTTTTTGTTTTGTTGGTCACAAGCACCGATCGAAGCTGGGGGGTGTGTTTTTGCGCCTCTTCAAAGAGCTGATTGGCAAGTATTGTCGTGGGTGCCATCAGCAAAGATCGATGCTCACGATTCATCATCGCCGCGCACAAGATCACCATCGTCTTTCCACTCCCCACATCTCCTACAACCATCCGCTTTGCCGCTACATCCAAAGAGAGATCATGCTTGATATCTTCTATCGCTGCTCTTTGCTCTGGCGTGAGTTCAAAAGGGAGTGTTTTGATCCACGATTCACACTCTGCTACTTGGGATGTAAGAGCGTTGTAGTAGCGCCTCTTTGTAGCGAGTTGTTTCATGTAGGTGTAGAGTTCTAGATATTTCAGGGCATGGCTCTTTTGGGGGCTGATATCTTTGAGGGAAGCTTTGCCTTGTGTAGGAAAATGGATAGCAAGTATCTCTCGTGCGATCTCCTCTTTGATCCCCTCGGCTTTGAGATTTTCAAGGCTAAGTACACTCTCTACAAGACGCACCATCACATCGGTGCGAAGTGCAGATTTATATTTTGCCACGATTGATCCCACCGTAGTTACCTTGCGTGGCATAGCCATAGAGCAAGCCCCCGCCTTACACTCTACATTTCCATAATAATAATCTCTCTCCCCCACTTGAAACTGGTGCATCATATAGGGTTTTGGGCGAAAGAGCACCCCTTGGAGTCTATGACCAAAGTTGTGTGCAAAAAAAGTGATCTGAATAGAGTTTGGAGCACGATGCACAGACTCAACCGTGGCATCTATCACACAAAAAGTATGAGGAGTAAGTTTGTCAGAGATTCGTAGATCTTCGTATGAAGAGGGGGTGATAAGGGCGAGTTCACTTACACTTGAGATGCCAAGTTTTTGAAACTTCGCCTCTTGATCTTTTGTAAGTGTCATCGCTTTATTTTATTTGCTCACGATTGCAAAGCTAAGATCATTGATCTCTGCGTGTTTTTGGATAAAAGCATTGAGGTCTTTGAGTTTAAGATCTTTGATGAGTTCAAGTTCTCTAAGCGAATATCCAAGTTCATGCCCACGATAAAACTCTTGAAAAGTTCGTCCAAGTCTTTGGCTCATTGTCTCCACGCGCAGTGGCTCACTTCCGAGTAAAAACTTTTTGGTTTGTTTGAGCTCCTCTTTGCTTACACCCTTTTTGACAAAATCAGCAATCACATCCCTTACTGTTTTTTCTGCTTCTTTTTGTGATTCGAGCTTTGTTTGTAAATAGCCACTGAGATATGAACTAGACTTGTTCACCACGATACGCGCATACGCAGAATACGCTAAACCACGCTTCACACGGATCTCTTCCATCAAGCGTGAACCAAAACCACCCGCACCCAAAATATGTGCAGCTACTCTTGCTTTGTAGTACTCTTTGTCTGCTACATCCATAGCAAATGGAGCACCAAAATAGATATAAGCTTGCTTGGTATCTTTGGATAGAAGAGACTCTTTTGGCTCTTTACGCACCTCATAATGCGCCACCTCTTCATGTTCACCTTGAGGAAGAAGAGTGATGATCTTTTCAAGTTGTTTGCTTAGCTCTTCTATGGAGACATCTCCACCCACAGCGATGATAAGACGAGAACTGACAAGATTTTTTGCCAAGAATTTTTCAACATCTTCTAGGGTAATTTTCTCTACACTCTCAATCGTTCCAGAGCTTGGATTTGCAAGAGGAGTCCCCTCAAAAAGGATCGCTTTGAGTTCGTTGGATGCGACATAGTCAAAATCGTTTGCTTTGCCACTTAGCCCACCAATTGTGGTTGTTTTTACTTTTTTGAACGCTTGTTCACTGAGGTTTGGATCCGCTAAGAGCTGTGCCACATACTCCAAGGCTTCATCAAACTGCTCTTTGAGCGCGCCAGTTTCAAGTACAAATGTTTCTGTCCCAATAGAGGAGTGGATGTGGATCGCTTTTTCTTCAAGAGCATCTGCAAAAGCGGAGCTTCCAAGCTTTTTGGTTCCCTCGTTCATCATCTTGGAGCTAAATTTTGCAAGACCCGCTTTGGAACCATCTGCTATGCTTCCGCTGTTTGTAAAGATAAACTGCACAGTCGCCAAAGGCAAGCGCTCATCTTTTTCAAAAATAAGTGGAACTCTCACCCCATTGGTCTCTATATATTGTATCGTTGCTGCCATCATTATCTGTCCTAAAAGTAAAAGTGTTAAAAAAATCTTTTTCATCTATGCAAACTTCTCTAAAGTCTCATAAGCCGTGTTGCGAATCGCTGGGATCTCGCCGACATCTCGGATCAAGCGAACCATCTCCTCTTTTGCCATGCGAAAGCCTGCTCCCGCACTTCGTACGACATTTTCTTCCATCATCGTAGATCCGAGGTCATTGGCTCCAAAACGAAGTGCCATCTGCCCGATGTAAGGGCCTTGTGTCACCCAAGAGCTTTGGATGTTAGGGACATTATCAAGATACAAACGCGCCACCGCTAAAAGTCTGAGATAGCGATTTGAAGATGGTTTTTCCATATCTGGGATCAAGCGCAAAAGCTCTGTGTTTTGCCCTTGAAAACTCCACATGATAAAAGCGCGAAATCCACCCGTCTCATCTTGGAGCGAGCGAACCATCTCAAGGTGATCGATAATATCTTCATCACTCTCTACCGTGCCATACATCATCGTTGCTGTAGACATAATGCCAAGTTTGTGTGCTTTGCGATGAATATCGACCCACACTTCACTATCGATCTTTTTAGGTGCGATGATATCACGTACCTCATCACTGAGTATCTCAGCACCCGCGCCAGGGATAGAAGCGAGCCCTTTTGCTTTGAGGCGTTCGAGCACCTCTTCTACACTAATGCGAGAAACTTTGGCGATAAAATCGATCTCAATGGAAGAAAAACCATGGATAGTAATACTCGGATATTTGGTATGGATATGTTCAACAAGGTCTTCATACCACTCGATCTTGAGCTTGGGATGTACGCCCCCTTGAAAAAGGATCTGTGTTCCGCCGATCTCTAAGAGTTCATCGATCTTTGCGTCGATCTCTTCAAAACTTAGCACATACGCATCAGCATCTTTTTCATGGCGATAAAAGGCACAAAACTTACAATCGACCCAACAGATATTGGTGTAGTTGATATTTCTATCGACGACAAACGTGGTGATACCCTTGGGATGTAGCTCTTTTTTGCGCGCACTTGCCATGCGTCCGAGCTCTTTGAGATCTGCATTTTTTATTAGATCAAGTGCTTCTTCTTTGGTGAGTCTCTTCATTTACTTCTCTCTTTATTTCGTTGCTTTGGCGATAATAGCACCCAAACCTTTATCCATCGCTTCTAAATGTTTTTCATTATGAAGTTTAAAATCTTTTTTAAGTGCAGAGATATCTCTATAAGCAACCTTGACACTCGAAGCAGATTCTCTATACACAAGCACACGGATCGGAAGATCAAGAGCGCTTAAGATATCCTCTTGCATCAGTTTTGTTCCCGCTTTTGGATTGCCAAAGAGGATCACTTTTGCCTCTGGCATCTCCATCCCAACCATTCCAGCATTGCCTTTGTGGTTGATGATTCCAAAGACTCCAAAACCTTTGGATGTAACGATCTCTTTGATATTTTGGATCGTTTGTGAGACACCATATTTGCTCTCTACGATCCTGATATCATTTGCACTAAGACTCAGCATACATCCCAAGAGTAGCAGAAGCTTTTTCATCCCTTATGCACCCTGCTTGTCTTTGCTAATAGCATCGAGTACACCATTGATAAACTTCGGTGATTGCTCCGTTCCAAACGCTTTTGTGATCTCTACGGCTTCATTGATCACCACCGCAGAATCAAGCTCACCAAAGAGGATCTCATAACACGCAAGGCGAAGTGTTGCACGCTCGATACTCCCAAGGCGTTCAAAATCCCACTCTTTGAGATGTTCGATGATCGCTTTATCCACCGCATCAAGATTTTGCATCACACCCTCATACAGGCTCATTGCAAAATCACGTTGTTTGTTGCGGATCTTTTTCTCTTCTAAAATCTCATCTGAGTGCTCTGCGATATTTCCATTCCCTAGATCAAAAGCATACAGCAGGCTTACCACTGCCATTCTGGCTTGATGTCTTGTTGCCATATCTTAGAGCTCCTCATAAAGGTCTAAAAGCTCGATCACAACCGTCATCGCCTCAAAACCTTTATTTCCTGCTTTTGTCCCTGCACGCTCGATCGATTGCTCGATGCTATCAGTTGTAAGTAGTCCAAAAGAAACAGGTTTTTGGTATTTTAAACTCACCGTTGCGATTCCTTTGGTTGCCTCAGCAGAAACATAATCAAAATGTGGAGTTGCCCCACGAATCACCGCACCAAGAGCACACACAGCGTCGTATTTGCCACTCGCTAGAAGTTGATCGATCACCATCGGAAGTTCAAAAGCACCCGGTGCTAAAACATGAGTAAGATCCTCATCTTTTCCACCATGACGCGCGAATGCATCTTTTGCACCCTCTACGAGTCTATCCACAATAAAGTGATTCCATCTTGTGCTTACTATTGCTACTTTTTTCCCGTTTACTACTTTTAATTTACCCTCAATTAAGTTCATCTATATCTCCTGTATTTTTTTAATTTTTGCGATGAGTTGTTCGAGCTCATCAAGTTTGATCATATTTGGTCCATCACTTAAAGCCACGCTTGGATCAAAGTGAGTCTCAAAGAAAAAGCCATCTACACCTACAGCTGCTGCCGCACTTGCAAGATATGGCACCATAGAGCTATCGCCTCCAGTTTTTCCGCCTAAAGCTCCAGGAGCCTGTACCGAGTGTGTCGCATCAAATATAGTAGGTGCGAACTCTCGCATGACCACAAGGGAACGCATATCGACCACGATATTGCCGTAGCCAAAAGAGCTTCCACGCTCACATAGATACACTCCATGTTTTTGAGAAGCTTCATAACTCACCTCATCACATCCACGTGTTTTGAGCACTTTTGCGACTGAGTATTTCATATCAGGCGGGTTAATAAACTGCCCTTTTTTGATATTTACCTCTCTGTCAGTTTTTGCACATGCCACAAGCAAATCGGTCTGGCGACACAAAAATGCTGGAATCTGAAGCATATCGACCACTTCAGCCACAGGTGCTACTTGATACGATTCATGTACATCTGTGACCACCTTGTAGCCAAAGTCGTTTTTCACTTTTTCTAAGATGCGAAGCCCCTCTTCCATGCCTAGTCCACGAAAACTATCAAGCGATGTTCGGTTAGCTTTGTCAAAACTTGATTTGAAATAAAAATCTATTGTCGGATCATTTTGGTAGATCTCTAAAGATTTTGCGATTTTAAAAATATTTGCTTCACTTTCAATAACGCAAGGTCCTGCTAAAAGTTTCATATATTTGCCTTCATAAAAATAGAAAATGATTATAGCACAATGGGTTTAAACTTTGTTAAGAGTGTTTTACTTTGAGCGTGCGACAATGATCCCAGCAAGGACAATCAGCACGATCCCAAAAGTGGTCATCAGACTTGGAAGCGCGTCTCCTAAAAGAAGCCCAACCAAGATCGCAAAAAGGATATTGGAATAACTCACAGCCCC
>JAVETX010000026.1:0-35030 GCA_034005845.1 Sulfurimonas sp. | reverse complement strand
CTCAAACTTTAGATTGCTTCAACTCGAAGTATCTCGATTGACCCGCTTTTCAGTGGGTGTCTCTGTTTGTGGACGGGAATTATAGGGGGATATAACTTAGAGAATGCTTAATGTTTGGTGGGGTTTTGCTCTTATTTTGAAATTTGTAAAAAAGTGTTTAGTTTTTATCACTATCTCTTATACTACTCGAATAAGTCTTACATATATAATAGCTTTATGTAAAATATTTGGATGATTTGTTTACTTTTTCCATCAATTTATCATTTTAGTTGCTCGCTATTAACTCTTTATGTATAAAATAGCTTTTTAAAATTTATTAAACATTGCTCAGAAATGAGCTTAAAGGAAATATCATGGGACTTTATGATCGTGATTATGCAAGAGGGAACTCTTTTGCTTATGAAACTGCAAGTCGCAGTGAAACGCAGATAGTATCATTTGTCAAAGAAACGTACAAGCTTTTTGCAGCATCTATGATGGCTGGTGCAGTGGGTGCGTATGTAGGTGTACCTATGGCAGGAACGATTGCGGCATATTTCTGGCCTCTCTTTGCTTTAGAGATCGGTTTACTTATTGGTCTTCATTTTGTAAAACATAAGCCAGGGATCAACCTTGCGGTGATGTTTGGCTTTGTATTTATGACAGGATTGATGCTCGCACCTCTTCTTTCTCGTACACTTGGTATGAGTGGTGGGTCTACGATCATTGGAAATGCATTTGCAATGACCTCTGTAGTATTTGGGGCGATGAGCTTTTATGCGATTCGTACGACAAAAGATTTTACAGGCTATGGAAAACCTCTTTTGATCGCTCTTGTAGTGATTATAGGTTTCTCTATTCTTAACATCTTCCTTGGTAACCCAATGTTACACGTGCTTATCTCTGGTGCTGTTGTGGTGCTCTTTAGTATCTTAGTTATCTACGATACACAAAACATTATGCGTGGGCACTATGAAACACCAATCGATGGTGCGATCGCTCTATACTTAGACTTCTTAAATATCTTTACGGCGCTTTTACAGCTCTTTGGTATTTTTGGAAACAGTGATGACTAATCCTCTTTCACCCGAACTTTTTCGGGTGATCGATGCAAACATCAACCGCCTCAAAGAGGGGATTCGTGTTGTTGAAGATATCATGCGATACCGTGATAACAACAAAGAGCTCTCCACACAACTCAAAAACCTCAGACATCTTGCAAAAATAGAGGATATTCAATCACTCTTAGAGCATCGTGATAGTATTAACGACGTTTTGCGCCCAACGATGCAAAGCGAACTCAAGCGAGTCGATATCAATAGTATTTTGATCGCCAACTTTAAAAGAGCAGAAGAATCTGCAAGGGTGCTTGAAGAGCTTTTCAAACTCAGTGATGCAAAGCAGAGCGAAAACTTTAAATCGATCCGCTATGCCCTTTACAATCTCGAAAAAGAGATCATTTTGAGCGAGATGTTATGAACACCACTTCAAACTCAAGATAGCTTAGGGGATACTCTCTTATAAGCTCTTTTGTTTGCTTGTATGAAAGCACTTTTCTCGAAGCGCTCACACCACTTTTTTTGATATAACGAAACATCTCACGCACAGACTCAAATTCAAGCTTATACTCTACGATCTCAAAATTAGCATCAAAATATTTTTGCTGTAATTTATAAATCTCCTCAGAAGATCTCAGTATGGGATGTAGAGAAGCTGTTTGGTTGAGTGTCTTAAAAGTATTGGATGTAAAAAGTGCCAGAGCAATATTGCTCTGAAATTTTGCGATGTTTTGAAAAACTCTTTCCAAGTCTTGCGCCCATTGAAGTGCAGAAGCAGAGAATATTTGATCGAAAGAGTTTTTCTGGAGTCTCTCAAAAAGCTCTGTGTCATTAAAATCTCCATAGATACACTCTATAGAACTACTCTTTGGATGTAGCGCTAACATCCCAGGCGCAAAATCTACACCTACAAAACTTTGGTACTTCCACTCTATCTTTTGACACAACCCACCATTACCACATCCCAAGTCTAAGATATTTTGAGGTGCATCCTTTACTTTTGAGAGGAGTTTTTCTATCACTTTTGTTTGGATAATATTGTAGGAGCTGTAGTCTTTTGCATATTTAGAAAACTCTGAACTTACTTGCAACTACGCTCCCTTTTTATGTAGAAATATTTTTGAAATTATAGCCTATTTTGTAATCAAGTATTTTTTAGGTATAATTCGCCACTTTTAATTCAGGAAATTATAAATGACAGCGAGTTTTTTACTTATAGTTCAGATAGTTTTAGTTGTGGTTATCACCATAGCTGTATTGCTACAAAAGAGCTCAAGCATCGGTCTTGGAGCGTATAGTGGATCAAATGATTCAGTTTTTGGTGCAAAAGGACCAAATAGCTTTTTAGCAAAAACAACTTTTCTTTTAGGATTTTTATTTGTTGTGAACACGATCACTTTGGGATACATGTATTCACAATCAAAAAATGAGTCGGTTGTTGATAGCTTGGTAGAAGATACAAATATCGAAGCGCCACAAGCTATCGTAGCACCTGTAGCAGAACAAAACACAACAAAGTAGTTGCATCTCTTGCAACTACCCCTTGAATCCACAATCTCCCCTACTCTTTACAAACTCTTAAAATAATTCTTGATACAATAGTGAAATTATTTTCATACTTAAGGAAAACAAATGCTAAATGAGATTTATAGCTCATGTGAAGAAAAAATGAAATCTAGTATCGAGCATATGCAGCGTGATTTTAGAACACTGAGAACTGGAAAAGTGACTGTATCTGTTTTAGATAATGTAAAGATCGATTACTATGGTACTCCAACACCTCTAGATCAAGTGGGTTCTGTGATCGCTACAGACGCGACGACTATCGTTGTAAACCCTTGGGAAAAAAATCTTTTAAGTACTATTGAGAGTGCTATCTCTAAGGCAAACATTGGGGTAAACCCAAATAACGATGGGGATCTGATCAAACTCTTTTTCCCACCAATGACAGTAGAGCAAAGACAAGAGTCTGTAAAGCAGATGAAGGTGATGGGAGAAAACGCTAAAGTTGCTGTAAGAAACGACAGACGTAGTGCAAACGATAAGATCAAAAAACTTGAAAAAGATAAAGAGGTGACTGTGGATGAATCCAAAGCAGCACAAGACAATATCCAAAAACTAACAGACAAATATATCGCGTCAATCGATCAGATATTAAAAGACAAAGAAGCAGAAATACTTAAAGTTTAAGAGGAAGAGTTATGGATATCAAACAAATATATATGGACGCAGATGCTCTTTTAGAGGGGCATTTTAAGCTTAGCAGTGGCAACCATTCCCAATTTTATCTTCAATCAGCAAAAGTGCTTGAAGACCCAAAAACTGCAAAGCTTTTAGCAGATGAGCTTGCAAAACAGATCAAAGCAAGCGGTATCCATATAGATACAGTATGCGCACCTGCTCTTGGTGGGCTTATCGCTGGATTTGCCCTTGCGACTGCTTTGGATGTACGCTCTATTTTTGCTGAGCGCGTGGATGGGCAGATGCAGATTCGCCGTGGTTTTGAGATCAAGCCTGGCGAGAAAGTACTTATGTGTGAAGATATTATCACTACAGGTGGTTCGGCGATGGAAGCTGCAGAGGTTGTCAAAAGCCTTGGTGGTGAGATCGTAGCGGTCGCAGCACTTGCAAACCGTGGCTTTTGTAAGCGTGAGCACAGCGATGTAAGCACAAAAGCAAACTGTAAACTTCCACAAGATATCCCATTTTTTGCTTTAGCAGACTTTACATTTGAGATGTATGCACCTGATGCATGCCCACTTTGTAAAGATGGAAGCGAAGCGATAAAACCAGGTTCAAGAGGAAATTAAACAATGTCAAATATACACTCTGATGCGTTTGACGTAGATATCAAACATCTTCAAAAAGTTCAAAGAACGATTCGAAAAGCTGGAAATATCTTTCCAAATGAGACAGAACTTGTCAAAACTTTAGAGGCAGAGATCATCAAAGCACAAGATGACGACTCACTCAATCTCTACTACTCAATGGCAAGCTATCTCAAACAGAGACTTCGTGAATTACGATCTCATCTAGAGACGCCTCAAGTGGCTGTGGAAGAAGCATTTGAAGATCTTACATGGAGTATGAAGTATTTAGAATGGCTCGTCACAGAGCAAAAGAAAGAGGAAGAGGAGCAATAAACTCCTCTTTTTATAAAGCTATTTAACGTAACTTACACGATACCATTCTATCTACAAGTACGCGCGCTACTTCGAGTTTCCCATCTACGATAAACGAAATATCCAAATCTTCTAACTTCTGTTTCTCTTCTAGGGATGTAACTTTCACCACAAGATTCACATTTTTATTATATTTGAGTACCGCTTCACAGATGAGTCTTTTCTTTTCTATATTATCAAGCGTCACGATCACAGAAGAAGCATTTTCAACATTGAGCGCGTGCAAAATTGCCGCCTTAGATGCATCTCCAAGATAAGCTTCTCTCCCCTTAGCTGTTGCTTCTTGGATATGTTTTGGAGAGTTATCTACAATCACAAAAGAAGCACCAAGTGCGTCAAGATGCTTTGCAACAAACTTTCCAACAACACTGTATCCACACACGATAACGTGGTTCGATCTTGCTTTGAGCACTTGTGAATCGAGCTGTACAGAGTCATCTTTTGCTTTGGTAAAGAACTGCACGATCGTGTTGATGCGAGAGATAAAAAACGGCGTGATCACCATCGAGAATATCACGATCAACACAAGGAGCGAAGCAAGCTCCTCATCGAGCAATCCACCCATACTCGCAACTGCAAAGATTACAAAAGAGAACTCTCCAACTTGAGAGAGTGCAAGGGCAGTTTTAAGCGAAATGGGATGGGAAGAACTTAGGCGCACCACACCATAGATGATGATGCTTTTTAGCACAAGTACAAGCAAGAAAAGCCCAAGGATCGTTCCTAGATTATCAAGAAATAAAACCACATCAACTTTCATCCCCACAACCACAAAGAAAGTTCCTAAGAGAAGATCTTTAAATGGTGCAATATCCGCTTCGACCTTGTGGTGAAATTTTGTCTCAGCGATGATCATCCCCGCCACAAAAGCTCCAAGAGAATAGGTAAATCCCATATAGTATGCAAGCAAAGAAGCCGCCACAACGATAAAAAGAACAGATCCCATAAAGAGTTCTTCTACATCCGAAGAGGAGGAGAAATGTAAAAGCCATGTCATCAATCTTTTCCCTACTACAAATAGTAAAGCAATAACAACAAAAGCACTCACAAAAGTGTTTGTTAGAATCTCTACGATATCTTTATCGCCATTATTTGTCATAAACCCTATAAGGATCAAGATAGGGATCACCGCGATATCTTGAAAGATCAGTATCCCAGTAGAGCGCTGTCCATAACCAGAGTAGATCTCTTTGGAGCTTTTGAGATAACTTAGCACCACTGCAGTTGAGGAGAGGGAAAATGCCAAAGCGATGATGATAGAGGCTGTGCTACTCACATCAAACATATACACACTCAAAAGATACACAGCGATCGCGGTAAAGCCTACTTGCATAAAACCATTGCCAAAGATCTCGCGCTTCATGGAGTTCATCTTGCTCAGCGATATCTCAAGCCCAATGGTAAACATCAAAAAAACGATACCAAATTCCCCTATATGTTCTAGCAGATGGGAGTCTTTGAGATGGCGCAGATCAAAAGCGTAAACAATTATAGTACCTGTGAGGATGTAGCCTATGATCTGTGATATCCCTATCTTTTTTAGAAAAATATTAACGACTATCGAGAGCCCAAGTGCGACGACAATGTAGAGTAAAGTATGATCCATAAATTCCTATCTCCGAGTGTTTTTATTCTTTAATATTATAGTGTATTAAGTTTAAGTTTTCGATAGAAGTGCGATGAAAAACTATACAGATTTTAAGAGAGGATGTACTATAATCACGTCAATATTATGAAGCACGAAATTATGGAGATTTGAATGACTAAATACATTTTTGTTACTGGAGGAGTTTTAAGCTCTCTTGGCAAAGGGATCACTGCAGCGAGCGTTGGAACGCTTTTGAAACACTCTGGTAAAAAAGTGGGAATGTTAAAAATCGATCCATATATCAATGTCGATCCTGGTACGATGAGCCCCTTAGAGCACGGAGAGGTTTTTGTCACAAAAGATGGAGCAGAAACAGACCTTGACATCGGAAACTACGAGAGATTTCTAGATACATCCTATCTCAAATCAAGTAACTTCACAACAGGACAAGTCTACTCAAGCGTTATCGAACGTGAGCGCGCGGGTGGTTACTTAGGGCAAACGATTCAGGTTATCCCACATATCGTAGGGGAGATCGTCAATCGTATCAAACTCGCAGGTGAGGGGCACGAGATCCTTGTTGTAGAGCTTGGTGGAACTGTTGGAGATATCGAGGGCTTACCGTTTATGGAAGCGATCCGTCAGATGAAACACGACGATGAAGTAGCGGGAACTTTCTTTATTCACGTTACACTTATCCCATTTATCAAAGCAGCAGGTGAGCTCAAAAGTAAACCAACACAGCACTCAGTTCAAGAGCTTCGCCGCATTGGTATCACACCACAAATGATCATCGCACGAAGTGAGAATCCACTTCCTAAAACTTTTAAGAAAAAGCTTGCGATGAGCTGTGATGTCTCAAGCGACAGTGTTGTAGAAGCGGTAGATGCTGCGAGTATTTATGATATTCCACTTTCGTTTTTACGCCAAAATATCTTAGTGCCGATCTCAAAAGAGCTCGATCTTGGTGAGCTCAATCCAAATATGGAAGAGTGGGATTCTTTGGTCAAAAAGATCGTCCAACCTCAAAACAAAGTAGTGGTTGGATTTGTTGGAAAATACCTCCAACTCAAAGAGTCGTACAAATCACTTACAGAATCTCTCATCCACGCTGGTGCTCATCTTGATGCACGCGTAGAGATCTGCTGGGTAGATTCTGAAGAGATCGAAGAGAAAGGTGCTGAGGCACTTTTGAGTGATTGTGATTCTATCTTAGTTGCGGGTGGTTTTGGAAACCGCGGTGTTGAGGGAAAAATTCAAGCGATCCAATTTGCAAGAGAGAACAAGATCCCTTACCTTGGAATCTGTCTTGGGATGCAGCTCACACTTGTAGAGTATGCGCGTAATGTCTTGGGCTATGAGGGTGCAAACTCTGTAGAGTTTGATGAAGAGACCCCATACCCAATGATCTATCTCATCGACAACTTTTTAGATCAAAGTGGAAACAAACAGCTTCGTACACACCAATCACCAATGGGTGGAACACTTCGCCTTGGTGAGTATCCATGTGATACCAAAGAGGGCTCTATTTTACGCAAAGCATATAACGGGGCAAAAACGATTTATGAGAGACATCGTCACCGCTATGAGGCAAACCCAACCTACAGAGAAGCGCTTGAAAATGCTGGGATGATCGTTACAGGTGAATCAGACGGGCTTATCGAAACAGTAGAGATCAAAGACCATCCATGGTTTTTAGGTGTGCAGTTTCACCCAGAGTTTACATCACGTCTGCAGACTCCAAACCCTTCGATCTTAGCTTTTGTCAAAGCATCTCTAGAACTTCGCTAGAAGATGTCACGCTTTAGCGATATCACACTTCTAGACAAAGAGAGAGTTCATGAGATTCTCTCTAAACGTTTTGAGAGTATAGACAAAAAACTCTCCCACATCCCAAGCCCTACCCTTTTACACGATGGCGAGAGAGCAGCCAAAAAAATAGCCGATGCGATTCGCCAGGGAAAAAAGATCACCCTCGTTGGAGATTATGATGTCGATGGAGTGAGCTCTACTGCAATCATGGTAGAGTTTTTCAGACAGATCCCCTACCCACTTGAAGCGATTATTCCCAACCGTTTTCATGATGGCTATGGTGTTAATCCCACTGTACTCGAGCGCATAGATGCGGATGTAGTGATCACGGTAGATAATGGGATCACAGCGATCGAAGCTGCCAAGATCTGTAAAGAGCGCGGGATTGAGCTCATCATCACCGATCACCACACACCCTCAGAAATATTGCCCGATGCAACCTGTATCATCGACCCAAAACTAGAGGTCTGTGCTTATCCTTTTAAAGAGATCTGCGGGGCGCAAGTGGCGTGGCTTCTTTTGGGTCTACTTAAAAAAGAGCTCACCCTGTCTATCGATATGAAACAGTTTCTTGATATCCTCGCTATTGCTATCATTGCCGATATTATGCCTCTTGTAGATATCAACCGCACCCTTGTCAAAGAGGGGCTCAAAGTACTGATGCACTCTTCGCGCCCGGCTTCGATCATCATCAGAGATTTTCTTAACAAAAAGATTCTTACATCCGAAGATATCGCTTTTCAGATCGCGCCACGTATCAACTCTGCAGGGCGTCTTGAAGATGCAAGTATTGCGCTGAATTTCTTTACATCCCAAGATATTCACACAGCTTATGGGCACTTTGAGCTTTTGGGGCAACTCAACGAACTGCGCAAAGAGACAGAAGCACAGGCAACCAAAGAGGCGATGGAGTGTGTGAATGAATCAGACAGCATCATCGTCGTAGCACAAGAGCACTGGCATGAAGGCGTTGTGGGGATCGTTGCTTCACGTCTCGTCGATGCCTTTGGCAAGCCTGCGATTGTGCTGAGCATCAATGGTGATGAGGCAAAAGGGAGTGCAAGAAGTATTGGGGATGTAAGTATCTACAAACTTATCAAAGCAAATGAACACTTGCTCACAAAGTTTGGCGGGCATAAAATGGCAGCAGGGCTTGGGCTCAAAACTGAGCTGATAGAGAGTTTTAGAGAAGCGATCAATAAAAGTGCCGCAACAATTGACCCAAAAGATTTTATCCCAAAAGAAAAGGTGCTTGGGATGATCTCAAGTGATGCGATAGACTTTGAGCTTTTAGATATCTTAGAGCGTTTTGAACCTTATGGAGAGGCAAACCCTCGCCCCTCTTTTTTGATACACAATGCTCAGATATTAAATATCGCCCCTCTTGGCAAAGACAAAGCCCACTGCAAGATCACCATCCGCCAGTTTGAGCACGAACAAAAAACACTAGAACTCATCCTTTTTCGACAACTCCTTGAGATGCCAGCGGATCAAAAGATCACTTGTAGTTATACAGTGAATAAAAACGAGTTTAACTCTCGCGTCTCTATTCAGCTTCTTGTCAATAAGCTTTATTAGATTCCGGATCAAGTCCGCAATGACGTCATCCTAAACCACAACCCGTCATCCTGAACTTGATTCAGGATCTTCTACTACACTTTTTATAGATAATTAATTATTATTTTTATTATACTATTTAATTATTTTTGCTATAGTTTCCTTTAAAAATATAAGGAAATGATATGAAAGTTATAAGTATAGCCGCAGCTTCACTCCTCTTAGGTGCAAGTCTTATGGCAAATGATGATCTTCAAAAACAGATCGATACTCTTACACAAGAACTGGAAAAAGTAAAAAAGAAACAAGACTACTCTATGCGTTCTATCTCAGATATCAAAAAATCTACAGGCGGTGATAATGTCAAACTAGGGCTAGAGTTTCGTAATGCTGTGGATGTATTAGAATATAAAGATAATACAACTGGGCTAAAAAGTGATAATGACGGACTCTACACAAGTCGCCTTTATCTTAACATGAGCGCTTCGCCTATGAAAGGATTGATGTTTAAAGGGAAACTTGCGATCTACTCTACTTGGGGTGCACATCTTTATGAAACAGGAAGCGGTCCTATCAAAGACTGGTCGGCAAGCTCAAAACCATCTGATACAGTGATGCGTCTCAAAGAGGGGTATTTCGTCTACTCTACAAAGCTTGGGAATCAGCCGCTTAAATTGAGTATCGGGCGTCGTCCTGCGAGCAATGGCTTTTTGGCAAATATGCGTGAGAATGAAGACACATCTGGCTCACCACTTGCACATATTACCAATATGGAGGTCAATGGTGCGATGGTACGAATTGACTTGAGTCGTTTTATAGAGGGTGCTTATACAAAGCTTGTTTATGGGCGTGCGCATACGGGTGATATGACAAATGCGTATGGAACAAACAACCCTAGTACAATGCCATGGGGACCTTACGCGACAACTGATAGCGAAGATAGAAGTGTAGACTTTTTTGTTATGCCAGGGGATGCGTATAATGATGGGAAACATCAAGTGATGTACCAATGGGCGCATATCTTTAATACGAAAGGGGAAAATGTTTCTACTAGTGACACTGCAGTAGATGCAGGAACAGCGGATCTTTTTGCTCTCTCTTATAAAGTAAGTGGGCTAAGTGAAGCGTCTGAATTTTTAGAAAACACTTCTCTCTTTGCTTCTGCAGCGTATAGCTACTACGATGCAAAAGATGGCTATATTCTCAATGGCTCAGATGCAGGCTCTACATCCAAAGGTCACTCCTTTTGGGTAGGTGCTAACATTCCCGATATGATTACATCCAAAGGAAAGCTAGGTGTTGAATATAACTACGGTTCCAAATACTGGACACCGATGACTTGGGCAGAAGATACAGCGATTGGCTCGAAGATAGCGGTGCGCGGAAGTGCGTATGAAGCGTATTGGAACTTTGATCTCTTTGGTGTAAAATATCTTCCATCACAGATCCGCTATACGTACGCGCAACATGACTACACTCCAAATGTCAATTGTGCAGGTTGGGTACCTGTAGAAAAGGCAGATATTACCGCACAAAACCTTCGTTTCTTCGTCACCTATAAGTACTAATTATTTAAAACCCCTCTTATTATAAGTAGGGGTTTTAATATCACATTTTTTTTCTATTTTTTTGCATTCATTCAATTTTTGTGATAATATTGTTACGATTTTAAGGAAAAAAGGAATGAAATGAAAAAACTAATAGCACTCTCAAGTATCGCTTTTTTATCTACAGCACTCTTTGCAAACGCTGATTTAGAGAAAAGACTCGAAACACTTGAAAAGAAAAACGATTACCTTATGAAAAAGGTATCAGAGGTAAATGAACAATCTGCAAATGACAACATTAAGTTTGATGTTGATTTTAGAACAGCGGTAGATCATATTCAGTATGAGAATATAGCTGGTCAAAAATATGGGAATGACGCTCTTTTATCTAACCGCCTTTGGCTAAATATGGGGTATGCACCAACAGATACAATGGTATTTAAGGGGCAGTTAGCATATCATAAAGCGTATGGTGCAAGCTTTAACCAACGTGGCACAGGTTTTGGATTTGATACTTTTGACTGGGTTTCAAATCAAACTCTCAACGATGACAAAATCCGTGTTCGTGAAGCATATTGGCTTTGGACTCCAAAAGTGGGTGATGTAGGATTTACTGTGAGTTTAGGGCGCCGTCCATCTACAAATGGCTATCTTGCAAACCTTAGAGAGGATGATGCACAACCAAAATCTCCATCTGGACATGTTATCAATATGGAGTTTGATGGAGCAAGTGCAGGAATTAAACTTGATAAAGTTCTTCCAGGGATGCTTTTTAAGCTTTGTCTAGGTCGTGGGCTCTCTAATGCAAGTGCGTGGGCAAGTAATGCCGCATACTATGCAGCACCAAGTGGTATGGGTGGCATGATGGGAGCTTCTAATGTTCCTGGAAATTATGTGGATAACGGTAATTTAGATACAGTTGATATGGCTGGATTTATCTTTGTACCATATGATGATGGTCAATATGCTGTTCAAACAACATACTATAGAGGATTTAATGTTCCTGGCTTAGTTCAAAATACTATGTATAATCCTGCAGATCCTAGCACTGGTGGAATGATGTATATGGATAGCAGAGGTGATATGGATGGTGGAGCAATCTCAGCAAAAGTAACTGGAATTGGTGATGGAATCTCTGACTTTTTAGATGAGACAACTATTTTTGCTTCATATGCTATCTCTAAATCTAATCCAGAAAATGGAAAAACAATGCTTGGAAGTATTGACTCTGAAACAGGTAATTCTATATGGATTGGAGCAGTTATGCCGAACTTAACAGGTGGAAAGTTTGGACTTGAATATAACAAAGGAAGCGAGCACTGGAAAGCATTTACATTTGGTGAAGACACAATGGCTGCATCAAAGCTAAATACACGTGGTAGTGCGTATGAAGCGTATTGGTCACAACCACTTATCAAGAATGTATTTTCGATGCAAGTTCGTTATACGTATATTGATTATGACTATACAGGTTCTGATGGATTCTTTGGAGATGGTGGTCAAGCAATGTCAATGGATGACATGAGAATGGCTTACAATATGACGGGTAATGCTATGGCAGGTTCTCAAATCGAATCAGCTTCAGACCTTCGCGTTTACTTCAGATATAGATATTAATATCAAAAAAAGACTAAAGAGCACTCTTGCTCTTTGGTTGCACCACATTTGCACATTCTTCAAAATATTTTACTTATAATAAAAATTCATTCACTTTATAACACACCAAAATGCTCTTTTTTTACACATTTCACCCTCTCAAATGGCTATATAAAAGAATTCTTAAGACTTAAGCTTGTACAATCAGGACAGTTTATTTTTTAAATGAAGGAAGAAGAATGAGTAAAAACCCTATATTAGAAGAGATTCTAAATGAAGTTGATAAACATCCAGAGATCATGTCTCGTCGTGATGCTTTAAAATATATGAGTGTGTCACCATTAGCAGCTTCAGTTTTAGCAGGAGCTACTGTTGGTGCTACAACTGTAAGTGCATCGGATGCACAAGGTAAGATCGTGATCGTTGGTGGTGGTTTAGCTGGTATGAGTACAGCAGCACGCCTTAGCAACACTTTATCAAACCCTGATATTACAGTGATTGAGCCAGATCCTACATCTGTTTCTTACCAACCTGGTCAAACACTTATCGCAGCAGGCGTTTGGGAAAAAGAAGACATTATCTACAATAGAGATGAGTTTTTACCATCAGGCGTGACTCTTATCAAAGGGAGCGTAACTGCTTTTGATCCAGAAAACAACAAAGTAACAGTAGATGGCAAAGATGAGATCTCTTATGATCAACTCATCATCGCTACAGGTCTTAACCTAAACTACGGTGCGATCAAAGGACTTGAGGGTGAGATCACTTCAAGTGGAGCGGATAACGCTATCGTAAAACAAAAAGTTGGAAAAGATGGTGTTTACTCTATCTACTTCCGTGATGGTGCAGCAGATACTTACAAAGGGATCCAAGAGCTTATTGCTCAAGCAAAAGCTCACACAGGTGAGGGGAAACTTCAAGCACTCTTTACACACCCAGATACTCCTATCAAATGTGGTGGAGCACCAAAGAAAATTATGTACCTAGCACATGACCTTCTTTCAAAAGCGGGTGTAAGAGATAAAGTAGAACTTATCTTCAATCCAAATGGTGGAGCAATGTTTGGTGTGCCTGAATACCATGAGGCTATCTTACAACAGTTCAAAGATAGAGACTTCAAATGGAACTATGCACACAACCTCGTAGAGATCGATACAGAAAATAAAGTTGCTACTTTTAATCACCACTGGAAAGAAAAAGGTGCTTATGATGAGGATCTTGAAGAGTACATGATGGTAACAAAAAGTGAAAAAGTTGAGTTCAAATACGACTTTATCCATGTTACACCTCCAATGAAAGCTCCGGATGTAGTAGGAAACTCTGCAATTGGTTCTGATAAAGGTTGGGTACCTGTGAAAAAAGAGACTCTTCAACACGTAAAATACTCAAACGTATGGTGTCTTGGAGACGTTGCAGCTGTTCCAATGGGGAAAACTGGTGGATCTGTTCGTAAACAATACAAAGTACTTGTAGACAACCTTATCGCTACTATGGAAGGGAAAAAAGAGCTTCCATCACAGTACGGCGGATATACAGTATGTCCACTTATTACAAGTATCGGAACGGTTATGCTCGCAGAGTTTGACTGGAGTAAAAAACCAACTCCTTCATTCCCACTTGACCCTACACAAGAGAGATGGATCTGGTGGTTACTCAAAGTATACGCACTCAAACCAATGACTATCCATGGAATGCTTCCAGGTCGTGCGTAGTTAAGAGTCTAGATTCCGGATCAAGTCCGGAATGACGATTATGTTAAAAATTTTCAATTTAGTCAAATAATAAATATTCTTTTTATTTTTTCTTTGTTAGAATAAGCAATATCTGAAGGAGATACATATGAACAAACTTACTAAAATAGCGTTAGGTGCAGTATTAGTTTTAGGACTTGGTGCTACTACAGCGACTGCTGATGTTGCAAAAGGTCAAAAACTTTTCACTAAAAAATTAAAAAGCCCATGTGGGATCACAGGTGCAGCAATGGCTGGAAAGCATACTCAATACGAGTGGCAAATGCTTCAAGAAGACGGTGAGCTCGCAAATGAGATCAAAAAAATCTGTCCAAATGTAAGTGATGCAGATGTTAAAGATAGCTACTTAGAGCATTACTTTGACTTTTTCCACGAATATGCAAGCGATAGCGGAAACGTTCCATCTTGCTAATTTCTCTTTGAGTCACTTTTGTGACTCAAAATCCTCCTCTTTTTTCTTATTATTTCAGCCGTTTTACCATTTAATTCTTCTATAATCACTTTATGAAAACATCCATACTTTTACTCGCAATACTTCTTTTTTTCACATCATGCTCCAAGCAAAAAACAAAACCACTCCATACTCTTGTACTCAGTGATAAAGGTGTCAGTACACTCACTAGCTCCACCCCTTTTTTAGAAAATATCATAGCACCCAAACTTATGGGATATGATATTGAGCTTTTTTCTGCTTTTGATGCGGGCAATGTGCAAAGTATCATGCGTGTGACACACTATGATGAAGAGGTGATGCTCCTCTTTCCTACCCAAAGCAAAAAAGAGCAAGAGAGCACTCTTGAGAGCATCACTATTACAAGTAACTTGGTCCAACACCCCTTTGATATACAAATAGGGGAGAACTACCGCTCTGAGCTCGATCTCATATGTGAAAAAAACCTTGATGCAATGCGATGTAATGCAAATGATTACAAACATATCCAACTCATCTTTATCCCAAAAGATACAACAAAATGGCAACTCCAAGAAATACTCTGGAATAAAGATGCTTTGCACTGAGAGATTCTTAGATACCCACTCTAGAGTTTCTCATCTTGAAGCACTCCATGAGAATATTTTAGCTTTTAGCACACGCTATCATGGTGCATATCTTTATGATACACAAGAGAGAAAAATACTCTCACACATCACTCACGAGCATCTCAATTCACAAACTTCATCCCTTTGTTTTAGCCCTGATACCCGCTTTATCGCTTTTAGCTCTCCTAGTTTTATCTACATCCTAGAGACAAAAACAGCAACACCGATCCAAAAGATCTCACGTCAAAATGTCCAAACACTTCGTTTTGATCCAAGTTCACATTACCTGCTCGTAGGCACCCAAGATGGTCGTGTACTCCAATACAGAATCTATGAGCGCGCACTCCTCTCTAGACTCTGCTCTTTTGAAGCGAGTGGATCCAAAAGAGCTGTAGAGTGTTTTGCCTCTTTTCATACTCTCTTGGGATGTGGGGCGCAAAATGGAGCGATCATTGTTATGAATCTTTTTGCAAAAGCAAACAAGATCAAGCTACAAACGACCCATCAGGCAATCAAGGCTTTGCATTTTTTGGATGAGGACACGCTTCTCAGTGGAGATGGGGATGGGATACTCACGCTTCATACGTTCAAAGAGCAGACAAAAGCGCACACGATCCATACCCCCTTAGAGCAGATCTCACAAATTCTCCCTATCAAAGAGAGTGAATATCTCCTCGTTCATAGCGGTGGCTATGAGATAACTCTTATCGATGTGGCGAAAAAAAAAGTGCTTCAAGCAAAGTTTATTGAGACATCTGCTCCCATAGAGAGGATCGCCCTACTTGGAGATGATCTCTATATCGCACAAAGCGACAGCACTCTTAGCAAAGTAGATATACTAGGGACAACATCACTCTACTCTGCGATGCTTCATAATTCGCTTGAGGACGCCTATAAGCTCGTAGAGCACAATCCACTTTTAAAGACAAGCCACTACTACAAGCAACTAGAGGAGCGCTACAAAATAGCCTCTACCTCCGCACTTACAGCATTTCAAAAAAATAATAAACATGAAGCTTTAGAGTATCTAGCGCCCTATCTTAGAATCAAGCAAACCCAAGAGGAGGTGAAGCTTTGTATCAAAGCGTTTGAAAACTATGAGAGGTTTTGTGATCTCACGCGTGAGGAAAAATATCCACTCGCTTATACTTTGTGTACAAAATATCCACTCTTGCAGCAGTTTCCCCCTTATCAAAAGATGGAAACTCTTTGGCGCCAAACACTCCAACAAGCACAAAAACGTATCCTCGCTGGGAATGTCAATGATGCAAAAGAGTTGCTACATCCCTTCATCACCGTAGCTTCAAAACGCGACATAATTAAGCTTATCCTCCAAGAAAACAGCCTCTTTTTATCTTTTCTCAAAGCGTGTGAATCACACAACTTTCTCCAAGCGACCCAGCTCGCACAAAAACATCGCTCTTTACAAAAGCTTCCAAATTATCTCGCCCTGCAAATGCGTATGCATGAGAGAATAGAGACAAGCAAAGATCTACTCAAAAAGGGGCAGGTCGAAAAAGCTGAAGAGATCATAGAGATGCTTCTAGGGGTTCAATCAGTGCAAACAGAGGTACAAAGACTCCAAAGAGATTGCATGGCGATGAGAGAGCTTCAAAACGCCTATGAGCAGAACGATTTTACAAAATGCTACGAGATCCTTGATACAAACTTCTCACTTCATACAAGCCAACTCGCAAAGCTTCTCGAGCAACATTGGGCAAAACTTATAGCGCGCTGTGAAGAGTATGCCCTCCAAGCAAATATCGCACAGATCAAAAAGGCTCTCGGAGAGCTTCTCACCCTCCCCTCACGCCTTGAAAAGATCGGAGATATTTTGCGTCTGAGCTTTCAATCCAAGATCCTCCATCTTTTGGATGTTCGGATGTACCATAATGCACAAAATATTATCTACTCCTACATCGATATCTTTGGGATGGATAGTGAGATTGGAGCGCTTATGAAGCAGTATGAAACACTTTCAGAAAAAAAACTCGCCATCACCCACGAACAAGATGCTCGAAACTCGCGAGATAGCTGGATCTATTCCTCTATCGTAGATTAAAACATCAGTGCAATAAGGGCTTGAGAAGTCTCTTGATACGGAATCTGCTTTGTGGCATCTTGAGATAAGAACTTCTCCATCGCCTCTTTTTTATTCATCGCCTCATCAAGCTCAGGATCGGTTCCTTTTGTATAGGCACCAATGCGAATCAGCACTTCATTCTCTTTGAGTATCGTATAGAGCCGACGAAATTTAAGCACTGCTCGCAGATGTTCTGGGGTAATGATATCTCCCATCACCCTTGAAGCGGAGTTGAGAATATTCACAGGTGGGTAGATCCCAAAGTCGGTGAGTTCACGAGAGAGCACAATATGTCCATCAAGAATAGAGCGCGATTGATCGGCGATCGGATCACTCATATCATCTCCCTCGATCAAAACGGTAAAAAAAGCGGTGATGCTCCCTTTGCCCTCCTCTTTTCCTGCACGTTCCATCAGCTGTGGCAAAAGCGTAAGTGAAGATGGCGGATAGCCTTTGGATGTAGGAGGTTCACCAAGTGAGAGCCCAATTTCACGCTGTGCCATAGCAAAACGGGTCACTGAGTCCATAATAAAAAGAACATCCATCCCTTTGTCTTTAAAGTGCTCAGCGACACTCATCGCGGAGAAGGCACCATATTTACGCATCAGGGGAGAATCATCACTCGTTGCAACGATAATCACTGTATTTTCTAGGTTCCCGCCCAAGTTTTTTTCAATAAACTCAGGAACCTCACGTCCACGCTCCCCTATAAGAGCGACCACTTTGATGGGAGCATCCGCACCGCGAACGATCATCCCCATAAGTGTTGATTTTCCAACCCCACTCCCTGCAAAGATCCCGAGCTTTTGCCCTTTTCCACAAGTAAGAAGTCCATCAATACTCTTCACACCCACACTAAAGACTTCATCGATCATACCACGCTTCATCGCTGCGATTGGGGCTTTGATAATGGGGGAGAGTTTTGCTTGTCCGATAGGACCTTTGCCATCGATCGGATTCATAAAAGGATCGACCACACGCCCTAACAGAGAGGAGCTCACAGGGATCGTCATCCCTGTTTGATCGAGAAAAACTCTATCGCCTGAGCGAAAACCCTCTACAAAGCTAAAAGGGGTAATAAAAAATGTGTTTCCATCGATCTCTGTAACCATCCCAATCGTCTCTTGGGATGTAGTGTTTGAGATAACGCGTACCATATCACTGATGCTCACATTCAGACCGCGAGCGATGATCACAGTAGCGTTGATCTTGATGATCTCACCAAAATGGGTCGAGTGGTTTTTGGAAGATATCTTCTCTTTGAGGGATGAAAAAGGCATCTGTTTTTAGTATCTCGTTCCAGTAGGTGAATTGATAAGTGAGAAGAACTCTGCACGTGTTTTTTCATCACGCTTAAAGAGTCCACGAAGTGCTGAGGATGTAGTCGTAGAGTTGATCTTTTCAACCCCACGCATCTCCATACACATATGACGCGCTGCAACCACAACTGCAACACCCTTAGGCTCGATCGCGTCCATAATAGCATCTGCGATCTGTTCTGTGAGCTGCTCTTGGATCTGCATACGGCGTGCAAACACATTGACCACACGTGGGATCTTTGAGAGCCCTACTACCTTGCCATCTGGGATGTAAGCAACATGAACACGCCCGATAATCGGTAAAAGGTGGTGCTCACATGTAGAGTAAAACTCGATATCTTTAATAAGTACCATCTCATCATTAGAGCTTGTAAAAAGTGCTTTTTCGAGGATCTCTTTAGGGTTTTCTTTGTAGCCGCCAAAAATAAACTCATACGCTTTTCTCACACGCTTAGGAGTTTCCAAAAGCCCTTCACGCTCAGGATCTTCCCCTACGTGAAGCATCATAGACTTTACCGCTTCTTCAAATATCGTATCTTCTTTTTCTTTGCTCACTGTATCTACCTCAAAAGTTTTGTTGATGATAGGGTAACACTAAAATGCTGAGAAAAAGATAGGTTTTGAAAGTTTGTTATTCACCCTTACAGGCCTAAGCCTGTATTCTTCGGATGTAGCGTGGACTTTGGTCCACAAAATTACTCTTAGGAGATAAATACGTGTGGAACGATAAGTGGATATTTTTTCATCTTACGGTAGATGTGTTTACGAACGATCTGGCGTAAGTCATTCTCTAGGGCTCTAGGGTTGTCAATGAGTCCCTCTTTCATGTTGACCAAGAAGTGCTCTAATACATCTTCCATCTCTTTAGCAAAAAACTTATCTTGCTTGTCTGCTACGATACCAAATGTCGTAACACGTGGTTTTGCAACCATTTTTGAACTTTGTCCATCTATCTGAGCAACAAGCATCACGATACCCTCAGATGCAAGTTTTTGACGATCTAAAACGATGTCATCTTCGATCTGATGGTTGTTTTGGTTGTCGATATACGTTTTCCCTGTTTTTACAGTTTTGACTTTTCTCATATATTTTGGTGCGACTTCGATCTGCTCACCATCTGTCATGAGTAAAATATTTCTCTCAGGAACACCACACATGATCGCTGTTTCTTTGTGCTTCATAACATGGTTATATTCCCCATGCACAGGCAAGAAGAACTTTGGATTTACAAGGCGAAGCATCAGTTTTTGCTCCTCCATAGAAGCGTGACCTGATACGTGGATCTCTTTGTCTGTTACAACTTTTGCCCCTGCTCTTTGGAGAAAGTTGAGCATATTAGAGATACTTCCCTCATTCCCTGGAATTGCACGAGATGAAAGTACGATCGAGTCAGTTGGCTTGATCTTGACATGTCTATGCTCACCGATTGCCATTCTAAAGAGCGCAGAACTAGGCTCCCCTTGTGATCCTGTTGTTACGATGAGGACATCTTTATCGTTCATATGCGCGATCTCTTCAGTATCCACAAAAATATTTTTTGGGAATCTTAGATAATCGTACTGAAGTGTTACCTCAAGGTTTCTCTCCATAGAACGCCCGATCACACACACTTTACGTCCGTATTTGATACCATATTGGATCGCTTGTTGCAAACGGTGTACATTTGAACTAAATGTAGAGAGGATCACACGCCCTTCTGCTTTTGCAAAGGCACGATCAAGTGCTGGTCCAACTGTAAGCTCTGATGGAGTTGGAAGTGTATTATAAGAGTTTGTCGAGTCACTGAGCAAACATAAAACACCTTTATCCCCATAATGCGCAAGTCTGTGAAGATCTGCAGTGTAGCCATCTACTGGAGTATGATCGATCTTAAAGTCACCCGTATGGATCACTGTTCCCGCAGCAGTTGTGATCGCAAGAGAAGAAGAATCGATAATAGAGTGTGTCATATGCATCCACTCGATCTCAAAGTCGTTTCCGATTTTATAGATCTGTCTTTTCTCTACTGGATTAAAGAAGCGTCTATGCTCTTTAATATGGTGCTCATCAAATTTATTGCCGATCATTGCAAGTGGAAGCGGTGTTCCATAGATTGGAAACTGCATCTCTTTATAAAGGTATGGCATCGCACCGATGTGATCCTCGTGAGCGTGAGTAATAATAACACCCACGATCTTGTCTTTGATCTCACGTAGGTAAGAAAAGTCAGGGATCAAGATATCTACACCATGCATATCTTCATCTGGAAAACTCATCCCCACATCGATTAAAATCGCCTCTTTTTCTGTTTCAAATACTGCGATATTTCCACCAATTTCACCGAGTCCACCAAGTGGCGTGATACGGATCTTTGCATTGGAATTAAGATCAAGCTTAAAATGTGGATTGAGTCTTTGTTTGTGTGCTTCTTGATTTTTGACAACAAAAGCTTTGAGGTTCTCATCTATTGGTGCTGCTTGATGGCGGCGATTACGAGTCCCTTTGCTTTTATTTTGAGGATTTCTATTATTATTTGCAGCTGGTTTTGCACCCTGTTTTGGTGCTACACCCTCTTTATTTCTGTTTTGAGGATTTCTACTTCCTGAACGCGGTTTGTTGTATCGTTTTTGTTCTGGTTTTTGATCTACTTGAGGGCTATTGTTCCCTTGTGTCTCTTCTGCCATCCAAACTCCTTTGTATTTTCGTATAGAGTTGGTGATAGTCAGCGGTACCCACTTGATGAGGACGAATCGTTAATGCAAGGTCTAGCGCGGCGAAAGCCTCTTGAAGCTGTGTTTTCTCATACACGCATGACAGATTTTTCATAAGTGTTTTGCGAGGTTGCTTAAATGCAACTCGAAGCATACCCTCAAAACCCTCATCACTTCTATCAGCGTGCTTTTGTATCAAAAACACTGCAGAATCAATCTTTGGAGCAGGTTCAAAAGCACTTGGGGGAACAACGGTCACGATATGTGCCTCTCCCACACTTTGAGTGATAACACCCAAAGATCCAAAAACTTTGTCTCCAGCATCCGCACAGAATTTTTCTGCCACTTCTAGCTGTACCATTACAAGAATATTTTTGCATTTTGGATCTGCGAGTGCTTTTAAGATTATGTTCGTAGCGATATAATATGGCAAGTTCGCCACTAAATCGTACGCTTCATCTACAAGGCTACTCTGCCAAGCGTTCAGTACATCCCCACAATTTATATGCAGGCGCTTGGTGGCAATCTCTTTTTCAAAAGTATTTTGTAACAGTTTACATAAATCGGTATCTACCTCAAAAGCTTCTACACTTTTGACATCAACTAAATATTTAGTTAAATCACCTAAGCCAGGCCCAATTTCGACGATCTTATTATCATTTTTGGGCATCGCTTCGATGATTTTGCGCAAAACAGACTCATCTTTGAGAAAGTTTTGACCAAATTTCTTTTTAGCCACTACGCTATTTTTATTCATAGTCGTGAGTTTATACTATTATTTCTTATAATAAGGTAAGTTGATATAAAAATTCATTTTTACTCGTACAGGCTAAAGCCTGTGTTACGATCTTGGGATGTAGCAAGCTCTCGTAACACGTAGTTTAGTCCATGCTATAAAATCTATCCTATCAATAAAGCTTACTCCACCCTGCTCGCCAATCATTAGCCTCTTCATACGCTCCACGGTAGTTTGTCTCTTCAAAAAAAGAACCATAACTTTTTGGACTCACATAGCTTGCAGAACTTTGTGCAAAGAGTGCATCTACCTTCTCTTGATCGAGTCTTTTACCCGCATGATTCTTTTCACATCCCAAGAGTGTCACTGCATCGATCTGGATCGCTTTATTTGCTAGTGTGCTCTCATCTTCTAAACCAAGACAGGTTTGTTCAAACCCTTGTATCACCCCGTTTAAAAGTGTAGCTCCTCCACCTTTTTTGAGCACCACACCCTCAGAAGCATACCCACCACCAATAAAGGTAAAGTTGCTGATAATCGGTGCTGTGCGTGGAGATGCAAGTGGATCATCAGCATTATTGTCACCCTCTAGAGCGCGCGCATAAAACGCATCTTCTACATCCTGAGAAGAGTAGAGATATTGAATATTTCCTCGATATCCTTCATCAATATCGAGGTTATCATCCCCGTTGTCAATGAGCACGATATGCTTGAGATTCACCGTACCACCCCACAGCTCAATCCCATCATCTTTGCCCTTATACACTTCGACATAATCTATCTCAGTGCCACGCCCCACACCTCCAAAACTGATCCCATTGAGCTCTTTTGCAGTGTAGACAATATGCCCTGCATATTTGACAAGCACATAGCGCAACACTCCTGAGCTATCCTCATCATCACTCCCACCATAATAGATCGGAGTTGTTGAAAATTCAAAACTATTCTCTCCACCATCAGCGTTAATACCCGCCTCTCCAGCGATCACAATACCACCCCACTCGCCAGCTTTGGCAACAAGCCCTGCCGCATCATTGCGTGAAGTGAACACTATTGGCTGCTCTTTTGTCCCTTGCGCAAGAATCTTTGAGCCTCTATTAATGACCAAAAAATCTTGCTCCGTTTTTCCAAAAAGGGTCGTTCCCTCTTGGATTGTTAGCTCTGTTTTTTTGGTTCTATCTATCCCAATATGTACCTCGCCACTAAGTGCCCAAAACTTATCATTTGTAAGAGTAAGATCTTGACTCACAATCCCTGAGATCTGACATACCGCCTTGCCCTCAAAATCTTCGCTAATGAGTTTTGTTGGTGCTGGGCAAGCTGAGGATTTATCTGTACTTATTACATCAGGAGAGAGTGCAACAAGCAAGCTCCCCATAAGCAAAAAAGCAAGGGCTGTAAATGCAAATTTGGTTTTTGAGATTCTGAAGATACGAGGCATAGTATTGCTTCCTTTTTTACTGAAACAATACTCTCTTTAGGTTACGAAAACATAACAATATCAATGATTTATTATGATTTTTATCAAGCTTTTTTTACAGCCTAAAGCCTGTATAACAAGCTTGGGATGTAACACGGGCTTCAGCCCGCAAGCTATTAATAGATAAAAAGAAAGTAGTAGATCAACACACCCATAAAAGAGGTGATACTCATCCCTGCATAGACCCACATCCCAAGCTTTTTATGAGACTTCACAAAAGGGGGTGCGCCAAGCTTGAACTCTTTGATGGCACTATAGACCAAAATAGACCACACCACAACACTCACCAAAGCGATCAATATATGAACAAGCAAGAAGATCCACATAAAAGTTTCATTGATGTTTGCACTTTGCATGAAAACACTATAGCCATCTGAAAAGCGCACACCAACTTCAAATACAACTACCATCACCAAAGTCAGTAAAAAAGTACTCAGTTGCATCTTATAATGCAGTTCAAACTTTTTTCGTACAGCCATCATAATACCGACAATCAGCAAAAAAGGGAGGAGGGCGAAATAGAGCGTAACAATATCCATATAAAACGGGGCAGCAGTGCCAAGAAAGCCTTGTGAAAACATTTTTAATCCTAGTTTTTAGTTTTGCAAGTATAATCACATCTTACTTATAAGATAAGAAAGGGAGATAACAATGATCTATTGCACAGCCGAATTTAAAGCAAAAGAGGGCAAAGAAGAGGAGCTTTTTTCTGTCCTGCAAGCCCTAGAAGAGCCTACACACAAGGAAGAGGGATGTATTCAATACAAAGTGATGCGCAAGATAGAAAATCCTTTTGCACCAGGGGAGCATTATGGAATACTATTCAATGAGATCTGGGAAAGTGTAGAGATTTTTGAAAAACATTGTCAGATGCCTTATATCGTAGAGTTTTTTGAGCGTGAGTGTCTTAGCCCTGATGGTTTAGTAGAAAAATACAACGTAAACATCTTCGAGTAAAACTTTTAATAAGTCAAAGCACGATATAATCGCACAACCGTAACACGGACTTTAGTCCGTATCAAAAAAGTTGCAAGTGATCTTACAGGCTAAAGCCTGTGTTACAAAACCGTAACACGGACTTTAGTCCGTACTGAAATACAAAACCAAAAAGGAAACCCCCCAAATGAACTATTTTGCTAAAAGAATTATCCCATGTTTGGATGTAAAAGATGGCAGAGTAGTCAAGGGTGTGAACTTTGTAGGGCTCAAAGATGCGGGCGATCCTGTCGAAGTAGCGCGTCGCTACAACGAAGAGGGTGCAGATGAAATTACCTTTTTAGACATCACAGCTTCTTCTGATAATCGCGATACTATTGTTGATATCGTAGCCGAAGTAGCACGCGAGATCTTTATCCCTCTGACCGTCGGTGGTGGGATTAGAAAGCTCGAAGATATCTATAAACTCCTCAACGTCGGATGTGACAAAGTGAGTGTCAACTCTGCGGCTATTAAACGCCCAGAGCTCATCGATGAGGGTGCAAAACGTTTTGGAAGCCAGTGTATCGTCACAGCGATCGATGTGAAAAAAGCGGGTGATAAATACCATGTGTTTTTAAACGGTGGTCGCGTGGATACTGGGCTTGATGCCGTAGAGTGGGCAAAAGAGGTCGTTGATCGTGGAAGTGGAGAGATCTTGCTTACATCGATGGATGCAGATGGAACCAAAGCCGGTTTTGAGCTCAATATCACTGAACAGATCAGCCGTGCGGTCAATGTTCCTGTGATCGCTAGTGGTGGAGCAGGAACAATGGAGCATATCAAAGAGGCATTTCTTCACGGTGCTGATGCGGCATTAGCTGCGAGTATCTTTCACTACAAAGAGATCGATATTATGGATCTCAAACATTATCTTCACGATAACAACATCCCAGTAAGACTCTAGATGATCATTTGCGCAGGAAATAACGAAACTTTTGATTTTGCAACTCCGATGGGAGTAGGGCTTGTAGAGATGGCTATGAATCTCACACGTTTATGTCTTTTTGACAAACCTGAATTTTTACTCTTTGTGGGAAGTGCAGGAAGTTATGGAGATCTTGGGATCTTTGATATCGTAGAGTCAAAAACAGCTTCTAATATAGAACTCGCTTTTTTAGAACAAAAAGCATATACACCACTCGATAATGTCATTAGCACAAATACAACGAATACAAAAGATATTATCGTCAACTCCTCAAACTATATCTCTACATCCAAAGAACTTACAAACAAGTTTTTAAACTTTGGAGTAGGGCTAGAGAATATGGAGTTCTTCTCTGTGCTACGTATCGCCCAAGAGTTTGATATTCCTGCTGGTGGAGTGTTTTGTATCACAAACTACACCGATGCCAATGCGCACCAAGATTTTCTAGCAAACCACGAGAGAGCTAAAGAGCTTCTGAGCGCTCATGTAAAATCGCGCATAGAGGAGCTAACAAAAAAATGAGTCTCAAACCCTCACTCCTAGACTTTACCCTCAAAGAGCTTCAAAGCATCGTCAAACCTAGTTTTCGTGCAAAGCAGATCTATGGCTGGCTCTATCACCATTATGCCGAGAATTATGAAGCGATGAAAAACATCCCAAAGGCACTCAAAGAGGAGCTTGAAGAAAAATATCTAGTAAGTCCACTTCACATCATCAAAAAAGAGATCTCAAGCGATGGCACGATCAAATATCTCCTAGAGCTCCAAGATGGCAAAACAATCGAAGCGGTATGGCTCAAGATGAAAGAAACCCAATACGACGAAGCAGGGCAAATCACCCAAGAAGCAAAATATACTATCTGTGTCTCAACACAGGTGGGATGTAAGGTAGGGTGTTCTTTTTGTCTCACAGCAAAGGGTGGTTTTACGCGCGATCTCAGTGCTGGGGAGATCGTAGGGCAGGTTGTAGCACTCAAGCGTGATAATGAGCACAAACACAACAGAATGCTCAATATTGTCTATATGGGGATGGGGGAACCGCTTGATAACCTTGATAACCTTGCTAAAGCGATAGAGATCTTTCAAGAAGACGATGGACTGTGTATCTCAGGAAAACGCCAAACGGTCTCCACAAGTGGTCTGAGCTCAAAGATAGACAAGCTTGGTGAGATGGATCTTGGTGTACATATCGCTATCTCACTGCATGCAGTGGATGATGAACTACGTACAGAACTGATCCCGATGAATAAAGCGCACAATATCCAGTCGATCATCGATGCGGTCAAACGCTTTCCAATCGATACGCGAAAAAGAGTGATGTTTGAATATTTGGTGATTAAAAACAAAAATGACGATATCGCCTCGGCAAAAAAACTTGTAAAGCTTCTCAGCGGCATCAAGGCAAAAGTGAATCTGATCTACTTTAATCCCTATCCAGGAAGTGATTATGATCGTCCTACACGTGAAGATATGGTCGCGTTTCAAGAGTATCTTGTAAAACACGGTTTGCTTTGTACTATTCGTGATTCAAAAGGGATCGACATCTCTGCTGCATGTGGTCAGCTCAAAGAACAAGAATCCAAACAAAAGGAAATATAATGGGTGGAGTAGAAATTTTTCAATTCGTGTTTTTAGTTTTAGTGTTTATCGTTGGTTTTGTCGGATTTATGAAAGTCGCTACAAAAGATGATACAAAAAAATAGCCCTGTTTTATAAGTTTTCTTTACAGGCTAAAGCCTGTTTTACGAATCTGTAACACGGACTTCAGTCCGTACTCAATCTCCCTACATCCCACTCAAGTAAATACAAACTTATAGCTGTTATAATGTACCTCATATTATAAAGGAGCAAAAATGTCACAAAAAACAGATAATCAAAGAATCAAAGAGATCTATAAAATGTGTAAAGGTCACTTTGGTGATATACGCTTTGTAGGGATAAAGTATCATAAAAAAATTGGTTGGATTGCAAAAGCGCAGTTTGATGACGGTTTTGAAAACTTGACAGCAGATGGTGCATCAAGCACAGAAGCGTTGCGTAAACTAAAAAATCGTGTGAAAAAAATCATAAAAAGATATAACGAAGTCTAAAAGAGTAAACGACCAACACACCAGGGAGGTCGTTTACCCTTGTAATAATACCTTACTTTTCTTATAGAAATATAATCCACAAAAACTTATTTTCCAATCTTAAAATTCCCTAACAGTAGAAAAAAAATTGAATATTTAGTAAAAATGTGTACTATTCACACAGTGTTTCAACATGTGAATAAAACTTCTATTCCTTTTCATAAATTGCAAAATTCTTTCTTGATTTAATATTTATTTTATATAAATATATCCTGAAATTCACAAAATTTTTATTTCTCTACACTCCCTAAAATAGGGGCTTTAGTACAACTCTTGTGCGTATTGAAATATCACATTGTGAATGAATATGAAGAATGAGATAAGTTATTCACAATTTTGTCAGTTACTCACTTTGAGTGCGAGTTTTGTATCTTGCAACTCAATGTTTCACATGAAACATTTCAAAGCTGAGAAAGACAAAGAGCTTCAAAATCTAGCTCACTTTTTACCTTATATATCTCACCATAGAGTTCGAACTCTAATTCATTTGCATGGAGTAAAAGTCGAGAAGCACCACTAAGTTGTTTTCTTTCATCAACACTAAGCTCTTTATCTAAGAAGCGAATAATGTTCTCTGGAGTTTGACCATAGATAGGATCACCAACGATGGGATGTTTCACGTGAAACAAATGCACGCGAATCTGATGCTGTCTTCCAGTCAAAGGGGAGCACTCTACAAGAGTGGTGTTGGAATCAGAAAAATATTTTAAAGGGCGAATATCAGTTTTTGAAGCTTTACCTTTTGGATCGACTTTTACTACCATTCTAACAATCGCACTCTCATCCTCTTTTCTCAAAAGTGGGGCTTCAATAGTTAGTGCATCTTTGAGTTCACCATGCACAAGTGCAAGATACTTCTTTTTCATATCACGCTCTTGAAACATCATCTTGATATCTCGCTCACTCTCTTTGTCTCTTGCACAAAGTACAAGTCCACTCGTTTCTTGATCGATACGGTGTGCTATATTAGCATCACGACCAAACTGAGCTTTAAGCTCGTCTATAAGTGAGTACTCTGTATTTCTATTTTGCGGATGGATAAGCACTCCACTTGGCTTGTCAAAGACTACAAAACGATCATGTACCATACATGGCAGAAGGCCTCTAGAGATTGGTTCAAAATCAATAAGTTCAAATGCACCCTCAAGTTCACCAGAGGTTTTTGACATCACTTCACCATCTACGAGGACTCTTCCTTTTGAAATAAGTCGTTGGGATTCTTTTTGTGTGAGCCCAAGTTCACGCATCAAAAACAAGAACGCTTTTTGTCTTTGTGGGGCTATCATTTTTTTTAATACAAATGGCAAAGTCTTAATCCTTTTTCAAGTCTATTTTTTGTAAAATAAAAGACTTTATATGAGTGCGAATTTTAACACAAAAAATCAAAAATATTTGGATAAGGATAGGTGAATGGTAGAAAGATATGCTCGTGAAGAGATGAGTAAGAACTGGACACAACATGCAAGATATGCAGCGTGGCTAGAAGTAGAAAAAGCAGCTGTAAAAGCTTGGAACAAACTAGGGCTCATCCCTGATGAAGATTGCAAAAAGATCGTAGAGAATGCTACGTTTTCAGTAGAGAGAATCGAAGAGATCGAAGCGGTAACAAAACACGATCTTATAGCATTTAATACATCTGTTTCAGAATCACTTGGAGAAGAATCACGTTGGTTCCATTATGGTATGACATCTTCAGATGCAGTAGATACTGGTGTAGCACTTCAGATGAGAGATTCACTCAAGATCATTATAGAAGATGTAAAGATGCTTATGGAGTCTATCAAAACAAGAGCCGAAGAACACAAGTATACTCTTATGGTTGGAAGAAGCCACGGTATTCACGGTGAGCCGATCACTTTTGGTTTGACACTTGCTGTTTGGTACGATGAAGTAGCGCGCCACCTCAAAAACCTCGAAGAGACTATGGAAGTGATCTCAGTAGGGCAAATCTCTGGAGCGATGGGGAACTTTGCTCACGCACCGCTTGAACTTGAAGAGTATGCAATGGCAGAGTTAGGGCTCAAACCTGAACCGTGTTCTAACCAAGTTATTCACCGTGATAGATACGCAAGACTTGCAACGACTCTCGCACTTTTAGCTTCTTCTGTTGAAAAGTTTGCTGTACAAGTAAGACACTTACAAAGAACAGAGGTATATGAAGCAGAAGAGTATTTTGCAGCGGGGCAAAAGGGAAGCTCGGCAATGCCACATAAACGTAATCCTATCCTTACAGAAAACATCACAGGTCTTGCACGTATGATTCGCGCTTATGCAATGCCTGCTATGGAAAACGTAGCACTCTGGCACGAACGTGATATTTCCCACTCATCTACTGAGAGATTTTGGTTACCAGACGCATTTATCACCACCGACTTTATGCTCCATAGAATGAATAGTGTTATCTCTAAACTCACTGTCTATCCAGAAAATATGATGCGAAACTTGAACCTAACAGGTGGTTTGGTGTTTTCTCAACGTGTGTTATTAGAACTACCACTCAAGGGTGTGAGTCGTGAAGATGCATACAAGATCGTACAGCGTAATGCTATGAAAGTGTGGGAAGAGATTCAAAAAGGCAAGCCAACCACAAACGAAAAAGGGGAATCACTCTACCTCAATCACCTCTTAGCAGATGAGGAGTTAAGAAACTCACTCAGCGAAGAACAGATCAGAGAGTGTTTTAATTTTGACTACTATACAAAAAATGTAGACAAGATATTTGATAGAGTATTTAACAAATAGGACTCAAAAATGATAACAGTTATAAAAAGAAATGGGCGTACAGAGCCCCTAGATATTACAAAGATCCAAAAGTATACACGTGATGCTGTCAAAGGTTTGGATAACGTCTCTCAAAGTGAGTTAGAGGTAGATGCTCAAATTCACTTTCGTGATGGCATTACATCCAAAGAGATCCAGCAAACACTTATTAAAACAGCAGTAGATAAGATCGATATAGATGCTCCTAACTGGACATTCGTTGCGGCGAGATTATTCTTGTTCAACTTATATCATCAAGTCAATGGCTTTTCAGGTTATGATTCACTTGAAAAGTATTTCATCAAAGGGGAAGCTGAGGGTCGTATTCTTTATGGCTTACGTGATATGTATGATTTGGATCTACTCGAAAAACATATCAAACCAGAACGCGATATGCTCTTTAATTATCTTGGGGTGAAAACACTCTATGATAGATACCTTATCAAAGATAGAAACTCTAACCCTATAGAGTTGCCACAACATATGTTTATGGCTATCGCGATGTTTTTAGCACAACGTGAAGAGAATCGTGAAGAGTGGGCGATCAAGTTTTATGATATGATCTCTCAGTTTGAGGTTATGTTAGCAACACCAACCCTCTCAAACGCAAGAACAACACGCCACCAACTTAGCTCATGTTATATTGGTTCGACTCCTGATAATATCGAGGGGATATTCGACGCATACAGAGAGATGGCGATGCTTTCTAAGTTTGGTGGAGGTATCGGCTGGGATTGGACACAAGTTCGCTCTATGGGCTCTTATATCGATGGACACAAAAACGCTGCAGGTGGAACGGTTCCTTTTCTCAAGATCACCAACGATATTGCGATCGCAGTAGATCAACTAGGAACACGTAAGGGTGCGATAGCTGTTTATCTCGAACCTTGGCATATCGATATCAACGACTTCTTAGATCTTAAGAAAAACTCAGGGGAAGAGCGTCGTCGTGCACACGATCTTTTCCCTGCTCTTTGGCTCAATGACCTTTTTATGCAAAGAGTTCAAGAGGATGGTATCTGGACCCTTTTTGATCCTTATGATTGTGGTGAGCTTGCTGTACTTCATGGAGAAGCGTTCAATAAAAAATATCTTGAATTTGAAGAGAATGAATCTTTGGTCAAAGAAAAGATAAAAGCAAAAAATCTTTGGAAAAAGATACTCACATCTTATTTTGAGACAGGAAGTCCATTCCTTTGTTTTAAAGATAATGCTAACAGAGCAAACCCTAATGATCATTATGGTGTTATTAGAAGCTCGAACTTATGTACAGAGATCTTTCAAAATACCGAACCGAATCACTACAAGATCAAGTTTATTTTTGAAAACGGTGAGAGTGTTAGTTATGAAGAAGAGGAGCTTATAACAGTCGATAGCGGACTCACAAAACCAGCGAAGAAAGTAACTGCACTTGACTCCCTTGATGGACGTCAGATCTATGTAGTAGAGAAAGAAAAAGTGGATGGTGCAACGGCTGTTTGTAACCTCGCATCAATTAACCTCTCACGCATTAATACAAAAGAGGACATAGACAGAATCGTACCAACAGCTATTCGCGCTCTTGATAACGTGATTGATCTTAACTTCTATCCAGTAGAGAAAGTAAAACGCACAAATATGAGAAGCCGTTCTATCGGTCTTGGTGTTATGGGTGAAGCAGAGATGTTAGCGAAAAAAGCTATCGCATGGGGAAGTCAAGAACACTTCGATACGATCGATGAGATCATGGAGGCTGTGAGCTATAACGCAATCAACTCTTCGAGTGATATCGCTTTAGAAAAAGGTGTCTATCCAGAGTTTGAAGGTTCTAAATGGAGCAGGGGAATCATGCCACATGACCATGCAAATGCAGAGGTTATCAACCTTGTGGATCGCGGGGGATTATTTGCTTCAAAATACGAGTGGGATGAACTCAGAGCAAAAGTGAAAAAACAAGGGATGAGAAATGGTTATCTCATGGCTGTTGCACCAACAAGCTCTATCTCTATTCTTACAGGAACAACCCAAGCGATCGAACCTGTGTTTAAGCGCAAATGGTTTGAGGAAAATCTCTCAGGACTTATCCCTGTGGTTGTTCCTAATCTCTCTCCTGAGACATGGAGCTACTATACACCTGCGTATGATCTTGACCAAAGAGTGCTTATCAAAGCTGCTGCAATTCGTCAAAAATGGATCGATCAAGGACAAAGTCTCAATATCTTTGTAACACTTGATAAAGCAAGCGGAAAGTATCTCAATGATATCTATATGCTCGCATGGAAACTAGGTCTGAAATCTACCTACTATCTGCGTTCACAATCTCCAGAGATGGCAAGTGATGTAGAGGATAGATCGATGGAATGTGTGGGATGTCAATAAAGAGTACCCTAGAACGCTTTGATTCTTTTAGGGGAGCAGAGCTTGTCTCTGTTCACATCCCAAGCCCAAAAGATATAGAGCTTAACTTTCACGTTCAAGATAAGGCGCGCGATTACGATTGGATCAAGATATCTTTTCTCTTTAAAGAGGTAAAAGATGCCAGACTCATCGATGAATCACGATTGAAATTTTTAAGCTTAGAAGATGGGATAAGCTTGATAGAAACACAAGGGCTTTATGGACTTGCGATCGGTCAATATAAAAACATAAATAACATTAAGGATAGTTTACTTTTTATTGTGGCAAAATTAATGCTCATAGAAGAAAATTCTATTTAAAAGGAAAAGTCATGAAGTTCACAGTCAAAAAAAGTATCTTAGGTTTTGAGAATATACAAGAGGTTGAAATTGTAGAGATCGATGAGATGTTTGCAACGATGAGAGATGCAAACAATAAAGATATATCATTTACAATCGTAAATCCATATACTCTTAGAGAATACTCCTTTGATGTATCAAAGAGCGTAGAAACACTTCTTGATATCAATGAAAAGTCAAATATAAGTGTTTATAACATTGTTGTTATCAAAAAGCCTCTAGAGGATTCTTGTGTTAACTTCTTGGCTCCTATTATTGTGAATAATGACACCAAAGAGCTCGCACAAGATGTGCTAAACTCAAAAGATCATCCAGATTTTGGAATGGCTGAAACAATCAAGTCATTTCAATAACCTTTAATCAAGATGCGTATCGTTTGTCCTCACTGCTTAAGTGTTAACAATATTCCCAAAAAAGAGAGTTATAAAAAAGCCAACTGCGGCAGATGTAAAAACTCTCTGCTTGAAAATAAAGTGATAACACTTACGCAAACTAATTTTGATGAGATAGTGGTTAATAGCGACCTTCCAGTCATCATTGACTTTTGGGCTCCTTGGTGTGGTCCTTGTAAAATGATGGCACCTGTTTTTGAAAAATGTGCAAAAGAGTATCCACTTCAAATGCTTTTTGCAAAAGTAAATACAGAAGAAGAGCAGTATTTGGGAGGAAAGTTTGGGATTCGTAGTATCCCTACGCTTATGGTATTTAAAGACTCAAAAGAGGTACACAGAATCTCTGGGGCTTTAGATGAAGCAAATCTTCATCGCTTGGTTTCACAATTTCTTTAGCTATAACTAATGTTATAGCTAAAACACTTATTTAATATACGAACAGCAGTAATCTACTACACTCTTAGCTATAACATCAAAGGATGTGTTAGCTCCTACATTAAAACTACACGGTGCGCTCATCGCCTCAAACGTATCACTACCTGGAAGTTTCACTTCAAACTCACCCGAAAACATATCCATGATCTCAGCATCTGCTGTATTGAATGTATACTCACCTGGAAGCATGATCCCTAATGACTTGATCGAACCATCTTCAAACTCTAAAGTACGACTTGTTACTTTGCCATCAAAATAAACATTCGCTTTTTTTGTAACACTTACATTTTTAAAAGTTGACATAAACTACCTTTTTCTCTTAGATTCTTGGATTATAACAGATTTCACAAAAGAAGAAAAACTTTAGGCTATTTTCTTTCTTTTTGCAAGTTTTTTAAGCTCGATGATGATCTCTTTTTGTCTATTGTAGACATACTCCATCAAGATCGCCTCTGCGCTCTCATCGTGAATAAACTCACACACTATCTTACAGTTTTTGCTTTCATCACATACAGAAAAAACCACCTTAGCTTGAATATTCATTTTTGTAAATCCCTCTGCATTTGCAGGGTTTGGAAGCACAAAAGTGAGTTTTACCACTTGATCGTGAATAAGATCAAACACCTTGGCATATTTAGAAGCTATAGCAATGGATGTCACAGAGATATCGAGTATCTCCCCATTGAGCGTAGCATTTTTGTGAGAGAGGACAACAAAGGTTTTCTTATCAAAGGTAACACGTGAATATTTTCTAGCATTTGCATTGGTGTCTAAAAATTTGAACTCATCTAAGATCGCCACATTCTTTTCCAAACTCACATGCTTCACACTCGCGCGAATATCTTTAAAAAAGAGTGGAGATTGAAGCACTGTCTCTTTCTCCTCTTTCATCACAGTACCCTGAAGCTGCTCAAGTTTCACATAGATCGAATCATCTCGATATTTGATCACTTTAGCCGAGGTGTTGATACAAAGACCTTTGTAGATATTGAGAAGCTTTACATTCTCATCATTGATATATGCCGTTTCTAAAAGGGATCGGATCACTTCAGACTCTTCCATATCCTCTTGGATGTTGTTGATATATTCGAGTTTGTTTTTTTCAACATCTTCTTGAGTAATAGCTCTATTTAAAATCTTTTCAAAGATATTTAAGATCTCGTTGTACGCGCGCATTCCATTTGGCCACCCCACGCATTAGCACTTGGCCACCCTGCGCATCAACACTTAGCCACCGCGCGCATTGATCATTTGGCCAGTT
>JAVETX010000064.1:0-8375 GCA_034005845.1 Sulfurimonas sp. | reverse complement strand
AGATACTGTGCTGTACACTGAAAACGATATGCAAGGGATAATTGAATATTACATCGAAAAGGATCTATCATACGAAGGTTTAACTAACTATGTCGCTGAAAACTATGCCCTTTCTTTTGAGCAAAAAGAGCATAAAAAAGGGGATGTTGATGATGATAGTATTGAGAGATGGTGTGAGAGTGTTTTGAAGAAAATAAGCATTTATAAAATCTTAGGATTTATCTGATGCTGACACAGAATCTTGAACACTACCCAAGATTGTGTCAATATAGTCATCTGACATAAACGCTGTTTGAATATACTGTTTTTCTCCCGCAAATTTTGCGATCATGTGTCCATACCCAAGTAGTTTTTCTGCTCCTGATTCATCAAGAATAATAGCAGAGTTCTTTTCACTATCTACACGTAAAGCAAACTTTGCACCTAGATTCGCACGCAAAATAGGTACAACAACAGAATTATCAGGACGTTGCGTACTTATGATTAGATGGATGCCAGCAGCCCTTGCTTTGCCTGAAAGACTTTGGACAGCGCTACTAGCTTCTTTTTTAAACGTATCATCAAGCATCCAGTCAGCAAACTCATCGAAAATAAGTACGATTCTTGGTATCTTCTTATCTACTTTTCTGTTGTACTTGTTAATTTCATTGACACCAGTTTCTGCAAAAAAGGAATAACGTCTTTCCATCTCGTTGACAATGGAGTGTAATTTTTTAATAGCAAGCTCTTTGTTTGTGATGATACCGTCTTCATCAAGGTATGGGATGCCACGATATCGAGTAAACTCAACTTGTTTCGGGTCAACAAGAATCAGACGTAGTTCATCTGATGTATTAGTACGAATTAGATCAACGATGAAGATATTAAGCAGTACGCTTTTACCACTTTTAGTCATTCCTCCAATTAGTGCATGTGGGTTTTCGCTATCAAGGTTATAGTAGACTACTTCATTATTTTCTTCGTTGCGTCCAATCAAAATTTTCGTATTGCCAGGACCATCGCTAAGTTCTCTATTTTTCAAGCAGTCTTCATAAGATATAATTTGACGTTCTTTACGTGCAAAAACCAAATCGTATGAACCCGGCACAACTTCGACACGAAGTAGTTTTAGCATTTTGACAGCAAGGAAATCATTACTCATTTTATAAAAAATATTTTCATTCCAGCCCAGTTCTGGCTCAAGTGATACCCTGATAGCATTTGGCGTAAATAGATAACGTAGAATTTTAGCTCGGTAGCCATGGTGCATTACTACCTGTTTGACTGCTGTGCTTACTATTTCACCTTCCGCTTGTTCAGCAGCTTCTTTTTTTGCTTTTTCTTCAGTAAGATTTCTAGTGTCATCTTCAGACTCTGCAGCCACGATTACTCTATATCTTGGAGTATTCGTAGGTGTAGAGTTAGTTTCACTTGGTGGAGTGCTCGCTTCAATCGTTTTTTCTTTGACAGGTTCCACATATGAATTCTCTTCAGAAGATAGTTGTTGTATTTGCAGCTCATAGGTTGGCAGTTTTAAATCAGGTAACATAGGATCAAACTGTGGGAGTTCTTCAATCATTTTTACAATCGACTTAGAGCCAATGATATATTGTGAAACATTCTCTATGCCGGTTTCTATCGGATAATTCTCGTCATGATCATAGACACACACAAATGACATGCCCCTGACAGTAAATTTAATAGATTTGTCTCTTCGAATTGCATTGCGAATATCTTCTGATGTTAAATTTCCAATAAAACTTGAATGATGGTTCTCAACAATTAAATCAGAAATTTTTGCAAGCCAGTACTCTTTGTCGACATAGCTGCTCTCTTCAAAGACTTTGCTAAAAAGCGCATAAGAGTCTTTTGTTTGTTGAAGTGATTTTTTTGCTTCTTTTGCATGATTATTTTTACCACAAAATTTGGATTCAACAACATCGATGTAAATAGTACTAAGTTTTTCTCCGTCAAAGACAGGGGTTATAGCAAGTATGTCTGCTAGAACATTATTCTGATCAACCAAGAGCTTTTCTTCAGCGCTAATACTTGATAAGAACCAATCTGCGTAATCATCTATCAGAATCAAAATATTCTGATTGGAAGAACACCCATCAAGTAGAGTTTTAGTCAAAACAAGCCCAAGCATTTCATTTGCGAAACTACCTTTACCAATAGCTTTTAGCAAGACATCGCCAGATAGGTCATTTGCGGATCTGATGATGCTGTCAACAGCAGTCTTCACGATATCTTTACGCACATGAAAATCTCTAAATTTTTTTACCAAATGGTTTTCTAGCAAGATTGTGTTGGCCTTGGAAGATATTACAAGATTTCGATTTATATGTCGTGCTTTACGATACTTAATGACATTAGCGCCAAATTCTTCAAGAATTTTCTTGTCGAGTAGAGCATCAAGGTTTACTACCCAGTCTGTTCTTTTATGGATCGCTTCTAAGTCAGAGTGTAAACTTTTATGTTGTCTATCCACCTTTAGTGTTGGAATCTTGTTTGTATAATCATCACGATGTGTACTCATAGTGAGATAGAGCAGATTATAAAATGCGCTCGTGAGCTCACTTTTTGCCGGTGAGACAAGGTATTTGCCAACACTACTCTCTTGCTGTGTCATATACTTTCTTTTTGACCACATTGTTGGGTGAAAGTCAAAAAGTGGGTAAGACTCTTCAAGTAACTGCTTTCTAAACTCAATTTTCGCTTTCGATGAAACAAAATCATTCAAGAAGGCAATATTTAGCTGGTCATTGACGGTATCGAGCTGTTTGAAACTTTGATCAAAAGCATTTAACCTGATATTGGATAAAAACGAGACTTCATTGTATTCAAGCGCTTCTTCCGCATCCTGGGTGCTTTGGTTAATCAAAAATGCACGGTACATTTTACGAATGTGGGATGCATCGACATCATTAAGATAAATTTCGAAGTTGTTTTCTTGTGATGTGAAATCTAGAGACATCAGTTTTTTCATGAACTTCACGGGGAAGTCATAGTTGTTGACAGCGTGTAGCAGTACCTTTAGACTACTCTGCTTGTGATGGTTGAGCTCTAGATAGTTCTCGATGACTTTGCTTAAAATAGCACTCTGAGATGAAGGATCGGTACTTTGTCCGCTATCTAGGAAACTTTGAACAGGTTCAAGTACAGTGTAGTCATCATGCGCTTCTGAGATGTGCAGTATGCTCTGCTCATTGCCCTCAGTATCAAAGAGTCTAAACACTTCTGGGTAGTAAGGGGTTGTAAAGCTTTGCTCAAGGTCATTGAAAAAGAGGTCCTCTTTGATGAGTGGTGTCTCTGCAGATGTGATGTAGCTATCAACAAACGCAAAAGTATGTTTCAGCTTTACAAAATAGGAAATGAGTCGTAGAGGATGGAATGAGGGAATAATAACCGTGTCTTCTTGCCCTACGCGGATAGTAATGAGCGATAAGAAGGGTTCAATAACCTTGGATTTAAAGGCATCGTCATCACTGTTGTTATAGAGGAATTGACAAAGTGCGATGTAGGCTTGGCTGAGTTTTTCAATGCCATTAAAATCGAATGCTGACTTTTCTAAATTTGAGAGAATGTCTAATTCCTGAAGTAGCCATGCATACTGCTTCATATATGCAGTAAAAAGCGTTTGAAACTGCGTAAACGACTCACCACCTAAAAGCCCTTGAGCAGAGAGCATAATGTCTTTGCTTGAAAGACCAAGATCATTTTTCTTGGAAAAAAGGCGATATCCAGAAACATTGCCACGGCTTTCCAATGATGAAAAATCAAAAAGCGAAAGTGGTTTTTTCTCTCCCTTTTCGGAGCTACTCGCACGATACACAATATTGGAGTAGAGTCTCTTACTGTTTAAATGATCTTGAATGGCTTCAATATCTTCTTTGTAGCCGTTCGAGAGGGCATTTGGATTATAGCTCCAGATAAGCTTTCGTTCAGAAAGTGACTCACCAGCTGCGTTTTTAGCGTACACGATAAAGTGAAGCTCGTTTGCTGCTTTGGAAAGGCTGCCTTTTCGATACTTTTTATCATCAGCCGATAATTTTGACTTCGTCAGTCGTTCATCAATATCGGCGATAAATTTGAAATCAAAGTGGATGTTCTTTGAAACCCTGTTGAGTACTGCATAACGTTTGTGTAGATAATTGATGGCATGTTTGGTGTAGTTGCGTACAATGGCTGCGGTCTGGGTCTGTTTTAACGTGACTTCAATGTGATCAATATTTTCTGCATCTGCTTTGAGTTTCTTGATGGTGTCTAGCAATCCAAGAATAAAATTCTCAGATTTTGTTTGTGAAGGATAGAGAAACTTATCCCACTTGTTGCGTAGGGTTTTATTGGTTTCAATGAGCGCCTTATGCTTTTTGTAAATGGGTTCTAATGCGTCACGCAGGCTAGGGCGTTCACTGGGTTTTAGCTCATCATATTGGAGTAGGTTGTCTTTCTCATGATCATTCAGTTCACTATCGGAAGATTCGAGAAGGTCTACGGTTTCCGCGCCTAGTGTTTTTGACGTATCGGAGCGGGTTTTTTCAAAAAGGCGATAGATGTAGTCTTCTTGCCAGTCAAGCTGACTAAACTCATCCCTACGTTGCAGTAGCTCTTTGTAATCCACGGCAATAAACTCATTAATGAGTTCAAATTTAGCGGGGTCACGTTTTTTTAGGAGATCAAACTCTTCACGGTTTTCATCCCGTTTTTCGATTAATGCTTCCGTATCTAGTGCTTTATTGCCAATGCGTTTTGCCAATGCTGCAGATAAGGCTTTAAAGGATTTAGCGAGTTTTTTGACCTCTTGCGTTGAGTCGTTTTTCTTGAAGCTTTCAAAAAATTTGTGGCATCTAAACGCATATAAGACGTTGAGCGCAAGTCCCATGGCATCTTCTATGGGATTACCTTTGTTTAAGTGCTGTAAGGCGATTTGTGTAAAGCGTTCCATTTGAAAGGGATCGAGCTCGTCCACTTCTTTTAAAAAGTTTTTACAGACCTTTTGGAGTTTGGATTTGCTCTTGCGATCTAAATCAGGATGATCAATTGCTGCAATAATGGATTCGAAATCTTTGGCTATATCATCGGGAGTTAAAGTATTTATGTCATTTAGCGTATCGATGGTTTCATTCGTGATAAATACAATATACGCGATTGTGCCAAGGTCTACATCACTATGCTGAACATTTTCATTACGATATTGCGCCATCACTTCATGGCTAGTAGAAATGACATTGCTTGCTGTGTGACTAAGGGTAATCTTACTATCTACGATAAACAATACTTCGGGGTGTGCGTGCAGCTTAAAGTGCTGCATGATTGCGTTGATGATGTCTTGGGGATAGTTGGTCAGTATGAACTTGCCACTTGTGCCGTTAGTAGCCGAGGCTTGTGTTTCATGGAGAATTTTATTTAGGATGTAATTAGCAATATAGTTCATAGATTCTCTTTCCTTCCATAGCGATTCAAGACATAAGCATAACCGTCAGATTTGCTTTCAAGTAAACCAAGAGCGCGGAGTCTTTCAAAGAGTCTTGTTTTATTCTTTTTGAAATCATTGTCGAAATAGGTTTCTATAAGACGTACAGAATGTTTGTCAGAGACAATAAATCCATATTTTTCATAAAGTACATCGATAAATTCATCAAATGGCATGCGTTCAGAAACATTCATTAAAACAAGTGTCTTTAGCCATTCATCACTCGCGAGATATCGGTAGCTATTTGTCTTTTTAACGCTTGCAAGCCCAGTGCCTTTAAGCAGTACCCGGTGAATTGGTAGAAGATCATTTTTTGCCTTTGCAGAGACGCCGTCCCAGATATCTTTCTGTATCTTTTCTAACTTAATATCATCGGAATACTGGTTGTCATCATTTGCATAGTTTAAATCATTATCAAGCATCTTAAGTAGGGCGTCTTTGTCGTCAATGTCACCTAGCTCATCGAAGTATTTGTCGAGTAGAAGCCGTAATGCTTTTATGGGTAGTTCCTCATTGATTTTATAAATCTGACGTGATGCCCTACGGACATGGTCGCTGCGAGGAGCCAAGAGTTCTACGGGGTAGACTACCTTCTGGGCTTCATCTTTGATGAGACTGCTTTTAAGATTCTGTGCAGCGACGCTCAAGATAAAGTGCACCATATAAAATGAGGCTATTGATGCGAAATGATAGAAGAGATCATTATGGGGTATATTTGCTTTAAACAGTGCAATAAGATCATCGACTAGCTGATCATATACTTCATGCGATTCAAGCCGTAAGAAGCCCATTCTTACAGGCTCTTTAAATACTTCTTCTTCACCCCTCAAAACAGCCGTGAGTTGACTCCATCGCATGTTCTGTGAATGGTTATCATAAGTATTCAGCAAGAGAGTTTTTAGCTCATCCGCATTTTTACCTCTACTTACCATCAGATATAAAATTTCTCCACCCCTTGAAAAGAAAATTCGGTCCATTGAAGAGAAATTTTTGTCATAATCGGCAAAAAGGGTGCTAAATGAGAAAGGGAAAAGAAATTTAGTTGTCCAGCGTCTTGACATACTTAGAGAAGCTTTCCGAAGCAACAATACTGATGAAGCGAAAGTGTCAATTGAGTCAAAACGATCACGAAGATAGCTATAATCGAAAGGGATATTAAGTTTTCGGTGCAGGGTATATACAACTTCGTCCCATTTACTTTCATCATCTAGAGAAGAATTTTTGATACTTTCAAGTTCTGGAAAATTATAAAGAATCGTTCTGAGCTGCATGTCTTTACGATAATTGACTTTGGTTAGCTCTTTATCAAATAGTCTGCCTTCTTTGGCATGATTGGCACATACGTTCAAAAACTCTAGGATCAGTAGCTCTTTATCCTGGTCATCTTTAATACGATGAAACCAAATAAGCTCTTGCAAGAAGGGGGTTTTGATGGCACTGTGGTGCTCTTTGAGTATTTTAGCTTTCTCGAACATAACCACCCTCTACTTGGATTTCATTGAACTGCAGTGTCCCTTCGGTGTCATTGAGCTCAAAGAGGTTGAAACTGTTATCGAGCTCCTGATTCTGCAGGATGTAGTTCACGACTTGTGATTTGAAGGTTAAGACACGCTCATAGTACTCGACAGAAAAGCTAGTGGGGAGAATGCCGTCTGCGATACGTCGTAAAAACTCAAACATATGAAGATCAAGTTCAAGAGATGCGATGCGTTTTCCGGCATATTCAATTTCGAGATTGACCTTGCAGTACTCTTCATCGAATCCATCGATGAGTCTCAAGTGAATGCCCTGGTTGAGGCCTTTTTCATTGAATGCTATACGCGCAATGACTTCGGAGGAGAGCTTGGACATCGCACTTGTCAATGATGAACCAATATATAGCCGGTCACTGCCTTCTTTGCTAAGCAACTCGCCGAGGAATATACGGTTTAACCCAAGTGCGAGTTCTTTGATGATGTGCTTTGAAACGCTTTGATCTTTTTTCAGTGGCGTAATGACGCTTTCATAAAACTCTTCTGCATGTTCATAGGTCATGAGTTCATTGACATTGATAGTCACACCGTTCCAAAGAATTTTTTCATCGAAATTGAAGAAGAGGTGCCGGCGCAAAAAGAGCAGATACTCTTGAATCTGGGTGCTGTCACCCTCTTCTAGATATTTCTCTTTGGTTGTATTGAAGGCATCAAAATCAAAGAATGGATTTTCTAGTCTTTGTGTGTGTAACTCTGAAGCTTGGATATCTCCATACAAAATGAAGTTGTCGATATTATTGGTTGTTTCGTAACCTATGCGAAGCTCTAAAAGCTCTTTGAAGGGGCTCTGCTCTTGTTTGCTTTTAGAAAGGTTGTCTCCGAAGACGTTGTTGCAAAAAGAGGCATCACCTCTATTGGATCGTCCGTCATAATGGGCAATCGACTCTTCACAGTTGGAAAAGACCCTTTTTTCGCCTTTGTAGCCAAGGATCATGTTGGCGATAAGCATAAAAAGTTTACGTAGGGTTATGTGGTTGTAGTTCAGGTCACAGCTGCGAATGATGGTCAGCAGTTGCTTTTGAATATGCTCTTTTTTTAGTAATGCAATATTGGAGTGGATGGGGCAAAAGATCGTCGGATCAGATAGACTTGGGCAGTCAGACTCATAGCGATCTGCCATATCTAAAATAGCATTGAGAAGCAGTTCAAAATTCTTTGCCGAAGACGTCTGGCTGAGATCGAGGAGGATCAAATTTCCCTCAACATTATGAGGGTCATCGATATGTTTTTCGATAAGTGTAAGGAGTTCTAAAAAATGATCTCCTGATGTGGAAATGGCTTCACGCAGTGTATCGGTTAATTTGCCATCGTTAGCTGCAATTACTAGTAAATGTTTGGAATTTTCGTAGATTGACGCATATAGTTTTTGGAATGCAGTTAACCTGTCT
>JAVETX010000063.1:0-8568 GCA_034005845.1 Sulfurimonas sp. | reverse complement strand
GAAAAGTTTTTCTCAAAAGCCAAAAGTACCTCTTCGAGCGCATCGACATTTTGCTCACAAAGTGCATGAAAATTAAGCCCATCTAAGTGAGGTAAAACCGCTTCATCGAAGTTTGCAAGCGTAGTTCCTAAACGGCTATAGATCCCGCAAGGGTTATAGATATCTTTTGGCGAAGAGGAGACCTCAGGATTGATACGTAATGAGAGTTCTACATCAGGATTGATCTCACGGACTAGATCTTTAAAACGAAAAAGCTGGCTTGGAGAGTTAAAGACGATATGATCTGAGATGCGGGCTATCTCTTTGATATCCTCCTCTTTATACGCTGGGGAGTAGGTATGCACTTCGCCATCAAATTTTTCATGTGCCAAAAGTGCCTCGTGTAAGCCACTCGCCGTACATCCCTTGAGATATTTTTGTACCAAAGGAAAGGTAGAATGCATCGCAAAACCCTTAAGAGCCAAAATAATTTTGGCTCCACTTTGTTGTTGCACATAATCTAAAAGCTCTAAGTTTTTCTCTAAAAGAGCCTCTTCACAAACATAGCAAGGGCTTGGGATGTTGCTAAAATCAATCATTAAATATCAAGCTCTTTGATCTGCCAAGGAAGTCCTTGCTCATTCATCTCTTTCATAAATGGATCTGGATCCATTTGCTCCATATTGAAAACACCCTCACCACTCCAAATACCTTTGAGCATCAGTTTAGCACCGATCATTGCAGGCACACCTGTAGTATACGAAACTCCTTGAGAATTCACCTCTTTGTAACACTCTTCGTGGTCTTTTACTTGGTAGATATAGATCTTTTTCTTTTTGCCATCTTTGATCCCCTCAGCCACAATTCCGATATTGGTTTTCCCTTTTGTACGTGCTCCTAGTGATGCTGGATCTGGCAAGAGTGTCTTTAAAAACTCCATAGGTACAATCTTCATCCCTTGATGCTCTACAGGCTCGATCCCTAACATCCCAACATTTTCTAAACACTTCATATGTGTAAGGTAAATTTGTCCAAAAGTCATAAAAAAGCGGATACGCTTGAGCCCTTTAATATGCTTGACAAGTGATTCCATCTCTTCGTGGTAAAGTAAATAAGAGTCTTTTGGACCGATCTCAGGATAATCCCATACCTGCATGATCTCCATAGGCTCTGTCTCGATCCACTCACCATTTTCCCAGTAACGCCCTTTTGAAGAGACTTCACGGAGGTTGATCTCAGGGTTAAAGTTGGTCGCAAACGCATAACCATGATCGCCCGCATTACAGTCTAAAATATCAATAGTGTGGATCTCGTCAAAATAGTGTTTTTGCGCATAGGCACAAAATACATTGGTTGCCCCAGGGTCAAAGCCACTTCCCAAAAGCCCCATAATTCCAGCTTCTTTGAACTTTGCATCACGCTCCCACTGAAGTTTATACTCAAACTTCGCTTCATCAGGGTGCTCGTAGTTTGCTGTATCAAGATAAGGTACTTTCGTTGCGATACACGCATCCATAATCGCGAGATCTTGATATGGGAGTGCCACATTGATAACGATATCAGCATCCACACGCTTGATAAGATCGATCACCTCTTGAACGCTATCAGCATCCACCGTCGTTGTGTCTATATCTGCATTTGGCAATTCACTCTTGATCTCTTGGCATCGCCCGATCGATCTGCTCGCTAATACGATCTTTCCAAAGACATCTGCATTTTGTACACATTTATGTACCACTACACGTCCAACACCACCAGCACCGATTATTAAAGTTGTTCTCATATCATCTCCCTATGTAAGACTAAAATTTTACCAAGTTTTTCTCTTATTTTTGATACTTTTGTTTTAAATTCACGATCACTTCGCGCAAATCCTCTGCGTTTATCTCATTGGAGAGGGTTTCACCAAAATAAACATCCACATCCCTTTTTTTATAAAAAGGTTTTGTTCCCTCCCCCTTATAAGGGGCAAAAACACTTCCAAACATCCCATTAATAAAAAAGGGGATCAACACAACATCTTCATCTGTTGCAAGTTGTCCATAACCTTTATAAAACTTGCCTATTGTACCATCTCTTGAGATAGATCCCTCAGGAAAAAGTGCAACCACCCTTTGTTTTTGCAAACGCAGGGAAGCTTCACTTAGCGCATCTTTTGCCGCTTTGGGCGAGAGTGGGATCACCTCCCCTTTTTGAAGGGTCTTGTGAAAGATCTTCTTGTGATAGATATTTTTATCCATCATATAGTTGATCCGTTTTTGGATCGGAAGCTGTAAGATAAACCAATCGATCCAACTCACATGATTGCCTACCAATAACACCGCTTTATCTTGGGGAATATTCTCTAACCCGTGGTATCTAAAACGATACCCAAACTTAAAGAAAAACTCAAAAAAAGCCCAATAAGTCATAATATCATAACGTGTAAATAAAAGATAAGTCAAAAAGATCCCAACACATCCCATGAGATAAAAAAGCACCTCTGCGTTCATCCCCAAAGAGGCAAAAAAGGTAGTGACTATTAAAAAGGTAAACATAAAAATATTTTGTACAAAATTACTGCCTGCGAGCACCGTTCCAAGATGCACACGAGGAGAAAGTAGCTGTATAAGCGCATTGAGAGGCACCATAATCATCCCTGCAAATACACCAAAGAGCAAAAAGAGAAATGCCAATAAAAGCATTGAGGTAGAAAAAGGGATGAGAAAGACCACCAACGTGATTCCAACAGCCCCGAGGGTCGCGATCCCTGAATTGACATAATACTGTGAAAACCTAGCTGCAAGGAGAGCGCCCGCGACTATTCCAATACCTGCAAGAGCCATCACCCCTTGCACAAATATGGTATTGGTAACTCCAAGTTCACTCTTGGCATACTCTCCAAAAATAGCCAAGATCACCTGCGAGATCGACCAAAAAAGACTCAAAGCGATGATAGCATCAAAGATCTCTGTTTTTCTCGTGATCGTTTTGAGGTTTTTTCGTAAGTAAGAGCCTCGGATGTAGCGACGAAACGTAAACTTTTTCTCGCTTGCTTGAAGCATCTTGTTTGGAAGTTTAGAAGCCAAAAACCACTCAAGTAAAGACCCCAGGACAAGAAGCCAACCAAGGGGTGCTATCACCATTAAAAGGTCCTCTTTACTCGTAAAATTATCATCAAGAGTAAACTCAAAAAGAAGCGTATAGACAATAATCCCTGATAAGATAGCGATAGTGGTCACCGCTTGGACGACGCCATTGGCAGCGGTGAGACCCTTCTTGCCTACAAGTTCTTTGATATAACCATATTTTGCAGGGGAGTAAAGCGCACTTTGAAGAGCGAGCAAAAAGGTCATCGCAAATGCGGCAAAAAAGTATCCTTGGTAGTAAAAAAAGGTGATACAAAGGGTAATAATAACGGCAAAGATAGAGGAGTACTCCATGATCTTGCTCTTAGAAAACTTATCTGATAAAAATCCTGAAGGGGAAAACATCAAAATAAAAGGGAGGAGGATCAGCGCATTGACGATCGCTGTAAGCATGATCTGTATCTGAGCGTCATAGACTTTAAAAACTGCATTTTGGATAATAATCTTGTGCCCTAGATCTGTAAAGGCATTCAAAAAAACGACAAAAATGTAATTGGAAAATCCTACAATCGCAAAGAGTTTTTTCATCACTACTCTTCTTCGTCTGCGATGAGAACTGTGCTCCATCCTTCATAATAGGCGTTCTCTTTTTTTATAAGTGCAAAAAGCTCTTCAACGACCGTCTTGACCTCATCAAAAGTCACATTATGTTCTTTTGTGATCGCTACGCCGTGCTCATAGTCTTCATTACTGAGATCATCTTTAAATCTATATCCCATATCAAGAACTCTGTCCAAAAATCTTTGTTTTTGGCTCGGCGTGTCAAAGACTATATAGTGTTCCACCTCTCGTACATCCATAAGAGTATCGCCCTCTTCTAGGAGTAAAAAGATGATCTTAGAGCTTTGGATGTGATGAAGTTCGATCTCTGTTGGGAAAAGTTGCGCGTGAAAAAAGTCCCATTTGCTATCACGCACGACATTACTCTCATAAAGATAGCCCGTATCACTAAGCTGTTTTTTGACAATGATATCAAGCTCTCTTGAGTCTGGTGCATAAAAGTATAGCTCACTCCATCCATCGAGTACGCGCATCCCTACATAAAGAGCTTTTGCCCCATGTTCAAGCGCTCGAATAAGAGACTCTTTTGTTTCCATAAACTCATAAAAATCATCATTTTCTTTAGAAGCATCATATTTGATAAACACACTAAAAAGCCAAGGATTCCCCTCACGAAACTCCTGAGCATCTAACTCTACTTCGATATTTACATTGCTTCCATCATCTTCTATTCTATTAAATACTTCTCTCATACGCTCTCTATTTTTTTTATTTATTATAGCTGATTTTTTTCTTTCTCTTTCATCAGAAGTGAGAATAAAAGTTGCATCACACACTAATAAAATATAAATAAACATAAATGGTATATGAATATTTTATAATTTATGAGATACTAACTCAAAACAATAGGAGAGAAAATGTCACAACAGATTCAACTCAGCTCTATCAAACCGATTCTCAGTCGAACAGATCTTAAAGGAAATATAAAATACTGTAACGCCTATTTTACAGAGATAAGTGGCTACTCTGAGGGGGAACTCCTGGGCAGTTCTCACAATATCATTCGCCATCCAGATATGCCAAAAGTGATCTTTAAACTGATGTGGGAGCGCCTCAAAAAAAATGAGAACATCCTTGCCCTTGTTAAAAACAGATCAAAGAGTGGTGACTATTATTGGGTGACAACAAGTTTTGAGACAAAATACCACCCTTTTAATAAAACTCCAGAGGGATATTTAGCCCTTAGACGCGCAGCACCTCAGGATGTCATTAAAAAGATAGAACCGCTCTATCAAAAACTCTTAGAGATAGAAAGAGCTGATGGGATCACAGCCTCAGAAGAGTACTTTTTAAACTACCTACGCGAACAAAACAAAGACTATGACACCTATATTCGTGATCTTACACAACACAAAGGTCTTGTAGCGACATTCTTTAATACAATGAGAAAAATGTTTGACTAAGAAATAATGCGACAAAAAAAATGTATACTTGCATTATGAAACAAATAGAAACAAAAAAGATTAAATATTTTTCAATTCAAAAGCTCTCATTTCAAATAGGGGACAAGTTATCATTTAATCTTTACATAGCAAAAGAGAATAGAGCACAACTCTTTTTTCATGCTGGAGATACTCTCAGTATGAAAGATATCCAAGAGCTTCAAAAATTCTCAAAGGTCTATATAAATTTTAATGATCTCTATGCATATAAAAAGTATATGCATCAGAAAAAAATCCCTAGCAGACAAATATATCAAGAGGTGGATTTAGGCTCTATTACAGAGACTCTCAAATCTTATATGCGCCATATTTTCACCAACTCTGCAGACAGTATTACCCTCAAAAAGCTCGAACCATGGGTTTCACACCTGACAACAGTGATCCTCCAAGAAAATACCAAGATAAAGGATCTGCTTCATCTTATAACAAAAGATTATGAAACCTGTACACACTCTTTGAATGTTTCTATATACGCTGCGATACTTGGCAAAGAGATAGGAATGCCAAAAACAGAATTAAAAAAATTGGTTCTTAGTGCGATGCTTCTTGATATAGGAAAGACCCAAATAGATGAAAAAATACTCTACAAAAAAGAAGCCTTGAGTTCACATGAATTCAAAATTATAAAGATGCATGCAACTATGGGGTACAAAATTGCAAAAAATGCGGGTATTGTAGATAAAAAGATTCTCTCAGGAATCCATCACCATCATGAGAGACTTGATGGCTCTGGCTATCCAAATGGTTTTAAAAACGAACATGTATCACAGTTTGCCAGAATCATAGGGATCTGTGATACCTATGCAGCAATGTCTTCAAACCGTGTACATAAAGAATCAAAAAGTGCCTTTGAGATACTTTCAGAGATGAAAAGAGAACTCAAAGGAAAACTTGATGGCGAGCTGATTCAACATTTTGTAAAAGTCTTAACCTAATGCAATGCTAACTCTTTTTTAAGATACTCACCCGTATAAGAGCCTGTTTTCTCATACGTCGCAGCAAGTTCTTCAGGGGTTCCCTCAGCAATGATAAGTCCACCGCCACTTCCCCCCTCAGGTCCCATATCGATCACATAATCTGCATTTTTGATCATATCTAGGTTGTGTTCGATAATTAGCACTGAGTTTCCAAGTTCTACTAAATGGTGCAGTACTTTGGTTAATCTATCTACATCCGCAAAGTGAAGCCCTGTCGTAGGCTCATCAAGGATATAAAGTGTTTGCCCCGTATCTTTACGGCTGAGCTCTTTGGAGAGCTTGATACGTTGTGCTTCCCCACCTGAGAGTGTGACCGCATTTTGCCCAAGAGTAATATAACCAAGCCCAACATCGACAAGTGTTTGCATCTTTTGGTGGATCTTAGGAATCGGTTTAAAGAACTCATACGCTTCATCAACGCTCATCGCCAACACATCTGCGATCGTTTTTCCTTTATAGAATACCTCAAGTGTTTGTTGGTTGTAGCGCTGTCCATGACAGGTGTCACAATCGACCATGATATCAGGCAAAAAGTGCATCTCGATCTTGATCTCACCCTCCCCTTGACACTTCTCACAACGTCCACCTTTGACATTAAAACTAAAGCGTGAAGCAGTATATCCACGGATCTGCGACTCTTTTGTTTGAGCAAAAAGATTTCTTATCTCATCCATGACACCCGTATAGGTCGCAGGATTACTCCGTGGTGTTCTCCCAATTGGGCTTTGATCAAGATAGATCACCTTATCCACATGCTCTAGTCCCGTGATCTCTACACCTGCAACCTTATTCACCTTACGTGCGTGATTGAGCAACTCTCTGGCTGTTGGAAGCAGGGTTTGAAGCATAAGTGAGCTTTTTCCACTTCCACTCACACCTGTAATACATACGAAGTTATTGAGTGGAAGCTTTGCACTCAGATCTTGAATATTGTTCAGCGTAACATTTTTGATCTCGATCCACTTCTCTTGTGGACGTCTATGAAAATATTCTATCTTTTTGCGCCCATAGAGATAATCGGCTGTAAGCGTTTTTGCTTTTTTGAGCTTATCGAGTGTGCCGGCAAAAACAACCTTTCCACCAAACTTTCCTGCACCCTCTCCAATATCTACAATAAAGTCAGCATTCTCGATCGTCTCTTTATCGTGCTCGACAACAATCACGCTGTTTCCTTTTTCTTGCAAGCTTCGAAGTGTGCGGATAAGCTTGAGCGTATCTCTCTCGTGTAGCCCAATACTTGGCTCATCAAGAACATACATCACCCCCGTAAGCCCACTTCCGATCTGGCTTGCGATACGGATACGCTGTGCTTCTCCACCACTGATGGTACGTGCATCACGTCCAAGTGTGATATAGCCAAGCCCTACATCAAAGAGAAAATAAAGACGCTCACGGATCTCATTTAAGATCGGTGCAGAGATCTGCTCATCTTGCTCACTGAGATACTCAAAATTTTTCTTATCTGCAAACCATTCATAGGTATTGGCAATAGGCATATCCAAAAGATCTGCTATCCCTTTTTGCCCCACTTTGACAGCCAAAGACTCTCTTTTGAGACGATGCGAGCCACAAATATTACATTTTTTCTCACTCATATAATCTGCAAGCTCTTTTTCATCTTTGAACATATCATAGGCTATTTTAATGATCCCAGGCCACATACGTTTGACCTCATGGTTTTTCCACAAAAAAGAGACCTCATCAACCCCACCATGCAAGATCGCTTTTTGCTGATGGCTTGGAAGCTCTGAATATGCAATGGTGATATCAATATCATTGGCTGCACAAAAACCCTTGAGAAAAGTAAAGTAGTATCCTTTGTTAAAGCCATAGACTATTTTCACAGCTCCCTTTTCAATACTCAGGTCTTGATCGATTATCTTCTCATGATCGAGCGCATAGCGAAGTCCGAGTCCATCACATTCAGGGCATGCACCTTTTGGTGAATTAAACGAAAAAGAGAGTGGCTCGAGCGGATCAAAACTGATCTTACAATCAAAGCATGCATTGTGTTCTGAGTAGTGAATACTTTGCTCTTTGATCCCAAGTTCGGCATGGTTTAAGATGTCGATCTCTAGTTCACCATAGCTCTCTTTGAGCGCTTTTTCTACATCCGAAGCGATACGCTCTTTGTTTTCCTCTTTGACGATCACCCTATCGATCACCACTTTAATCGTATGTTTTTTTGTTTTTGAGAGTTCTATCTCTTCATCGAGTCGTACCATCACCCCATCGATCATAGCACGCACGTACCCCTTGTGTACAAGAGATTCTAAGAGATCTGCATAGGCACCCTTTTTCTCACGTACAAGAGGAGCCAAAAGAACAAGCTTTGCACCCTCAGGAAGTTTTGCCACCTCGGCGATGATATCAGATGCGCTCATTTGTGAGATCACTTTGCCACACTTATGGCAGTGTTGCACTCCAACACGCGCAAATAAAAGGCGAAAATAATCATAGATCTCAAGATCGGAAGAGCGT
>JAVETX010000062.1:0-8668 GCA_034005845.1 Sulfurimonas sp. | reverse complement strand
AACTGGCCAAATGATCAATGCGCGCGGTGGCTAAGTGTTGATGCGCAGGGTGGCCAAGTGCTAATGCGTGGGGTGGCCAAATGGAATGCGCGCGTACACTTTTGCGATTTCATTTATTTTATTAATTATTTCGATACTCATTTTTTTCCTTTTTATGATGCTGCTGGGGCAACGAAGTTTTCATTGAAATATTCAAGATGTTCGATTAACATTTGTTTCTTATCTATAGGTGACTCTCCAAAGATATCACACAATATTTTGTGTTTCTCTTCTAGTATAAACTTACTAACTGATGTAGTAAAGAATTTTTGTACTGATAGAGCACCGCTTTTAAAATAGTCACTAACTTCGGCCTGATGTACAAAATGAATTGCTTTTGTTGCTTCAATAAAATTTTCACGATGTAATTCATTTGATTTCACCATACGCTTAATAATACTCAGCCATGCTCCTTTATGTGTTTGCTCGTCTTTTTTTATATTTTTTACAATATCTTTTAGACCCTCATGTTCAACTTTACTTTCAACACTAGCATATAACTCTACATTTGTTATTTCACCAAGCAAATATGACATTAATGATTCGTAAGGGTTTTTGTAAAGTTCATTTGTTTCAAACATCAATTCATGCATAAGATTTCCATCTACATTTTCTATAAAGCTTTGACCAGTATTTAATTGACTAGCTAGTTCTTTTAACATAAAACCATGTCGCATTTCTTCGTAAGTTATCATACAAAAACCATACATTACACTCTCATAAAAATCTTTCGCCAACTCCCGAGGGTAGTTGTTTACTAAATTTTGATGTTGAATAATAATACCGACTGCAGATAGCTCTCCATTACCTATATTATCTAATGCCTTAACAATTCCTTGATCATTTGCAGATAATTCATTAACTAGTTTTACATAATCATAATTTCCAACATCCCACTTATGATCACCAATTTTTAGCAACTTTAATATATTTTTAGCGCCATACATACAAATCCTTTTGTTACAAAAAAATTAATATTAACATTTTATACGTAATGTTAATACTGTTAACTTGAATACTAGCAAACAGTCTCAACAATGTCAACACCATTAACTTTAAAAAATAAATATTTAAAACAGTGTTACTTTATGTAAAGAAATTAATAAAATTAGTACAGAAAAAATTCAATATCAAATAAACTCTACAACTATTAATCAGTAAAAATTAATTTTTGGAGACTTCTAGTTATATTTTCAAACTAATGTAGTGCTAATATTACAAAGGCAAGATATTCTTTTATTGCAAGTGTCTCATTGTATTTAAAAAGCAATCCCTTACATATACCCCTTCCACAAGAAGGTCTTGCTTCATTCATCCACAATACAGACACCACAAAAGAGCTCGTGACAGATTAGAGCAAATTTATTTCTCAAAAAATAGATCAAAACCACGAAGAGTTGACACAGATACAGACAAATTTATATGAAAAAGATAAAAAGTTTTTGGGTGACTCTTATAGGCTCAAAGAGTTTTTACAACTCAGTCCATATACGGAATAGCCAAGAGCGCATCTCTATCACTCGCGCGAAAGTCAAAGTCGCTTTTGCTCTCTAGCTTGCCCAGCATCTTCTCTAGCACTTTTTTTTGCAAGGTATGGTACTCCCCTTTTTCTATCTTTGTTTCTATCTCTGATTTGTAATAGCCTATGATGATGGGATGTATCTTCTCTTGCTCCTCTATGAGTTGTTCGAGTAGTTTTTTGAGTGCTGAGAGTTCATATTCATCGAGCTTTTCTAGCTTTTGCATGAGGTTTCGCACAAACTGCTTTTGATGATACCCCTCGCTCATCTCCAAAAGCTCTGAGGCGGCATAGAGATCTGCGACCTGTTCTGAGTAGTTGTAGAGATAACGAAAATGATCACATACCACTTCCACATACATCGGGTAGTGTCTCAGCACAAAGACCAACTCTCGCAAATCACCGTCTATGAGTACTTGAAACAAGGTCGCGGTGCGTTTTTGCATCTTTTCCCAGTGTGCGCCCTCCTCTTTAAACCCACCCAAAAAACGCTCATAATTTTCTAGATCAAACTCCTCTTGCATCATCCCTCCTTGAGTGTATCGACACGTTTTTGCAGTGTCTTTTTTTGTAAAATATGCAGATCGCTTTTCTCTATCCACATCCCAAGATCCTCTTGGATATACTCTAGCAAGCGAAGATCTACTCCACTTTTGATCTCCAAAAGTGCCTCGATATACTCTTTGATCTCCTCTATCTCAGCCTCACTGATATCTTTGAGCTTGGTTCGCATCGCTTCTGTGAGGGTTTCATCTGCATCGGCTCTTTGCAAAAACCTACTCGCTTCTTGCAAGTCTGCGGGTATTTCGTTCCATTTACGCCCATTTTTGAGCTGATCTATCGCCATCTCTAAAAACATCGGGGCAAAATCAAGCACAGCATTGAGTTCACAGAGGTCATTATCTGCGAGTGAGCGAAAGAGCATACGCGCTCTATTGTGTATCTTTTTGCGCAAATTTTCATCCTCTAACACCTTGGGATGTAGAAGCATAAAACGCTCTAAAGCTCCAAGTCTGGAATGGTTAAACGCCATGATAGACACCAAAGGGTCACTATCGCTTATCTGCGCGGCACACGAACCACTCGGACGACAAAAAGCCCAATACAGACGCGCCTCAGGCTCTACATGATGCAGATATTTCGCATCGCCTCTTGCTTCAAAGTCGGCGTACTCTCTAAGAGCTTCCACCTCCTCTTTATAGGTTAAACTGAATAACTCTTCCATAGCTCTCAAACTTTGTTAAATTTTTCTTCTCGCTTATCACAAAAAGTGTCTCACATACCAAGTGCTCGACAAACTCAAACTCCCCATCACTCAGGAGCATCAAAAGGCTATCACTGCGAATCTCTGAGCTTTTTTTCAAATACCGCAACACCGCATCAAAATCGGTTCCCCCATCACTTTTTGGTATTATGAAACGAAGCCGTGTCGATGGGACTAAAACTATCAAAAGTACGGATAAACTGCTCTTTGACTTCCCTATCAAATGGTAAAACTGTGATCTTGTACTCATAAAAGCCCTCGCACACCTCTTTGACCACTCCCAAAAACTTCTGATACTCCTCCAAACTCACACTAGATGAGCTATCAAGGGCGATATACACCTCTACAAGCTCTTGACTCTTTTTACTCCCAGGCAGGTAGATCCCCTGTGAGATGTAGCGTTTGTTTGGGCGCGCGTAGGTGCTTTGTTTTTCAAAAAACGAAGCGATAAGATACTCTTTGAGTATCTCATGCAGATCGATATCAGGCGTGAGAAGTGTGTCTATCTCCACCGCCAAACCTGCATATTTATGGGCACTTTTTTTGGCGATACTCAGCGCTTGGACGATGATGCTATCGAGGGTTGTTTCATCGATCCCCTCTTGGTTTGTGCTCAACTCCTCGTCGAGATCCCTCTTCTCTTGGGAGTAGCTTTTGCTTTTTTCTGGATCTTTGTAGAGGATCTCATACACCTCTTCGACACATCTGTTTTGCAGGTCAAGATCGAGTATCTCATCGAGTGGCATTTTTCCTCTGTCTGAGAAGTCGTGTAGTACAAGGTTGCATACGATATCGCAGCTCAGATTCCAGATCTCTTTGTCGCGTGTTTTTTGGCGGTGGGGATGTTTGAGCACGATATGAAGCAAGGTGTGCGCATAAAGATAGGTGATCTCCTCTTCGCTGTACTTTGCGAGCTTTTGCGTGTCTATCGAGAGTGCACGCCCATTTGTTTGAAAGGCACTTCGCTCGTTTGTCTCGTAACGCGTAGGGATAGAGAGTGCCAAGACCGACAAAAAAGGGTGATGAAACAAAAAATGAATCCGAATCTTTTCAAACACCCTCTCAAATGATATATTCACCAAAATCCTCCATCCATCTGTCAAAACTACCCAGCTCTGCAATGCTCTCATCTTTGGTGATAAGATCTTTGATAAGCATCACATTAAACTCCACAGGCAAGCCCTGCACATAGGCAAAAAGATGATCTGCGTGTGTGTGCTCTTTGTATTTCTCTATCAAAGCGGCACAAAGGGCATAGAGAGCGCTTGGCTCCGCTGGGACACTCTGGCTCTCCCCTGCTAAGATCGCGTCGATATTTGGTAGATTTTTGTAGACCTTGACAAAAGAGAGAAACTCTATCCCCGCGGCATATCCCACGGTGCCGTAGATGATGGGATGTAGCGCGCTAGTATCTTCATGAATATCTAAAATATTTGAGAGCATACTCCACGCTCTTGGGGTACAAAAAGCGGGGTTTGTCTCGGATGCACTGGGGATCTCAGAGCTGAGAAGATCTGGACGAAAACCCAAAAACCCTACGATAAAAGGGTGGATATTATTAACAATCGCCCACGCTTTAAAGTCATCAAACTTCGCTTCAAGCACGATGTGTATCATGCGATTGATAAGAGGTGATGGGAGTTTAAAGACTATTCCTCTATCATCGATCTTGTTCCCCGCACACACGATGCGCCACCCTTTTGGCAAGCTATATTCCCCTATCTTTCTATCCAAAACGAGCTGATAGATAGCCGCCTGCACAGAAAGCGGTGCAGAGTTGAGCTCATCCAAAAAAAGGATCCCCTCTTGCGCTTCCCCCTCTTTGGGTAAAAACACAGGTGGCATCCATTTGGTCTGATCGTTGGAAATGGTAGGGATACCACGAAGGTCGACCGCATCAAGCTGACTCAAACGCACATCGATGATCTCTAAGCCGTTTCTTCGCGCTATATCATTGACAATATAAGACTTCCCAATCCCAGGGCTTCCGTGGATAAAAACAGGAGTATTGCTTTGCAAAAGTATATTGAGTTGGGTGTAGAGCTCTTTTGTGCCAATAGCAGGAGTTATCATAAAGTTTCCTCTTTTTTACAAAAGAGGTATGCAAGTTTTGTGCTTTAGGGTTTAGGTTTTTTTCAACCTCTGAAAAATCTCTAAAGCATCCATCTCAAACCGAGAAAAAGCAAACCACTTTTTACCAAGGTCTTTGAGACTTCCTCCGATGTGATAAACCTCTGTATTATCGATAATTAAAAATCTATCGTGAGCTTTTTTGAACTCTCGTAGCTCTATGTTTTGATACTGGGAGTTGTATTTCTGAAAATCCAAACGCAACTGTTTATTTATGCTTTGAGTATAGATTGTAATTTTTAGATTTTGATATTTGCTAAAGAGTGTAAAAACCGTATCATCTATGTAGTTGTCAATAAGAACAACTTCATTTTTTGCACTCTTTAACAAATCGTTTATAAAAGCATAAGCATCATACATCTGTCCATCAAAGAGTATTCCTTGTTTTGGTTTGAGCGTTGTATTTTCAAGTCCATTTGAGATATATTCTACTTTTGATTTTAGAAGCACTACTTCATTTTCTAAAGAGACAAACCTTTCATTTGTAATTTTATCTCCGTTGATAGCATAACCGTTTTGGATGTAGCTTTTGAGCACTTTTGTTGCCCATTGTCTAAACTTTGTAGCCGTAATTGAATTAACTCTATACCCTACAGAGATAATCATATCCAAACTGTAATGGTCTACATCTCTTTCGACCTCTCTACTTCCCTCTTTTTGAACTATTCGAATTTTTCGAATAGTTGGATTTTTGTCCAGTTCTTTTTGCTTAAATATATTTTTTATGTGGTAGTTTGCAGTATGCACTTCTACACTAAAAAGCTGGGCTATTTGTTTTTGAGTAAGCCAAAGAGTCTCCCCATTGAGCGACACACTAAGCTCAAGTTCACCATCGTTATAGATAATCATATCTTGTCTGTTTTGTTTATCCATCGACTTTGTTCCTTTTATTGTGCTATTGACTTTTTTAGAGTTTGACCAAATTACAATTTTCTTTATCAATCATAGCAAATTCATTCATTTGCATTAAAAAATATTGCATTTTGTAATATATATTTTGAACTCACAGTTTATGCGATCTACTTTAGCTTTTTTCAAGCCACTTTATATATAATGTTTTGTGATACTCAGCACTACGACAATGCGGGTAAATCAAAAGGTAAGTAGAAAAAAAGATGTCCATTTTTATTCCAACACGAGATCAATCTAAAAGAGAAGAGACCTTCAATGGGGTGAGTCATGCTCTAGGTTTTTTAGCGGCTGTGGGGGCGACTCCGTATCTCATTATGCGAGCAGTGGATGTAGGTGATGCTGGTTTTGTTGTGGGTACAGCTATCTTTTGTACGACGATGATCTTGCTCTATCTTATCTCTACTATTTATCATCTACTTCCCGATGGCAAGGCAAAACATATCTTGCTACTTCTAGATCATTCTGCTATTTTTTTACTAATTGCAGGCACCTATACCCCTTTTACACTTGGGGTGTTTCGCGGAGTGTGGGGTTGGGCTCTTTTTGGTACTATTTGGACTCTCGCCATCATCGGGATGGTACTCAAAGTAGCCAGTAAGAAGCCACATCCCATGTTCTCTACATTTTTATATCTCATTATGGGCTGGATCATTCTTATCGTGATCAAACCTTTTGTCGCGCTCGTGCCCTTGGCTGGGGTGTTGTGGCTTCTTGCTGGGGGAGTTTTTTATACCGTTGGGGTTGTGTTTTTTGTACTTGATTCACGCTTGCGATATGCCCACTTTATCTGGCATCTCTTTGTGCTTGCAGGTACTATTTGTCACGCTATCTCGATCTATTGGTATGCAAGTGCCTCTTTATAAGCTGATGCTTGATTAGGAGGAGCAACTTACGTGAGATACACCAGCAATTCTAAAGAGTTCATCGGGCTTTTTTCTATAATATATCTTCTCTACTTCAGCAGATTGTTCTGCGTATGGGTCTGTCATCACCTCTTGAAGCTTCTCTATAAGTGAATAGTTTCCTTTTTGTGCTTCTGTATAGGCAGGTACAAGAAAGCACTCTCGTAACGTATATTTTGGGTTGACCTGTTTCATTTTTTGTGAGAGCTCTTGGCGAGATTCTTCGTTTGTGACACCCACGAGAGATCTCCACTTCTCTAGCCAATCAGACCATCTTTTTGATATCTTTGGATCATATTGTACGTTACCATAAAAGCTTTTATTCAGTGCAGAGATAGCATTAGGTACAGATGAGAGTTCACGAAAAAAGAGGGTGTAATCGACGGAACTCTCTTGCATGAGCTCTATGAGTTCATTGAACAAAACCGCATCAAAGCTTTGCAAACCTAGCTTTAAGCTCCACATCCGAACCATCTTCTCTTGCATCACACGAGAAAAATCATCTCGCACCTTTTGGAGCTCTTCACGCGCATCTGGATCGAGCAAAACTTGCAATGCTGTACAAAATGTATAAAAGTTACGCTGTGCAGCTTGAGGTTGGTTGAGAAATGAGAAATGGACTCCGCCACCTGTCCATGGCTGATACTCAGGGTCAAAGAGATCTATAAATCCAAACGGACCATAATCAAGGGTAAAACCCCCTGCTGCACAGTTGTCACTATTAAAGTTGCCCTGCGTATAACCTACACGGATCCAGTCTGCTACAAGGGATGTAAGGCGATCGCAAAACGCACGCGCGAGCAAGAGCACTTTTTGTGCCATACTCAGATCCGTATCGATCACATCACTATACTCACGCTCGATTAGGTGCAATACTATCATCTCAAGCTCTTGCAGCGCTTTTGAGTGCTCTTTTTTGCGTGCACGGCGAGCAAAAAGCTCTATTTGCCCCACTCTGAGAAAAGAGGGCGCGACCCGTGTTGTGATCGCTACATCCTCCTCTATCATCACCTCAGGATCTCTTGAGTATGAACCCTCTCTAAACCACGGTCGTCTCACTTTTTCTATTTGGGATGTATAAAGAGTCAAGGAGCGTGATGTGGAGATGTTTAAGGCATGCATATGTTCTTGTGCTAAGAACTCTCTTACACTTGAGCGCAATACTGCACGACCATCGGCCCCGCGACAATAAGGAGTTCTGCCTCCCCCTTTGAGTTGCATCTCCCAGCGCTTGCCATCTATCACAGCTTCAAGGATAGAGATCGCCCTGCCATCGCCATATCCATTTCCCGTCCCAAAAGGACACTGTTGGTAGTATTCTGTGCCATAAATAGAGAGTGCGTATCCTGTTGCCCAACCAAGAGGACGAAATGGTTCGCTAAGGTGTGAAGTATCACCACTAAACATCCGCATAAAATCTTGCGAGAGTGCCAAAGCATCGCTTAAACCAAGTTCTTTGAAGAACTTTTTGCTATGGGCAACGTAGAGTGGATTTTGAATCGGAATAGGACGAAGAGGAACATAATGCCCACTGAATACTTGTCGTGGTGAGTGGTCAATACCATCTGCTGGAGCATCTGGATCAGCGCTGAGTGTGTTTATAAATGAGTAGTCGGCTCGCTTGCCTAAAACTTCTAGTGTATCTATAGTTTTGTTGCTTTGTTTTGTTTTTTGCATAGAACATCCTTATATAGAACACATCTTATATCCCAAGGACCTCTATAAATAACTTAAATTTTTCAATTAGACTGCTGGCAAAATCTAGACCCTGAATCCAGTTCAGGGTGACGAAAACTCATACGCTCCGTCATCGTATAATTAAAAGTGTCGAAAAAAGATAGACTAATGAGGCACAATAAGAAAAGTTTGAGAGGATGAAAAAAGACTTAACTGTCATTGATC
>JAVETX010000025.1:0-36480 GCA_034005845.1 Sulfurimonas sp. | reverse complement strand
CCATTCACTCTAAACCATGTACAAGAAAGAAAAATGATAAATAGTGCTAAAAAGACTTGACTTTAAGCACAGAACATTCCGGACTTGATCCGGAATCTAACACATTCATTTTATTTATCTCACTTATATAAAAATCTTATATTTTTTTTTACACTCATTTTACACTTAAGGGTTATACTCACTCTCGAAATAAAAGAAAAGGGAGAAAAAGATGAAGAAATCGTTAATGATTTCCTTACTTGCAAGTGTTGCGCTCTTTGCTGCTGATTATAGCGGTGCAGTAGAAACACCTAATGCAAGTAAGATAATTAAAGCTGATCTTTTAGGTCCAGCCAAAACTTATAAGATGCCTGATGGCTGTATAAGTACAGATCCAAAAGTAATTGCACGTGGCGCATTTATTTTTCACAATCTCAATGGAGGCAACGCAAAAGGTGATGCACCCGAGGGACTGAGCAAAAAAAATAAAGATGGTTCGACAAAACAATATGGAAACTGTGTGGCTTGTCACAATATCGAAAAAGCTGTAGGTGGTGGAAATATTGGTCCAGACCTTACAAATTACAATGATATCTTTATCGCAAGTGGTGCAAGAGATCATCAGTTTGTATATCAAAAGATTGCAGATCCACGTATCGACAATGAACATACAAATATGACGGTAAACCTAGCTACTGGACTCTTTAATGAGAGAGAAATCTGTGATATGACATCGTATGTCGTTTCAAAAAAATAAATAAAAGGAAATAAACAATGCTAAGAAGAGAATTTTTTAAAACATTAGGTGTAGTTGCAGCAGCAACAGCAGTGGTTCCAAGTATCAGTTTTGCAGCAGAAGCTGCTCCAAAAGGTCCAAATGAGATGTCTTATGAGGCAGCACTCAAAGCGATCACAAATGGCAAAGGTGCAAAACCTTCAAGCAAAGTAAGTCTTAAAGTTCCAGAAATCGCTGAAAATGGTGCAGTTGTACCTGTAACAGTTGAGGTAGATTCTCCAATGACTGACAAAGATCATGTAAAAACTATCCATATCTTTGCTACAAAAAACAATAACTCCCGTTGTGCAGCTGTACATTTAACGCCAGCAAACGGAAAAGCGATGTTCTCTAGCCGTATCAAACTTGGACAAACTCAAGATGTAGCAGCAATCGTAGAGATGAGCGATGGAACATTCTTAAGTGCAGCACAAAACGTAAAAGTAACTATCGGTGGATGTGGTTGATTAAACCCTTTTCTCAAAAATTATAAAAGATAAAAAAATAAAAGGAAAACAAAATGGCAAAAATTAAATCGTTAATCAAGATCAAACCTAAAAAATATACTGATGGTGAAGTGGTTCAAATGAGTCTTATGGTTATGCACCCAATGGAAACTGGTATGCGTAAAGATAAAAAAACAGGTGAGATGGTTCCTGCACACTATATCAATAGTGTAAAGTTTGAATACAACGGAAAAGTAGTAACAACTATGAATGTATGGGAGTCTCTCTCTACAAACCCAGTATTCTCTACAAACTTAAAAATCGATGGAGCAGGTGAGCTTAAAGTAACTTTCACTGAAAACACTGGTGAAGTTCATGAGAATAGTACGAAGATTAAACCAAAAGGATAATCGATGAAATTAAGTACAAAAACAGCACTTTTGCTCACGCTCTTGTGCTCTCTCTCTTTTGGGAGTGAGCAGTTTGCTATGAGTGATGCAGACCGCGCGATGTATGAAGAGATGCTAGAGAATAACCCAGCTGAGATGGATATCGCAGCAGGTGGTGATCTTTTTGAAGAGTATTGTAATGGTGAGGCTGGACTTGCAAAGTTTTTAGGTGTAAGTGAAGCAAAACTTCCTGAATATATCGCAGGTTTTCCACGTTATGTAGAGAAGCTCAAAATGGTTGCAGGGCTTGATCAAGCGATGCAAGCGATCATGAAAGAGAATGGTCATGAGCCATTAAAACTCAAAAGTGCTGATATGTTTGGGATGCTCGCATATGTAAAATCACTTGCAAATGATGTGCCGATCAATATCGATGTCAATGCAGATAAACATATGAAAGAAGCATATGCTCTTGGTAAAGAGGTGTTTGAAACAAAACGTGGTGGACGTGGTCTTGCATGTTTGAGTTGTCATAATAGCGCTGTAGAGGGTGGAATTTTGCGTACGCAGCCACTTCCAAACTTAGGCAAGAACAATGCAGGTGGAACATGGCCAGCATATAGAATGACAAAATCATCTCTAAGAACACTTCAAAGAAGATTCCAAGGATGTATGAACAATGCGCTTTTAGCTGTGATCCCAATCGGTTCAAAAGAGATGAATGCACTTGAAGTGTATGTAACAGACATGGCAAAAGGGAATGAGATAGCTATTCCTGGACTTAAAAGATAGGGATGTAATATGGAAGTATCTAGAAGAGACTTTATGCATATCGCTGCTATCTTCGGACTAGGAGCGGTTGCAGCGGGATGTACAAACAGTGCAGGTGCGAAGCCTGCCTCAAAGATTTCTTTAAAAGATGTATTTGATTTTAAAGAAACAGGAAACATCACACTTTTGCATATGTGTGATATGCACGCACACATCAAACCAATGTACTGGAGAGAGCCATCTACTTTGATCTCTGCTCCAAACCTCACAGGAACTCCAGGGTTCTTATGTGGTGAAGCATTTGCAAAACACTACAACCTTGAGCCAAGTAGCTTAGATGCGTATTTTGATACACACGTAGATTTTGAAGCTTTAGCGAAGAAGTTTGGAAAGATGGGTGGTATCGCTCATATGAAAACGTACCTCGATCATGTACGTCGTACTCGTGGTGCTGAGAAAGTTCTTTTCTTAGACTCAGGTGATACGTGGCAAGGAACGGGCGTGGCTCTTAAAACGGGTGGTGAAGCGATCGTAAAAGCGCAAAACCACCTTGGTGTTGATGTAATGGTAGGACACTGGGAATTTACTTATGGTAAAGAGCGTGTCAAAGAGCTTATCGAGATGCTTGATGCGAAATTTATCTCTCAAAATGTCATTGGAGATGATCCATTTGCAGATGAGTATGAAGAGCTTATTTTTGAACCATACACGATCGAAGAGCGTAATGGTGCGAAGATCGGTATTATCGGTCAGTCGTTTCCGTTTACATCCACAGCGAACCCTAAAGAGTTTACAGAGGGTTGGAGCTTTGGACTTCGTATGGATACACTTCAAGAGTATGTCAACGAGCTTAGAGATGAACATAAAGTCGATTGTGTGGTTGTTCTTTCACACGATGGATTTAGCGTGGATCAAGAGGTAGCACGTCAAGTAAATGGTATCGACTTTATTTTAAGTGGACACACACATGACCCTTCACCAAAACCGATCGTGATCAATGGATGTGCGATCGTGATCGCGGGAAGTCACGGTAAATATATCGGACGTCTTGATATCGATGCACGCGATGGAAAAGTACACAACTATGAGTACAAACTCGTACCAATCGCTTCAAACCTGATCCCAGCGAATGAAGAGACTGAGAAGTTTGTAGAAGAGCTTTACGCTCCGTATGCAGATGAGATGTATGAAGTGCTTGGAAAAACGAAAAATATCCTTTACAAAAGAGATACGTTCTTCTCAACATTTGACCAACTTATCAATGATGCGATCATGGATGAGATGAAGTGTGATATCTCTTTTACTCCAGGATACAGATGGGGGACAACTGTTCTCGCTGGTGAAGATATCTTGATGGACAATGTCTATGAGATGTGTGGTATTACTTACCCAGATGTTTACACTTTTGAACTCAAAGGTGATAGAATAGCAAAGCTGCTTGAAGATATTGCAGACAACGTATTTAACGAGAACCCGCTTTATCAACAAGGTGGTGACATGAGCCGTTTAGGCGGTGTGACATACGATATCACAGTGAGCAATCCATCTGGAAAACGTATCTCCAACCTCAAAGTGGGAGGTGAGCCAATAGATCCAGCAAAGACCTATATTGTCTCCTCTTGGGGTGGAAATTTACAAAATGCGGGTGAGAATCTCCAAAAAGAGAAGATTAGACCTGTATATGACGTCGTACGTGATTACATCAAACGCCAAGGGGTTGTAGATGTAAGTAACGCAGGAAATGTAACACTCTTAGACTATGAGTGTGGGTGCCCAGAAAAAGGGTCCATGAGCTGCTAAGGTCTTAGGATGTAGCTTCTTGGGATGTAGGGGATCAACCCTTTACGAGCCAAGAACGAGTCTTTAGTCGCCACAGCGGTGAAAGCGAAGTAAAAGGGACGTGTTCCTTTTACGGACAAATTAAATAAAAACCAAAGGGGAATAAATGAAAATGATCAAAATCAGTGCAGTTGCTGCACTTACATGTGCACTTGCTCTAAGTGCGAACGCAGATGAGTCAAAACCAAAACGTGAACTTAAAAACAATATGATGGTTGTTACAAATGTTACTCCAGCAGCAGTAGATAATATTGCAGATGCTTTTACTGAAGGTACTTTCTATGGGCGTTTACGTATGAACTCTTTTAGATGGGACTGGAAAGAAGATGCAAACAATGAAGATAACAAAGCATTCGGTGTTGGTGGTTCTATGACATATAAGACAGCTCCATTTGCAGGTGTAAGTGCAACAGCAGGGCTTTATTATGCAAACTCTCCATTCTCTTCATTACGTCAAGATAATGCAGCGATCGGTGATACAAAAGCAGGTAAAGATACATTTAGCCGTTACAATGTAGACAGAACAGGTGACTGGTCTATGGCTGTACTTGCTGAGGCGTATCTACAATATGATATCTCAAAAACGACTTTCAAAGCGGGTCGCCAGATCTTTGAATCGTTCTTGACAAAATCAAATGATACGAAGATGATCCCAAACACTTTTATGGGTTATGTACTTGAAACAAAAGAGATTCCAAAGACTACGATTCGTGCTGCATATTTTACAGAGCAGAAACTTCGTGACCATACAACATTCCATGATCCATTAACTTTTGGTACAGAAATGAACAATGATAATAAAGGAAACTGGAACAACAATGATGATTCAGCGATTCATAAAGGTATCTCATTTAAAAACTTAACAAACGCTGGTAAAGATACAAACAACGCTCTTATCGTTGCAGATCTACGTAATAAGTCGATCGAGAACCTTCAAATAGATCTTACATACGGTGCGGTTCCTGATCTTATCTCAAACTTTACAGCAGAGCTAAACTACGCGATCAAACTCGGAGACAAGCTTACTTTAACTCCTGGTATCCGTCATATGGAACAATTTGATAATGGTGCTGGTAAAGTTGGTGGAGCAAGTTTAAGTGGAAATGTTAGTGCAACAAATGCGGCTGGATATAAAGATGGCGATTCTTTAGATTCATCTTTAACAATGGCTCGTTTAGTTCTTACGGATGGTATCTTTAAAGCACAGGTAGGTTATTCAGCTGTAGCAGATGAGGGTGATATCGTCGCTCCATGGCGTGGATTCCCTACAGGTGGTTATACACGTGCAATGGCACAATATAACTGGAGAGCAAATACAAAAACTACTGCTGCAGAGGTACATTATAACTTTGGTAAAGCTGGAATTATCCCAGGTTTCCAAGCGATGGCACGCTATGCGATGCAAGATTTTGATGAAGCAAAACAAGGTGATGGTGGTGTACAAGCAGATAGCAATATCTTGCACATTGATTTAAACCAAAGAATAACACCTGCACTTTATGCAAAACTTCGTCTTGGACTTGTAGATGCTGATGCACGTACAAATGGTAACGATCAAGACTCTTATAACGAGTACCGTTTCGAACTTAACTACCTCTTCTAAGAAGTAGTTTTTCCTTAGCGCAGGGAATCCTCCTTGCGCGATATAAATAAATCAAACCAAAGGTTGTGTTCATGAAATCATTTCTCTTAAGTATTTTTATTTTTCATTCCCTCTTCTCCTTCGAATATAAAGTGGAGCCAACAAAAATTTCTGACGAAATACATTGTTTTTTTGGTGCTCCTGAAGTGATGGATGAACACAACAATGGCAACATCGTAAACTCTTGTTTTGTTGACCTTGGTAAAAGCTATCTTGTGATCGATACGGGTCCTAGCTACAAATATGCAAGAGATACACACAAAGCGATGAACAAGATAAAGAATCAAAAAGTCTCTCACGTTATCATCACTCATATTCATGATGATCACTGGTTAGGTAATGGCTATTATCAAGAGCATGGTTCCCTTATCATTGGACCTGAAATATTTGCAAATACACCAAAAAGTGAAAAGACAAGAATGCAGCAGTATATCTTGCCTGAAGCCTATGAAGGAACACAAGAGGTGTTTCCTACAGAGCTTGTTGATGGTGAAAAAACACTCACGATCGATGGTGTGAAGCTTGAGCTTAAAGCATACAAGCATAACATCCACTCACCAAACGATATGGTGATCTACATCCCAAGTAAAGATGTTGTATTTGCAGGTGATTTAGTTTTTAATGAAAGAATCCTCTCTCTCAAAGGGGGGCATATCAACAACTGGATCAAAGCGATCGAGGATATCGAGAGCAGAGATATGAAATATGTGATCGGCGGGCATGGTCCGCTTTATACAAAAGAGTCAACGGATGTAACACGTGAATATTTAGCTGATGTCAAAGCTTTTGTACTTGACTCTATTGATGAGGGGCTTGATATCACAGATACGCTTGAAGCTTCTGATATGCCAAAATATCATGATCTTAAACTCTATGAGATGATGCACCGTGTCAATGTTGAGAGTGCATATAGAACTTTGGAGTGGGGCGATGAATAAATTTTTGGCTCTTATGCTTGGGATGTACTGCACCCTAAGTGCCCTAGAGTGGAAAACCTATCAAGAAGCACTCGAGCTTCAAAAAAAATCCAACAAACTTATAATGATCGATGTGGTGCGTGATAACTGCCGTTTTTGCACCGATATGGATCGTAATGTGTTTGAAGATAAAGAGATGAGCGTTTGGCTTGAGAGCCGTTTTATCCCTGTCAAACTAAACCTCGATCACGACACACTTCCGCTTGGGATCAAGGTACATTTTACCCCTACTTTTTATTTTATTGATAATGCGAATGCTATTAAGAAAAAGATTCCAGGCTCGTGGAATATCGAAGACTTCCAATCTATGACAAAGGATCTCAAATGATGCGATTTTTTACGTTCGTTTTACTTTTGTATGTAACACTTAGCGCTGAAACAGAGTTCGCAGAACCTAAGCCCTCTTTTATAGAGCCAAGACAGATCGTCTTCTCTATCAAAGATGGAAGTGATGATGCTATTCATCATGTGCTTAGCAGTGCGAACAATGTACTAAAATTTTATGGACCTGAGAATGTTCAGATGCGTATTGTCGCGTACTATCATGGGATCCGCGCACTTTTAAAGAGTGAAAAAGATATTGCTGTGCGTGTGGATGCTCTGCAGCAATATGGTGTAAGTTTTGTTGCATGTGGCAACACAATGCGCACCAAGAAGATAGCGGAAGATGCACTCATTGATGATGTAGAGATCGTCACTGCGGGGATCGCTGAGATGATAGAGCGTGTACAAGAGGGCTGGATCAATATCGTTCCATAAACATACATGATAAAAGGAAATGAGAATGAAAAAAGTTCTTGGTTTAATAGTAGCACTTGTATGTGCTGTATCTCTTCAGGCAAAAGGTGATCTTCATCTTTTTGAAATTCCAAATAAAGATGGAGCGATCACTCCTCTTGAAGTGGAAAAAGCACTCACAGATAACGGTTTTACTCTTGGTGTCAATAGTGAGATGAACTACCCGTTTACAAAACAGTTCAAACAAACTGACTATAAAGTGTTTACACTTCTCACAGTGTTTCACTCTGAGTATGCACCAAAATTGGTCAATAAATATCCACAAGCGGGTGCTCTTACTCCAATGGGTGTAGGGATCTACCAAAGTTTAAAAGATGATTCGATCCATCTTTCGCTTCTTACAGCAGATGCACAATCTAAGATCTTGGGTGTCAAAGACGAGCTTTTAACAAAGATAGAAGCAGATGCTCTCTCAGCGATCAAAAAAAGTTTTCCAAACGCAAAATACTCTCTTTCAGAAGACAGTCTCAAAGAGCAAAGAGACCTTATCACACAATATGCACTGAACTTAAGTGCTGATGCTGATGCAGATGAAGCAAAAGATGAGTTTGAGATGATGCTAGAATCTGGTTTTGATCCACATGGTTTTGTGATGCCTGCATATTTAGACCTCAATGAGGTGATTGAAGAGAGTGAGGGTGAGAGTGCGTATGATTTTTATGTGACATACTCTATCTGTAAACTTGAAGTGATCTATACTGTGTCAAAAGAGCGCCCAGAGGCTGCTGCTTTTGCTCCATGTACAACAATGGTGTATAAGAAAAAAGATGAAAACAAGATCGTTGTAGGTTTCCCTGCTGTATATAACTGGATGAGTTCAGCACATGTAACCAACCAAGATGCAAAAGATGTTTTACTCAAAGCACAAGAGGATTTTGAATCTATTTTAGAGAGTGTCACAGAATAAACTTCTCATGTAGTTTTGATTATTAATCAAAACTACATCTCTTTATATTATAATCTCAACAAATTTCTTACAAAAGAGAGTCTCCTATGAAAAAGATCATTTTATTTTTGATGTCAGCTTTAGTTTTATTCGCTGCTCCAAAGTTCTTAATGCCCGAAGAAGCATTCAAAGCCGAGGCGAGTATCAATGATGCGATGCAAATACAAGCCAAGGTAGAGATCGCAAAAGATATCTATCTCTACTCTGAAAAGATGAAATTTGAGATAAAAAACAATGAGAATATCTCTATAGCAAAAGTTGATGCACCAGAGGCTGTAGAGAATCATGGAGATATGGCATACACTTCGAGCCCAAGCTTTCTTATCACCCTTGCAAAAGCTTCGGATGTAGAAGGTATGCAGAGTGTAGAGTTTGTGATGCACTATCAAGGGTGTTCAGAACAAGGGCTTTGTTATGAGCCACTTGATAGCACGTACACTTTTGATATCGATACACAAAAACTCTCAACATCCCAAGAAAGTGTTACATCCCAAGCAACACAAAAAGCTGAGGCTCCACAAGAACTCTCAGAGGTTGATTCTATTGCGAAAACCATAGGCTCAGAAAATGTTTTATGGGTCGTGCTCTCCTTTTTAGGAATAGGGCTTTTACTCTCCCTTACTCCTTGTGTTTTTCCAATGATCCCTATCATCTCAGGTGTGATTGTCTCTCAAGGTGAAGGGCTTACAACCAAACGTGCCTTTTTTCTCTCTGTTGTTTATGTGCTTGCAATGGCGGTAGCTTATACGATAGCAGGAGTACTCGCAGGTCTTTTTGGCTCGAACCTTCAAGCAGCTCTGCAAACACCATGGGTGATCTTCTCTTTCTCAGCTATCTTTGTAGCGCTTGCTATGAGTATGTTTGGCTACTATGAACTCAAACTCCCAGATGCGATCGTCAATAAAGTAAGCCGCACAAGTGAGACAAAAGGGGGAGGAGCTATCGGTGTAGCGATCATGGGCTTCTTATCAGCACTCATCGTTGGACCATGTGTCGCAGCACCTCTTGCGGGCGCACTTGTGTATATTGGACAAACAGGAGATGCACTTCTTGGTGGTATGGCACTGTTTGCTCTGAGTATCGGTATGGGTATCCCACTCATCGCTGTAGGTGTGAGTGCAGGTAAATTTATGCCTAAACCTGGTGCATGGATGACAATGGTCACAGCGATCTTTGGTGTGATGATGCTAGGAATTGCTATCTGGATGCTTGAGCGTGTCGTTGATCCATATATCACGATGCTTCTTTATGCGATGCTCGGTCTAGGAACTGCTATCTATCTTGGAGCTTTTGAGCGTGAGATCCATATATTCAAAAAAAGTGTTTCACTTATCCTCTTTATCTACTCACTCGCACTCTTTATAGGAGCACTTGGTGGAAGTACAAGTATGAGCAAGCCTCTTGCATTCTTACAGCCACAAGTGGTGCAAAGCGCATCATCATCCAAAGCTTCGGATGTAAGCTTTACAAAGATCACTTCACTTGGTGAACTTGACGCACTCTTAGAAAAAAACAAAGGCAAAAAAATCCTTCTTGATTTCTCTGCGGAATGGTGTTCTGTATGTAAAGAGCTCGATGCAAAAACATTTAGCGACGCAGCTGTCAAAGCAAAGATGAGTGAGTTTGTACTTATCAAAGCGGATGTAACAAACAACGGCGCAGAGGAAAAGGCTCTGAGTAAAAAATATGGAGTGTTTGGACCTCCTGCGATCCTCTTTTTTGATGAGAGTGGAGCATTCTTAAAATCAAAATCGATCATTGGATTTATTGAAGCTCAAGAGTTTGTTGAGCATCTAAGTAAGATATAAAGGAGAGCAGATGAAGAAGATAGTTTTAGCTTTAGCATTGCTTGGGTCTACATTGTTTGCAGATATCAAGTGGGTCGGTTTTGATGATGCGATCGAGGTTGCAAAAGAGAATGGAAAAATTGTAATGGTGATGCTTGGACGCGAAGAGTGTCCTGCGTGTGAGTATATGAAAGATATCGTCTTTAAAGACACGAAGGTACAAGCAGAGATCGCTGAGAATTTTATCCCTGTGTATTTGGATATTCATAATGATTTTATTCCTGATGGGCTTCCATATATCGGAACACCTACTTTTCATTTTATGAATGAGTACCAGATCAAAAAAGGGCGTATCGATGGTGGTGTGAATGTCGCTGACTTTATGCAAGAGATAGAGAAAGTAAAGGCGAAAAAGTAGCCTCTTCGTGGATTATCATTACGCGCTTTTAGCCTTTGTCTTATTTCTGGGTCTGCTCTATTTTGGGGTGCAGATCCTTTATTATATATATGATCGTATTCGCCTGCGTCGCATCGATGCTATGGCGTTTCCCTCTTCGTATCAAAAGATCATCCAGAAGATCCCCACTTATGAAAAACTTACCACAAAACAGCAAGCAAAGATGAAGCGTCTTATTATGCGCTTTGTTCTCACCAAAGATTTTTTGGGAGCAAAAGGCTTGGATGTAACGCGTGAGATGAAAGTGATCATCGCATATTATGCTTCACTCTTGGTGCTTAATCTTCCTCGTTATGATAGCTATAAAACGCTCAAGCAGATCATCATCTATCCCCACACCATCATCAAAAAAGAGCTGCAATCGTATGGAGGCATCTATACCCAAGAGCGTTTTTTGCTTGAGGGGATGAGTGCGGATGATACGGTGATTATCTCCTGGCATGATGCCAAAAAGCAGGCGTATCAACTGCATCATAACAACCTTTTGATCCATGAGTTTGCCCATGAGGTAGATTTTATGCAAGGGGGAGCCAATGGTGTGCCGCCTTTGCAAGAGGGGAGCTATTCTGCCTTTGTAGAGGTGCTCTCAAAAACTTACAAGCGCCTATGCAAAAAAGCAAATACCAATCGCTACTGGAAAAAGTACAAACTCTTAGGAGCCTACGCCGCGACCAATGAAGCGGAGTTCTTTGCTGTGGCGACCGAGCGCTTTTTTGAAGCACCCAAAGCCTTGAAAAGTAAGTTTCCCGATCTTTATGCCCAGCTAGAGAAGTTTTATGGCATCGATATGACCCGTTAAAATTACTTTTTTTTGCTATAATTTCGTCACAAAAATAAAAGGATAGAAGTTGAGATCACCTCGTGGCTTTGCGCGCAACTATTTTACTTTCGCTTCTATCCTCGCATATTCTGTGCAGGGCAAACTCCAAAGCCAGCAAAGTGTCTGCGCATCACTCCTACATCCCAAGCTCTCAACACAAGAGGATGAAGAGTTAGAAGATGAAGTGCCCATAGAACTTCTAGGCGCACCTTTGCTTCAAAACGCGAAGCCATGCCATTGTAATTGTATCTTTAAGATCAAAATACGACTTATTCTTCTGCTCAACCATTTTATCCCACGATGTCCTTATTATACTGTTTGTTTTGCTTATAGACGCACAGGCGTGCATCCTCCATTTTAATATTTCTTTATTTCTGTTGGCATCATAGTACGGACTGAAGTCCGTGTTACAAAACCCGTAACACAGGCTTTAGCCTGTAAGGAAAAGAGCTTAGTACGGACTGAAGTCCGTGTTACAGGATTCGTAACACAGGCTTTAGCCTGTAAGGAAAAGAGCTTAGTACGGACTGAAGTCCGTGTTACAGGATTCGTAACACAGGCTTTAGCCTGTAATAACTTATAAAAAATATAAATACATAAAAATATCAAAGGATACACCCATGTCAAAAAATTACGTAATAGGATTCCCACGTATTGGGGAAAAAAGAGAACTCAAAAAAGTTTTAGAAGAGTATTGGGCGCAAAAAGTGCCATTTTCTGAGGTGCAAAATGTGGCAAGTGAACTCAAAAAAAGACACTGGAATTACCAAAAAGATGCAGGCATAGCGTATATCAGCTCGAATGATTTTTCCCTCTATGACACGATGCTCGATACCTCGATCATGCTCGGAGCGATTCCACAGCGCTTTGCCCACCTCAAAGAAGAGGATCTCTACTTTGCAATGGCGCGTGGCAATAGTGAAGCTGTGGCGATGGAGATGACGAAGTGGTTTAATACAAACTACCACTATATCGTGCCAGAACTCAGCCTCAACGATAGCTATAAACTGAGTGCTACAAAGATAATAGAAGAGTACAAAGAGGCAAAAGCTTTGGGGATCAAAACCAAGATCAATATCATAGGACCACTCACCTATTTGGGGCTGAGCAAACGCGATGATGGGGGAGATTGTTTTGCACTCTATGGGCGCATTCTTGAGATCTATAAAGAGCTCTTAAGTGAGATAGCAAAGCTTGATGATGAAGTGGTGGTGCAGATAGATGAGCCGCTTTTTGTCAAAGATCTAAGCTCAGAGGTGCTCAGCCTCATCAAGCCAACCTATGACGCGCTTACATCCCAAGCATCCAATATCAAGATCGCTGTAGTGACTTATTTTGAACACGCGTGTGAAGCGACAAAGGTTTTGGTTCATACTCCGATCTGGGCGCTAGGGCTTGATTTTGTCTATGGGGCGAAAAACTTTGAACTGCTTGAGCTCATTGCCAAGAGTGACAAACTGCTCTTAGCGGGCGTGATAGATGGGCGCAATATCTGGAAAAGTAGCTATATACAAAAAGTGGAACTTTTAGAGCGCATCGCAAAAACAGTGCCAAAAGAGCGCGTGATAGCCTCCACCTCGTGCTCACTTTTGCACGTGCCATTTACCTTGCGTTATGAAGAGAAGATGGACAGTGAACTGAAATCATGGCTGAGCTTTGGATGTGAGAAACTCGAAGAGCTCTCAATGGTGAGCAGGGTGTTTGTAGAGGGGCTCTCAAGTCTTAAAGGGGAGCAAAAAGAGGCGTTTGATACAAATATCAAAACAATGCTCGCACGTCAAGATTCTGAGCGTATTCACGACAAAACGGTGCAAACGCGCGCTCAAAACCTTAGAAAAATCCAAAGAGATGGCTCGTTTGAGGAGCGTATCAAACTCCAAAGAGAGTATTTTGGCTATGAAGATCTCGCAACCACGACCATAGGTTCGTTTCCACAAACTCAAGAGGTGCGTCAAGCGCGCCGTGATTATAAGGCGGGAGTGCTGACTCAAAAACAATATGAGCGTGAGATGAAGCGCTATATAGATTATTGTGTAGAGGTGCAAGAGGAGTGTGGCTTAGAGGTGCTTGTACACGGTGAACCAGAGCGAAACGATATGGTGGAGTATTTTGGTGAACAGCTTCAAGGTTACGCTTTTAGCCAAAACGGCTGGGTGCAAAGCTATGGAAGCCGATGTGTCAAACCACCACTCATCTATGGTGATATTAGCCGCCCTGAGCCGATGACGGTGGATTGGATTAGCTACGCTCAAAGCAAGACAGACAAGGTTATGAAAGGGATGCTGACAGGACCTGTGACGATACTCAACTGGTCGTTTGTGCGTGATGACATAGAGCGAAGCGAAGTCTCAAAACAGATCGCACTTGCCATTTATGATGAGATAGCCGACTTGCAAGAGGCGGGGATCAAGATGATACAAGTGGATGAAGCGGCGTTTAAAGAGGGCTACCCACTGCGCGTGGCAAATATAAAAAGCTATGAAGATTGGGCGGTGCGCGACTTTAAAATAGCTGTGAGCGCGGCAAATAAAGAGACTCAGATCCACACCCATATGTGCTACAGCGAGTTTAACGATATCATCAAAACCATCGAAGCGATGGACGCGGATGTGATCTCGATAGAGACGGCGAGAAGTGGAAATGAGCTACTCAAGATCTTCAAAGAGGTGGGTTACAAACAAGAGGTAGGACCAGGGGTTTATGACATCCACTCCCCACGTATTCCTAGTGTAGAGGAGATGGTAGAGCAAATAGAGCTCCTTTTAGAAGTACTCCCAAAAGAACAACTCTGGATCAACCCTGATTGTGGTCTTAAAACCCGTAAATGGGAGGAGGTGATCCCAAGCCTTAAAAATATGGTCGAAGCGGTGAGGATAGTAAGAGAGAAGCTCAAATAGGGCTTCTCTCTTAGATTACTTTGTTACCCTTGTTGCAAGGAGTAATGAAGTGATCTAGCTTGTGCAAATTGCTTTATTTTTTCGTAAACTCGTAATATCTATCGTTGTGGTTATGTATACGTGTTTGTTGAAATTTTACAGTAGATATATATTCTCTTCTGAGTCCACAAACCTTCCAGCCCATAGGATCTATGGTACAAATGAGTTTTGTAGGGCAAAAAGAGTTTGGACAGTTATTTTGATTTTCTTGCACACGTTTCCTTTATTTGAAAAAAATTATTATTAACTATTTAGGTGATATGATTGTAGCAAATTGTAAGTATATAAGCAATGAAAAATAATAAAATATAATAAAAATATTTTATATATTGGATCCTTTTGTTCTTAAAGCTGATTTCAATGCAGTTTGCTTGATTACATAGTTATTTATTTACTGTGTTATTAGATAATAGTGATACACTTTATCTTGAACCTAACAATAGAACCAAAAATAAAAACTTTGATCTCATAAAACAAAAAATAAACAACATACTCAAAAAATTGCAAATTCTTTCAAGTACTTTGTTAAGCTGTAATATCCTGCACACCCCTATAAATGAATTTCCACCCTTGAAAAAGTAGTACAAGAACTAGGTCTTAGTGAGGGGTAGATTCTATTTTCAAACAATATGATATAATGCAAAAATAACAATTTTAAAGGGGTTTTTTATGCAAACTATTACATTAAAAATTGACGATAAAATCAGTGAAAAGTTTTTTTGGCTCTTAAACCATTTTTCGAAAAATGAAGTGACAATTTTGGAGCAAACAGAGTTTAAAAATGATGATGAATATTTGCGAAGTATCAAAGGAATGGAACAAAGCATTATAGATGCATCTGGTGAACCTAATGAAAACTTTGTAACAATAGATAAGCTAGATTGGTAATTGTGTACCAACTGCTTTTCTCTCCTCAAGCTAAGAAAGATGCAAAAAAACATCAATCGAGTGGCTTGAAACCAAAGATTATGCAACTTTTGCAAATCATAGAAAAAGACCCTCTTCAATATCCCCCAGAATTTGAATATCTATCACAAAACTTAAAAGGTAAAATATCAAGAAGAATAAATAAACAACATAGACTTGTTTATGAAGTATCTGAAGAAGAAAAAGTTGTTAAAGTTTTAAGGATGTGGACACACTACGACTAAAAGGCTCACATGACAGAAAAGAAACATAATCTTCAAGTGGCTGAAAGTGGCTTGCCAAAATTTGATGACTTATTTATTAGAACTATGATTTATAGAGTTTAACAACAAAGAGTGGAACACTTTTTTGGCGATTCATAGATCCTTGTGAGTCTTTTGCTCTTACTTGCATTTGATCCTTTCTTGTTTGGCTATGGAGTTTCTTATTTTGTTATTTTTCTCTCTGTGCTTCTTTTATTGGGTTCAGGGAGCTTTTATAAAGCAAAAGAGCGCTCAGAGGCAAAGCATGAAGCGATCTATTATTTGCAACACATCCCAAGCCAAAGTGAGAAAACAAAAGAAAAGATACTCGAGGGGCTTGATACGCATCTGCAAAACTTTGTAAAGAAGCGTAGGGGAATGTTTCAAACGATTATTCGTCAGATGGGATGGATGTTCTTTATGGAAGCTGTGATCATTAGCGGATTTTTGATCTTGGGTGGCTTGTTAGTGATCAAGGGCACCCTTCCTGTGGGTGAGTTCGTTGCAGCTGAGATCATCATCGTGACCATTGTTTATGCGATTCGCGCTTTTGTCAAACAGCTCGATTACATCTATGATATGATCGAGGGGATCTATAAGATAGATAAGCTTTCTCATCTTTTAGAGGAGCAAAAAAGTGAGCACTAAATATCCTTTTAGGGTGAAGCAAGATGTCGTAATACGAGCTTTTGTTAAGTGTATAGGAGCGATAAGTTCTGCTATTTTGCTTGTGCTTTTTGCGATGCTTTTTTTGCCTTGGGAACAAACAGTCAATGGCAATGGCACACTCATAGCCTTTCACCCAACACAACGCGCTTACGAGATCCAAGCAACCTATGCAGGTTTTGTAGAGGAGTATTATGTTGGAGAAAATCAGCATGTCAAAAAGGGTGATCCGCTTTGTAGTATCATCGATCAAGATAGCTCGTTTGAAGCACGTCTCAAACAAAAACTCGACTCTTTAGAAAAAGAGCTTTTAGCAGTAGCCCAAAGAGTTGAAAGCTTACAAAACGAAAAAGAGCAACTTCAAAAGTTTCGTGCAAATGGGCAAAAGCTTTTTGAGGGGCGGCTAGAGCAGTCTCTAACCAAACAAAAAACTCTTCAAGAGCAGCTCAAAGCAAGCCAAAGCGCTATGGATACACTCTCTCAAAGAGACGCACTCGGGTAGAGGAGCTGTATGATCTTGGTTTGGAGTCTAAGCAAGAACTTGAAAATGTGCAAAATAGCTTTGTGGATGTACAAGCAAAGTATCAACAAAGCCAAAATGCTTTGCAATATGAGCAACAAAATTACGAAAATATCGTGCGCGAAAAAGAGCAATTTTTTAATACACAAAACACTCGTCTAGAACAAAATGCACAAAATATGACACGCGCACAAGGGGAGAAGGAGAGTTTAGAGAGAACAAAGGTGGATGTGCAAACACAAGATGAACGCTACGCTGGTAGAGTGATGCGCGCGCAACGAGATGGTGTGGTGATGCGAATCTATCAAAGTGATAAAAATAGACTCATAGCCCAAGGGGAAAAGCTTTTTCATTTTGTGCCTGATGTGACCCAGCGTGCGGTATTACTCAAGATCTCAGATTTTCATATGCCACTTCTCAAGAAGAATCTCCCCGTGCGTATCAAGTTTAACGGTTGGCCAGCATTGCAGATCAGTGGCTGGCCAAAGATCGCATTTGGAACCTTTGGAGGCTACATCCACACCCTAGAGCCCATTTCACATGAACAAGGCTTTTACTATGCGTATATTTTTGAAGATGAAAAAGACCCTTGGCCCGAGTCAAATATCTTGCGCTATGGCTCACAAGCCACAGCTTGGGTGCGTCTAGAGAGTGTTCCTATCTGGTATCAGATTTGGCGCCATATCAATGCGATGCCACCAAATATGCCAAGCGAGCGCTAGAATGTATAAAATATTGCTCTTTCTTGTGAGCTCTTTTGGTATGCTTTATGCCGAGCAGCTAAGTGAAGAGGTCATCTCTAAGTATCTCTCATCTGAAAATAGACATATTCAAACGATTCTCTCTTACCAAGAGAGAGCCAAAGAACAATTAGCAGATACCAAAGGCTCTTTTGATATCAGTTCTTCGCTAAAGTATGAAACAAAAGAGTACCCACAAAGTAGTGCAGAGTATAAAGAGCTTTCATTCTCTAAACGTTTTGAGAGTGGGATAGAACTCAAAGGGAGTTTTAGAGAAGCTGAGGGAACACAAGAGTACAACAATATTAAAACAGGACAAGATGGGGAGTATTTAGCTTCACTCTCAGCGCCTTTGCTACCTATTTTTACAGGTGTGAACCAACAAAGTTATGCGACAAAGAGTGCGGGCTACACCTATCGTGCTAAACAACTCACGACACAAGATGCGCTTCGTTTGTTTACCTTTGATGTTTTACGAAGCTATTATGAGTTGCTTTTATCAAATCAAAAAGTGCATTTGTTTGAGCAACTTTTCAAGAGTGCACAACAAAGAGAGGCGTTTGTCGCAGAGCAGATACAAAAAGGAAAACTCGCAAAAATAGAGCAACTTGCTGCATCACGATCCGCACTCCAGTACCAACAAAAGATTCAATCGAGCAAAAGAGAACGCATCGCTTCGCAGCATAAACTGAGCTATTTTTTAGATATACCAGAGCAAACACTTTTGCACTATGAGATTCCAAAGCTTGCTGAGAACGTTTTTGTACTCAATGAGAGTGTAGAAGAAGCTATTCAAATAGCAAAAGAGAAGCGTAATGACCTTGCTGCTCTTGAAGTGGCAAAAGAGGGTGTGACACTCGATCAAAAACTCAACCAATCAAGCCGTGTCACTAAGAGTGATTTGCATCTGTATTCCCTTTATGATCCAATCTACAAAGAGGGGTATAAAGTGACATTTGAGCTCGCTTTGTCCTTAGAAGAAACAAGTTATGAGGCAAAGAGAAGAGAAAATTTGATCAAACATTCTCAAATAGCGCTAGAGAGAGAACTCAAAGAGCGTGAGATCGAAAATGAGCTCGCTCGTTTATACAAGCAAAAAGAGAGTTTGCAAAGTGAACTTTCTTTGCAAAGAGAGCTTGTAGAGCTTTCTGAGAAGCTTTTAGAGGCACTCAAAAAGCGTTTTGAATTAGGAGGCGCAACCTTGGATGATATTGTACGTGAAGAGATCCGTTTTTTAGAGACAAAAGAGAAGTTATACGATCTGCAAAACAATCTTGCTATGAACATCAAAGCGATCGAGATGCAGATGAATGCGCTACACTAGCGAAGAATCATCTCTGCAACACGCTTCGCACTTCCGTGTTGCAGGTAACCTCTGAGTGCTTTTGCGTCTTGTAAAAAGTTTGATCTCTCGTAGTTTTTATATGCTTCTAGTAAGTTTTGAACTGTGACATCCTCTTGAATAAACTCAGGGTGCAGCGCTCTGTCGTTAAACTTGGTAAACATAATATTTCCTAGCCCCACATAAGAGAGATCGACAAGTCGGCTTGCTATAAAATAATCAAGCGGTTTTGCAATATAGGTGAGAATAAATGGGATCCCTATCAGGGAAGCTTCAAGAGTGGCCGTACCACTACAGATAAAAGCAAAGTCTGCTTCATAGAGTGTTTTGTGCGCATCGTGCAGCACTTCAAAGGCTGCGGTATCACCGTAAAGTTTCTCTACATCCGAAGCACTAAAATGGGGTGGTATCACCAGGCTTGAGCGAACGCCAATCATTTTTTGCACTTCACGATAGATTGGCATTAGTTTACTTATCTCTGCTTTACGGCTTCCTGGCATAAAGGCGATGTGCTCTACTTTTTCGTTGATACTCTCTTTGAACTGTTTGATCTGATCAAGAAGTGGGTGCCCCACATACTCTATGGGAGCCTCTTTGGAATAGTACTTTTTTTCAAAAGGTAAGATCGAAGCAAGTTTGTCGATGGTGCGCTCTAAGACTTTTATTCGTCCACGTCTCCATGCCCACGCTTGGGGGAGAATATAGTAGATGATCTCTTTGTCAGGGTATTTTTTCTTGAGCTTTTTTGCCAAAGGGAGATTAAATCCTGAAGAATCCATTAGCAAAATCTTGTCTACATCCGAGGCGAGTTCAACCATCTTATCGGCGAGTTGAAAAAAGAAGCGCAGTTTTTTGATCGCATCGACAAAACCCATGATCGCCAAGCTTTGCAGATCGACGATACTCTCTCCTAGCTCTTTATCAAAGATCCCAACAAGCTCTACATCCGAAGGTAGTTCACGCTTGAGTGACTTGAGGTGGATGTTTGCAGAGTGTTCAAGCGCACTTACTAAGATCTTCATGAACCACCATCCCCGTGAACTTGATAACTGTCATCATAGCGCTCCTTTTGCTCTTCATCTTTGTATTCATATAAAAAAGTGACAAGATACTCTATCTCTGCATCACTGAGTCCCACCGTATAAGCGACCATCATCTCTTGTTGTTGGTTGTCTGCTTTTTTGTCACGAAAACGTTTGAGCTTGTATTCTAAGAACCCTTTAGCGCGGTTGGCAAGATAAGGATAGTTGTGCATCCCCTCAGCCTTTGGACCATGGCAGGAATAGCACGCTTTTTCCATATAAAGATCTCTGCCCATTTCATAAGGAGTTTGAGCATAGATAGATATCGATAAAAGAAAAAGTAAAGAAAAAAAACGCAACTCTAAGCCTTCTTGTTTTATAATTGCAACATTATAGCAAATGAGTTTGAATAAAGGAGCAGAGGTGGTTGTATCAAATGTGCTTTTGTGTGATATAAACGGGGAAAAAAGATGTGATATTCGTATAGAAGATGGGATCATCACAGAGATCGCAGAGGGGCTTGAGTGTAGTGAGATGATCGATGCAAAAGGTGCCTACTTTTTACCCCAGCTCATCGATACAAATGTAAGACTCCAAGATGGCATCCTCAATGCAAAAAACATCAAAACCACAGCACAAGAAGCACTTCGTGGGGGAATAGGGCATATCGTACTGAGTGCTGATTCTACCCCTGCGATCGATAACGAAGTGGTCTTAGAGTTTGCTCAAAACTCCCTACACCAGCTCTCTGGGGCAAAAGTCGATGTGATGCTTGCAACACTCCAAGAAGACGCAACGCTGAGCAATATCGCTATCTTGCTCAAACGTGGTGCGATCGTTCCTGCTATGAGCACTATCGCAAAGAACAATCTCGCTATCAAGATCGCAGAATATGTGCAGATGTATAAGGTCACACTCTTTTGTAAAGCAGAGGATAACTCTCTTATCAATTCTGGTGTGATGCTTGAGGGGGATGTAAGCTCTAGGCTTGGGCTCGCTGGTATTCCGGATCTGAGTGAAGTGCTTCATGTGAGCCGTATGATCGAGCTCGCACGCCATTGCAAGATCAAGATCCTCTTTAAATCGATCGCTTCTCCTCGCTCTATCGCACTGATCGATAAAGCGAAAAAAGAGGGTGTGGATGTAAGCTGTGAAGTCTCTATTCACCACCTTTTACACTCTGATAGAGCGTGTGACAACTTCAACACCACAGCAAAGCTCAGCCCACCACTTGCTTCAAAGGGTGATGTGGCACTTTTACAAGAGGCACTCAAAAACAAAGAGATCGATTGTTTGACAACGCTGCATCAGCCAAGCTCACCTGTGAACAAAGAGGTGGCATTTTTTGATGCACACTACGGATGTGAAGGGCTTGATAACGCGCTTTCTTTATACTACACCAAGCTTGTAAGATCAGGGCTTCTTTCTATGAGTGAACTGATAAGACTCACAGTACAAAACCCTGCAAAAGCGATTCGTCTTGAGCGCGGAGAGATCAAAGTGGGGCAAAGAGTAGATGCACTCTTATTTGATCCAAAGATCCCGGTGAGCATACAAAACCAAAACTCCCTCTATCATAATGAAGCGTTAGAGGGAAAAGTGCTGATGAGTTTTCAGGGTGAGAGTGTGACGCGCTTTGAAGATTCACTTTAGAATCTTAAAGCCCCTCAAGTAAAACGAGCCAGAGTCTATCGACCTCTTTATCGTTCATAAAGAGAGTAGATTTGTTCTCAAAGAGCTCTGTAAATGCATTTTGCGCAATGCTTAATGTATGTGTACACTCTTTGTGTGTTGGTAAATAGGCACGAATGAGTGAGATCTCCCCCTCAATTTTTTTTGAACACAAAAAGCAAACTAACTCTTTATGAAGCCTTCCCTCTTGGTCTAGAAGTTTGACATACGATTCGATCGCCACACGTTTTGGATTTTTTTTATCCCAATCTTTGGATGCGTTCTCAAGCAGATCAAAATAGAAGCTATCGAGTTCCTCTACATCTTTAAGATGCTTGTAAAAAAGGGCTGTAAAATCTTGCCAGAGTCTTAGACGTTTAGAATCATATATCCACTTATATCCTATATGGATCACATCTTTGAGCCTACCTATAGTTGACTTTCCTGAAAATTCCCTTTCATAATCTATCTTGTAGCCCAAGTTGATAACACTGTGGCGTGCGCCATAAAATCTATAAAGGGTGTCTAAGTTTTCTCGCGATACAATGGTGACTATGAGGTCTTCTTCTTTTACTTTGTTAAGACTTATAATAAAACCCTGCATTTTTTATTCTACCTGTTTAAAATTTACTCAATTGTCAAATTAATCTGAAAAATATTTATAGTATTATACTTTTTTAAAACTTTAAATAGTATAATCGGACACTCTGTCTCTAAATAGACTATGTTTGTTTAAAAAGAGATTAAAAATAGTAAAATTACTAAAGAATTGAGTGGATTTACCATAAAACATTAGAGGAGAGAGAATGGTTGAACATCATGACTTATTGAGATCGTTTAAAGATAACTGTGGTTTTGGTCTTGTTGCAAATATCAAGAATAAAGCTTCACACAAAGTTTTGGACGATGCAGTCACAGCACTTGAGCGTATGATGCACCGTGGTGCAGTTGCAGCAGATGGAAAAACAGGGGATGGAAGCGGATTGCTTTTTTCTATGCCTGAGGAGTTTATGCGCGAAGTCGCATCAGCAAAGGGTGTAGAGCTCTCTAAACAGTTTGCAGTTGCAGCGGTATTTACAAAAGATCGCGCACACTTGGATGTGATCAGCGAAGTGTGTGAGAACAATGACCTTAAAGTGGTGCTCGTGCGTGATGTACCGGTGGATACAAATGCACTTGGAGACCAAGCGCTTGCGAGCTTACCACATATTGTTCAGCTTTTTATTATCCCTAACTCTATTATGGCGACAAACCGTTTTGATGCACTTTTGTATCTTAGCCGCAAAGAGAGCGAGCATAAGCTTGTAGCTGATAAAGATTTTTATATTGCCTCGATGAGTTCAAAAACCCTTTCATATAAAGGGCTTGTGATGCCTACACATATTAAAGAGTTTTACAAAGACTTACAAAACAAAAATTTTAAGATCTCTTTTTCACTCTTTCACCAAAGATTTTCAACCAATACACTTCCAGAGTGGAGACTCGCACAGCCATTTCGTGCGGTAGCACACAATGGTGAGATCAACTCTGTGGAGGGGAACCGTATCAATGTCGCGATCAAGTCTGAATCGATTACATCCGAAGTATTTACAGATGAAGAGATCCAAAGAATTTTGCCTATCTTGCAAGTGAACGCTTCAGATAGTGCGAGTGCGGATAACTTCTTTGAGTTTTTGATCGTCAATGGGATGGACTTTTTTAAAGCTGTACGTGCGGTGATCCCATCAGCGTGGCAAAATGCACCTCATATGGATCCTGAGCTTCGTGCGTTTTATGAGTACCACTCTACTGTTTTTGAAGCCTGGGATGGTCCAGCGGCATTTTCTGTAACAGATGGTCGCTATGTGGGCTGTGTACTTGATAGAAACGGTTTGCGCCCATCCAAATATATCATCACAAACGACGATACTCTCCTTATCGCGAGTGAATATGGGGTGGTAGATATCCCTGAAGAGAATATTAAAGAGCGTGGACGCTTGCAATCAGGTGAGATGATAGGGCTTGACCTCAAATTTGGTAAGATCCTCAAAAGCGATCAGATCGATGATTATCTCAAAAGCTCTAACCCATATATGAAGTGGCTCAATGAGCATATGATCTACCTTCAAGAGCACACAGAAGAGCAATACGGTTCTGTTGTGAAGCTTGAAGAAAGTGAACTTATCAAGAGACAACGTTATTTTAATATCACACAAGAGGTGGTTGAACAAGTGATCGAGCCAATGCTTATCGAAGGAAAAGAAGCGGTTGGATCTATGGGAGATGATACACCTCTGGCAGCTTTTTCAAATAAACAGCGCTCTTTTTCTGATTACTTCAAACAAAAGTTTGCACAAGTAACTAACCCACCGATCGATCCTATTCGTGAAAAAGTGGTGATGAGTCTCAATACAGGTTTTGGTGAGATCCACAATATGCTCAATGAGATCCCATCTCACGCGCATAGACTCAAAGCGATCTCTCCTATCATCACAAAAGAGAAACTTGCAGTACTTAAATCTTTTGGAGATAAAAAGTCACCACGTTTTCAAGCATTTTATTATAATGAGACATTCTCAACTGCGTATAGCGAGAACCTCAAAGAATCTCTTGAGGCACTTGTAAATAAGATCATCGATTCGGTGAAGAATAATGGTACGCGTATCGTGATCCTTGATGATTACGAGTTCTCTGCAAAGAACAAAGTGATCCCAATGGCGATGGTGATAGGGCGCCTCAATACGGCACTCCTTGAAGCAAAAGTGCGTCACTTAGTCTCTATGATAGCAGTAACTGGTGAGGTGGTAGATTCTCACTCTGCCGCGGTTCTGCTTGGATATGGTGCAAATGCGGTACATCCGTATCTCTTGTTTGCAACGGCGATCGATAGACTTGAAAAATCAAAAGTGATCCAAACAGATACAAAAGAAGCGCTCAAAATGGTGCACAGTGCACTCAATGGTGGTCTTTTAAAGATCATGTCAAAAATGGGGATCGCAACGATCGCATCGTACCGTAACTCTGGGCTTTTTGATATTATGGGTCTTAGTAAAGAGGTTGTGAGTGATTGTTTTGCAACATCCCATTATGCAATTGCAGGTCTAGGGTATGAAGATATCGATGCACGCTTAAGCAAGTTTCATAAGATGGCATTTAGAGAAGATGGATTTTCTAAAATATTTCCACTCAATATTGGTGGATTTTACAAGTTTTATAATGACCAAGAGCACCATGATTTTGGACCTGAGATCATCCATGCGATCCACGCACTCTCAGCAAGTGGTGAGAAAAAAGATTATGAGAGACTTAAAAACCTTGTGAATAAAAGAGGGCTCAAGTTTATTCGTGACTTCTTTGAGATCAAGTCAGATAGAAAGCCTATCGACATCTCTGAAGTAGAACCAAAAGAGGCGATCTTTAAGCGTTTTGCATCTGCTGCGATGAGTTTGGGATCTATCTCTCCGGAAGCTCATGAGACACTTGCTATTGCGATGAACCGTATCGGTGGACAGTCAAACTCTGGTGAGGGTGGAGAGGATGTAGCGCGCTTTGATACAGAAAGAAACTCAAAGATCAAGCAAGTTGCATCGGGTCGTTTTGGGGTCACTCCTGCGTATCTTAGAAGTGCTGAAGAGATCCAGATCAAGGTTGCTCAAGGGGCAAAACCTGGTGAGGGTGGACAGCTTCCAGGGCATAAGGTTACAGCGCTTATCGGGAAACTGCGCCATACTGTGCCGGGTGTGACACTTATATCACCACCGCCACACCACGATATCTACTCTATCGAGGATCTCGCTCAATTGATCTTTGATATGAAACAGGTCAATCCAAACGCAAGAGTCGCGGTAAAACTCGTTTCTGCGATTGGAGTCGGAACGATCGCTGCGGGTGTTGCAAAAGCATATGCAGATAAGATCATCATCTCTGGTGGAGATGGTGGAACGGGTGCTGCACCTCTTACATCTATTAAGTTTGCAGGAAACCCTTGGGAGCTTGGGCTAAGTGAAGCACACAATGCACTTAAAGCAAACAACCTGAGATCTTTAGTTGAAGTACAAACAGATGGTGGTCTCAAAACGGGTCTGGATGTAGTAAAAGCGGCACTTTTGGGGGCTGAGAGCTATGCATTTGGTACAGGTGTGCTTACGATCGTGGGATGTAAGATGCTTCGTATCTGTCATGTCAATAAATGTTCTGTAGGGATCGCGACACAAAACGAGAAGTTACGTAACGATTTCTTTAAAGGGCATGTCGATCAAGTGATCAACTTTTTCACTCTCTTAGCTGAGGATGTACGCTCTATCATGGCAGAACTTGGATTCAAAACAATGGAGGAGATGATCGGACGTGTAGATCTTCTCAAAGTTGTTGATGATGAGTTTGCGCAAAAATTTGACTTTAGCGCGGTATTGCACCAAGAAGAGGGTGTCAATACACATCAGCAAAAATCAAATCCTCCATTTGATGCAAATGAGTTTGAACAAGAGGTGCTCGCTGAAGCGATGAATGCGATCAAACATCCAGATCAACCTATTCGTATCTCGCGTGAGATCACAAATGTACATAGAAGTTTTGGTGCACGCATTAGTGGTGAGATCGCACAATATTATGGTGATGCTGGGCTCAAACCTGACACGATCAAGATCAACCTTACAGGGATCTCTGGACAAGCACTTGGAGCCTTTTTGATCCATGGTGTCTCTATCTATCTTGATGGTGTAGCCAATGACTACATCGGAAAAGGGATGCACGGTGGTAAGATCGTGATCCGCTCGAAGAATGAGGGAGAGGTATTTAGTGCAGGTGGAAATACGTGTCTCTACGGTGCGACAGGTGGAAAACTCTACATCTCTGGAAGTGTAGGGGAGCGTTTTGCTGTGCGTAACTCTGGTGCTATCGCGATCGTCGAGGGTACAGGGGATAATGCGTGTGAGTATATGACAGGGGGAGCTGTAGTGATCCTTGGTCGTACAGGCATCAACTTTGGTGCTGGTATGACGGGTGGTATCGCTTTTGTTTACGATGCAGATCATACCTTTGTAGAAAACGTCAACCGTGAGCTTGTTGAAGCAATACGTATTGACACCGATGAGGGAACAGATGCTAGACACCTTGTCAAGCGCCTTTTAAAAGATTATTTGATCGAGACTGAGAGTAAAAAAGCAAAAGAACTTCTTGATAACTTTAGAGTAGAAGTGCGTAACTTCTGGCTTGTACGTCCGAAAAACTTAACAAAACTACCTCTAAACCTTGAGAATGGAGACTAAAGATGAGAGAATTTTTAACAACTGAGCGAATTGAAGCGACAAAAAGACTCGTCGTTGAGAGAACAAAAGATTTTGGTGAAATTTATGAACTTTTTAACGTCAACGAAGCTGCAACGCAGAGTGAGCGTTGTATCCAGTGTGGGGATCCATTTTGTCTCAATAAGTGTCCACTCCATAACTACATCCCACAGTGGCTCAAGGCGATAAGTGAGAAGGATTTGGAGTTTGCCTTTAAACTCTCAAACGAGCCTTCTCCATTTCCTGAAGTGATGGGGCGAGTTTGCCCGCATGATAGACTTTGTGAGGGAGATTGTACCCTCAATGATGGGCATGGAGCGATCACTATTGGTTCTGTTGAGACCCATATTACCGAAGAGGGGTTTCGTCAAGGGCTCAAACCTGAATTTCCAGGGATCATCACAGATAAAAAAGTAGCTGTGATAGGAAGTGGCCCAGCTTCACTTTCATGTGCAACCTACCTTTTACGCTCAGGTATTGAAGTGACAATGTATGAGAGAAGTGATAGAGCAGGGGGACTTTTAACCTATGGTATCCCTAACTTCAAGCTTGATAAAAAGATCGTTGAACGTCGTGTGAAACTGCTTCAAGATGCAGGACTCAAACTTGTCCTTAATTGTGAAGTGGGCAAAGATATCTCTTTTGAGGAGGTCGCAGATGCACACGATGCTATTTTTATCGGTGTGGGTGCGACTAAAGCCAAAAAGGCTTCTATCCCAGGTGAGAATGCTCCAAATGTATATGCAGCGATGGATTATCTCACACAGATTCAGAGAAAGAATTTCAAACTCTCGTATGAGAAAAAGTTTGATTTTAAAGATCTCAATGTAGTGGTGATCGGTGGGGGTGATACAGCGATGGATTGTCTCAGAACTGCAAAGCGTGAGGGTGCAAGAAGTGTTACTTGTTTGTATCGCCGTGATGTTCATAATATGCCAGGAAGCCAAAAAGAGTATAAAAATGCAATGGAAGAGGGTGTTGATTTTACATTCTTTGCCTCTCCTAAAGAGATTTTACTCGATGATAATGGCAAAGCTGCTTCTGTAGAGGTTGTCAAAACTTCTTTGGGTGCAAAAGATGCAAGTGGGCGCCAAAAAATGGAAGAGGTCAAAGGGAGTGAATATAGAGTCAATGCGGATGTAGTGATTATGTCGCTTGGTTTTGATCCTGCTGTTCCATCATTTTTAGCTGAAAATGGGATAGAGACAAACAGCTGGGGTGGAATCATCATCGATGAAGCGACACATGAGACAAGTACATCGGGCGTGTATGCTGGTGGAGATTGTTACCGTGGAGCAGACCTGGTCGTAACTGCTGCGTATGATGGGCGTGAGGCTGCTAGAAGTATTACAAAATCTTTACTCAAATAAGCAAGAGAGTTTCTCCATATTTTGTGGAGAAACTTTAAAAATTTCCCTTTTTTGTAGAAAATAAGTGTTCTTTTGGTATAATTTCCTTTTATTTTTTACTCTATAAGGAATTTTTTTGAACCTCTTAAATCTTTTTTCTCGAAATACAACTTCCAAACAACAAGCTACTAAAAGTGAAGCTCCTGCTCACTGGATCAAATGTCAATCATGCCAATCTTTGATGTATTACAAAGAGGTAGAAAATCAAAATTACGTTTGTCCTAAATGTGGCTTTCATCTTCGCATCGGGGTCAAAGAGAGAATCTCACTTCTAGCAGATAAAGAGAGTTTCGTAGAATATGACTCAAATCTCAAACCGATCGATCCTCTTAAATTCGTAGATAAAAAATCGTATATTAAAAGAATCGAAGAGGGTGCAAATAAAACAGGAAGAAGCTCTTCTGTTGTAAGTGGTGAGTGTAAGATCGATGGTATTGAAGCACAACTTGTGATCTTTGACTTCTCTTTTATGGGTGGTTCTTTAGGCTCTGTCGAGGGTGAGAAGATCGTACGCGCGGTCAATCGTGCGATCGAGAAAAGACAAGGTCTCATCATCATAAGCGCGAGTGGTGGAGCGAGAATGCAAGAGTCGACGTTCTCTCTTATGCAGATGAGTAAAACTTCTGCAGCTTTAGCAAAACTTGCGAACGAAAAACTTCCTTATATCTCTGTACTCACAGATCCTACGATGGGTGGTGTAAGTGCTTCTTTTGCAACTCTTGGTGATATTATTATCGCTGAGCCTGGTGCACTTGTAGGTTTTGCAGGGCAAAGAGTTATCAAGCAAACTATCGGTTCAGACCTTCCTGATGGATTTCAAAGAGCTGAGTTCTTACTTGAAAAAGGTTCTATTGATATGGTGGTCAACCGCAATGAACTCAAAAAGACACTCTCAGATATTCTAAAACTTCTCAAAGTTTAAAAGTAGCATGAGACTCTACGCACTTTGTGATCAAAATCTTCTTGATAAGCACGGCGTCTCTTTAGAGGAGTTCGTCGCTATTGCAATAGCAAATGGTGCTGAAATCATCCAGTATCGAAATAAAAGTGCGGATGTAGCCTTTATCAAACAGCAACTCATCACAATACGAAAACTCTACGATGGCTTTTTGATCGTCAACGATAAGTATGAGCTTATAGAGTTTTGTGATGGTGTTCACGTAGGTCAAGAAGATCTTAAAGCGATTGATGCGGATGTGACAAAGGCGGTCAAGATCTTGCGTAATGTGATCAATAGCGACAAGATCCTTGGAATCTCTACGCATAACCTCGAAGAGATAGAGCTTGCAAATGAGATGGATCTCAACTATATCGGTTTGGGGCCACTCAGAGAGACGAGTACAAAAACAGATACATCCCAAGCTCTTGGAGAGACTCTTGATTCACTCGCCGCGCACTCCAAACATTTTGTAGCAGCGATTGGTGGTGTACGCAAAGAAGACCAATTTAAAAATGTAACATACCATGTTATAGGAAGTGGACTCCTGCTTTGAAAATCGATCTCATCTCTATTGCAAAAAAAGAGCGTTCTACCTACGATCCTCTCTATAAAGAATTAGAAAAAATGATTTCTCGCTTCGCAAAAGTGGAAGATATCGAGCTTTTTCCTAAGGATGTAGCGAAATCACACACTATTTCACCAGAGGCTTCAAAGTCCGCATATAGCAAGGTTTTAGAGCCCTACTTAGCAGGCGGATATAACATTATTTTACATCCAGAGGGTAAATTGGTGGATAGTTTTGAATTTAGTAAGCTTTTAAATGATAGAATGTCGCTTAAATTTTTTATAGGTGGTGCTTACGGCTTTGAAGAAAACTTCTTGAAACAAGGGGATTTAGTGATAAGTTTAGGCAAGTTAACTATGAGTCATAAGATAGCAAAAGTCGTTTTGTTAGAGCAGATTTATAGAGGCTTTTCTATATTAAGTAACCACCCATATCACAAATAAGGAAAGCATGTGCAACAAAGTGAGTTGAACTATTTTAAAGAGATCTTAGTAAGTAGAAAAGAACAGATTCAAAAAAACATCAATGGTGTAAATGATGAGCTGGATCAGCTTAATTCGTTAGAGTTAAATGATGAGGGGGATCATGCATCTGCGAATAATAATTCGATGATCGAGAGTGCTATTGTTAAGCAACAAGAGAAAGAGTTAGGGGAAATCAATAATGCTCTGTTGAAGATTTCAACTGGAAATTATGGTGTTTGTGAAATGTGTGAAGATCCGATAGGTTTTCAAAGACTCAAAGTAAAACCACATGCTATTTACTGTATAGTTTGTAGAGAGATTGTAGAAAAAACGAAAAAGTAAGGATTACTATGTATATAAAAAGATATGCGATTACGGGATTTATATTTGTTATATTGGTAGGTTGGTATGTGTATGCTTTCATCACGCAAGAGAGCATGGACCTAAATCTATTTGGTATGGCATTGCCATCACTCTCGATTGCATTGTGGGTTGTTTTACCACTTATCTTTTTAATACTCGCAAGTATCTTTCATATCTCTTTTTACTCTTTTATGGGGAATCTGCAACAACGCAAATATGAAAAAGATTACAACAAGCTCATTGATGCTGTTGTCGATGCATATTTGGGAAAAGAGAACAGAAAAAATAGCTACAAAACAAAGCGTTATGAGCTTTTTGGTTCTATTATTGACAATGCAAAGATCTATCCAACCTTTGAATCAAGCGCACTTGTTGCAAATGAAAAAATTGCAAAAGTGCTCGAAGCGATCGATGCTATTAAAAAAGGTGAGGTGGTAGATCTTAAAAAATATGCACTCAGCCAAAGCAATCCATTGGTGATTCAAAACAATAGAAATCGTCGTAAAAATGGGGAGATCTCTTGTGAAGAGGTTTTAACGCATTATACAAAATATGATCCATCTTTTTGTCAAGAGGTGTATGTAGAGTTCGTCGAGATGGCACCATGGTACGCGATAGAAAAATATAAGCAGTTCTTGAGCAAAGAAGCACTCTTTAAAATACTAGAGCGTGTGAATGCACAAGAGAACACTTTAGAACTCTCGAATGAAACACTTCTTTCACTTCTTGGTGAGCTCGATTTGGATGCAAAAGATTATACAGCCATCTCTAATGTACTTTCTGTACATATGTTGCCAGAGCAAAGAATGAAACTCTTTGAGATGTTGAGTGAAGAGAATGAAGAGGCTATAAGTGCATATCTTTTTACTCTCTTTGATTTAGAGATGCTCGCTCCTGCAGATGAGATCTTAGATAACTCTCAAGCAGATGAGTATCTTAACTTTAAGTCGTATCGCGCCTTAAAAGAGTGTAATAAACACTTTAACATTAAGCTGTTCGTTTAGTATTTATGATAGAAAAACTCTCTTTTGACAATCCTATCTATGTCCTTGCTCCACTTGCAGGATATACTGACCTTCCTTTTAGAAGTGTTGTAAAGAAATTTGGAGCAGATCTTACGGTGAGTGAGATGATAAGCTCTAATGCCCTTGCACATGGATCTACAAAAACATTGCATATGTTAGAGAAAAGTCCCAATGAGGACCCTTACTCTGTGCAGATCGCAGGTGCGGATGTAGAGATTGTGAGGCGTGCGGTAGAGATACTCAATGAGCAAAGCGGTATTGATATTATCGATCTTAACTGTGGATGTCCTGTACCTAAAGTTGTGGGACATGGAAGTGGAAGCTCATTGCTCAAAGATCTGCCCTTAATGGGTGAGATCATAAAAACCATCAAAGATACCTCCAATAAAAGTCTTACAAGTGTCAAAATCAGACTCGGTTTTGAGAAAAAAAATCATATAGAGATCGCTAAAATTGTTGAAGCTAATGGAGCTGATTTTTTGGCAGTTCATGGACGAACGCGAGCTGGTAAGTTCAAAGCAGAGGTCGATTATGACGCGATCAAAGAGATCAAAGCAAATGTCTCTATCCCTGTGATCGCTAATGGTGATATCGATTCGTATGAAAAAGCAAAATGGGTTTTAGAACATACCGGTGCAGATGGGGTGATGATAGGGCGCGGAGCTGTTGGAGCTCCATGGATCTTTCATCAACTCAGAACAGGTTCAAGCGATATCTCTTTGGAGCTTCGTAGAGATATCGTACTTGAGCATTATGATAAAATGATAGAGTTTTATGGTCCACGTGGTGTAGCGATGTTTCGAAAACATGTGCATACATATTCTAAAGGGTATCGCGGTGCTTCTGTGCTTCGTAATGAGGTCAACCGTATTGATGATACGCAAGAGTTTAGAGGTGTAATAGACACTTTTTTTAAAGACCACGAAATAGTTTCTTAAAGGTATGATAGATTTATGTTAGATATGTCCAAATCGATTCACAGTCTAGATGAGATAGATATCTCTGATAATATTTACCATTACAAGTATAATACAAAGCATCTAATGTCTCTTATCAAAAAAGGGATAGATGAAGAAGACCCTGCATTTTTGAGCTCATATCGCTCTTTTGAGGGGGAAGTTTTTGAAAATTTCATCTATGAAAAACTTTTGCGTTATGTTAAAAATAACGATGATGTGGAGAAGTTTATCCTCAAAGGCTTTCATCAAAATAAATACAAAGCTTTTGCTAATACACTCTCCATCAGTGAAAAACAGCAGATAGTTTACAGAACCAAAAGTAAAGAGATCAGTGAATTTGATGCGATGATCTTTACAAAGACAGAGCTCTATTTTGTAGAGATGACCTTGGTCAAATCTGTCTTGAAACTTCGAAGACGCCTGAGAAAGAAAAAAGCTCTCTTGGAGACTATCTTTCCAAACTATGAGATTAAAGCGTTGGTGATCTTAAATGAGGGTGCAACAGGGACAAAGCAGTTTCCTTCCTATTGTAAGGTTTGGTTCACTAAAGAGTTCTCTGCTAAAGGTGTTTTGGATTATATACGAGACCCATCATCGAAAAAGCTCAAGCCTAAAGAGCGTATAAAGTCTCCTAAAATGGTTGAAGCACATACCCTTAAACTCCATCCTTTTCGCTACTACAATACAATCTCTTGGATCACAAGGGTTCTTCGTTCTCACAAGACACATATCCTTGATATGAAGTTTTTGATGAGTCCTAAGATTCAACGTTATCACGATCTTTATACAAAGTTTTATATAGGGTATTTAGAATTAGAAGAGGCGCGTGGGCTTTTAGGCTTAGAGGGTGAATACGAAAAAGATCAAAGAGTGATGGTCGCAATAGAGAAAAAACACTCAGATCAGATTGTGTTAACTTACTATGTGCAACTCACTCGCAAAACTCTCTATCTTTACTCTTTTGATGATGATGGGAAGATGAGTAAAGAGAAAAAAGATCCTTATGGGATCACAGTGACAGAAGTGTATCATGTCAATAAACTGATGAATGAAAAATATAAGCTCTCAATGTCTAATATCGAGACGATCAAGTCTCTTTTAGAAAATATCTAGCTCTCTTGGGAGTTACACCTCATAAGAGATCGAAGAGGCTTTCTCTTTGTAAGATTGGAGTGGTTCTTTAGAAGAGCTACTTTGTGAATCTACCTTTAAAAACTCATCAAGCTCTTGATGTCTGTTTTGTAAAATCGTTTCAAAATCACTCTGTGTCACAGGTTTATTGTCGGTAAATTTATCGAGCAAGATATTGTTGTGCCCCATAAGTACCAAATAACTCTCAGCACCAAAATCAAGCATCACGACGCTATTTTCATTATTGATATTTTTTTGAAAACGTATACTCACTTCGTTTGGATTTTGAGCTGCTTGATGTTTTGCATCGGCTTTAAAGAGCCACGAAGAGCTCTTTTTTGGAGCTTGTTGGGATGTAGCTATCTTTTTTTTGAGATAGAATAAAAAAACGATCCCAGCTACAAGAAGAGAGATCACTATATAGTAGCTCTGTGACATATCTCCATCTTTTTTGGTTGGGAGTGCTGCAAAAGGGTTAACCTCCTCTTGTACATTTGGTGCTTGCTTCGTTTTGCTTTGAGACACAGCTGTTGTAAATCGAAGTCTTAGTCCATACGAATCGGCGGTCTTAGATGCTTGCAACTCTACAGATGGCGGTACAGAAGCGACTATTTGTGTGTATCCTGCCATAGGTGTGATCGTAATAGCGTTTAAAAAGTTGGATGCGAGTTTTTTTGTTTTTGCAGATTCTATCTTTGCATCTTCGAGTTTGATGATAATATTTTGTGGACTTACACTCTGCTTGATCACTCCTGTGTAAGGTGTGTCAAAGGTGATCATTACATCTACTCTGTCTGTTCTGTCATAAATATTATAGCTTAGGATGTTAGAAGCACTGAGTGCAAACGGAAGGAGTAACAGGAAAAAAAATCTAATCATAATCTCTCTTTGGATAGGTGGTATAAAACAGCGCTTGAATCGAGTACTTCGTTGATACGAATAGCAAGGTTTTTTTCATAAACCATAACCTCGCCTTTGCCTAAAATACGCCCATTCACATAAGCTTCAACACTCTCACCAGCTGGTTTTTTTAGGTCAATTATAGAACCTTTTCTAAGCTTTAAAATATCATCAATAGTGATCTCTGTCTCACCAAGATCAGAGACAAACTCTATCTCCATATCCAAAAGACCCGAATAATCCATCCATGAGAGCTCTTTGTCAGCATCAAAAGGGACGATTTTCTCACCATAGTAGTGTTTTATCTTAGCCATTTATCACCTTGATCGCTAGTATCATTGCGTCATCTTCTACTTTGATCACCTTGGCTTCATCAAAGTCGTGATCAAAAGTATCTTGTTTATCATACACTGGTGTGCCAATAGTAAAAGGAGTTTCATTTGTTTCTTGAGCTAGCACTTTTGCACTCCCTACGATCAGATTGACAGTCTCTAAAGCCATATCGATGAGTGTCTCTTCATCACTCTCATCTTCTTCTAAAAAAAGCTTAGAGACCCTTTGTACAAAGCCTGGTTCAGAGGCGATATACACACGATGTTTTTGTCCATCATTTGTGTCTATATCGATAAAAGCAATAAGTGTTCTCTTTTTACTTAGAGCATCACTTACTTCGTAGGGTAAACGTATTTGGTGGATACAAAAGTTTTCACCAGCTTTAAGTATTGTATTGATCATATTTTTTAGCCTTTGACGTGCCCTTGAGTTAAGCGATGATTATACTTCATAAAATATCAAAGGAAAATTAAATCCCCTAAAAGCAACACAAGAGTATAATCGCGCTATGTATGAAATTGAACTCATTATCGCCGGAATTGCGACCGGTTTTTTATCTGGATTTTTTGGAATAGGTGGGGGCACGATCCTTGTGCCTTTACTCTTGCTCATGGGAGTTGAAACCAAAGCAGCCATAGGGATATCTGTGGTTCAAATGGTCTTTAGCTCGCTTTATGGAAGTTATCTAAACAAAAAGTTCGGTACTCTGGATGTAAAGCTAGTAGCATTTATCGGTGTGGGTGGTTTTATAGGAGCACAGTTTAGTGGTGTGATCACCGCAGGACTCTCTGCCAAGGCCTTAGAGTTCATCTTTTTAGGTTTTGCGCTCTTTGCCCTTGTGAGGCTGTTTATGAAACCAAGTGAGTTAGAAGAACAAAAAGAGCATGTCCATCCTCTTATTCTTCTTTCATTGGGTTTTGTGCTGGGTGTAATGAGTATGGCGATCGGTGTTGGTGGCAGTATTATCCTTACTCCGATACTTGTGGGATTTTTCCATTTTCCACTCAAAAATGCAATCTCTGCGGGGCTCTTTTTTGTAGTATTTTCCTCTATTTCAGGAGTAATATCACAATCGATGAGTGGAAATGTGGATTATCTCTCTGGGCTTATTGTTGGGATCGCTTCTTTGGCAGGGGTTTATTTAGGGATTATAAAAAAAGATATAGTTACTCAGGTGTTACAAAGAAGATTAATAGTATTTTTCTATCTTCTGATAGTTGGATATATGTCCTCTAGAGTTTTGAGTTAAAAGGCTAAAAATGTATAACAAAGATGTGATCAAGATAACGGGTGCACGAGAAAATAATTTAAAAAATATCAATTTAGAGATACCAAAAAATAAGCTTGTTGTTTTTACGGGTCTAAGTGGAAGCGGAAAATCGACGCTTGCTTTTGATACACTCTATGCAGAGGGGCAAAGACGTTATATGGAGTC
>JAVETX010000024.1:0-36679 GCA_034005845.1 Sulfurimonas sp. | reverse complement strand
CATTTACACCCTTTTGATAGTAATTCTAAATTAACACGATAATAGCAAAGTTTCTATGAATTATGCTTGAATGTTAATAATGAAATGGTAAAATAGCTTCATTTTCAAAAAGGGATGTGAAGAGTGAAAATTATTATTAGCCTGTTTTTTTTATCCACACTTGTATTTTCAAAAGTTTATTATTCAAAGGTAGAGCCTTATGAGTTGCGCGAGATATCCTCGAACGTGAGTGGAACTGTACTCTTTATTGATGAAGACAATATTGGGAAAAAACTGACAAATCATCCTTACCTCATTATCGATGCCGAGCTTGACCAAAAAGAGCTCGTACTGATCCAAGAGAAGCTTCTTTTTCTTGAAGAGATGATCAAGGTCAATGAAGAGGTTCTCAAAAATCTTGAAGCGTCTTTGGGTAAAAAAAGAGAGAACTATAAGCGTATAGAATCTCTTAAGATAAAATCTATAGTCGAAAAAGATAGAGAGTTTCATGAACTCATCACAAGTGAGAATCTTTTTTTAAATACACAAAAAGAGATCGATAATCTCAAAGTCCAAGTCACAGATCTCAAACTAAGACGAGCACAGCTTGAAAAGTCGATCAAAGATAAACATCTGATAGCTAAAGATTTTATTCTCTATAGTTTGGATGTAAAGGTGGGACAGGTTGTCAATATGGCGACTCCACTTGCAAAAGTTGCAGATACTTCGAGTGCAAAACTTACACTCTTTTTGGATGAAGAGGATGTAGCAGAAGCGAAAACAAAAGCTGTCTACATAGATGGACTCAAGACAGAATATAAAATATCAAGACTTCTCAAAATCGCTGATAGCAAAAATATCTCTAAATATATGGCGCAGATCATTATCGATGCACCAAAAATCTTTTCAAAACTTGTCAAAGTTGAGTTGCGTGATGAATAAAAAGACGACAGCTTGTCCTCTTGATTGTTATGATGCGTGTGAGATAGTGTATGATGAGGGGAAGATTCTAGGGGCAAAAAATGGACATACTAAAGGTTTTTTATGTCCCCATCTGCACCATTATGAAAAGCATGAACAGATCAAAGAAGCACGCTATAAGGGTGAAGCGATATCAATGGAGCAAGCCTTAGATAAACTCGTAGAGATGTTGCGTGAATCTGGAGCGCAAAATACACTACATTATCGTGGAAGTGGCAATTTTGGCTTGATGCAAGAGGTGAGTGATCATTTTTTTGCCTCCTTTGGTACAACACTGACCAATGGAAGCCTTTGCGATGGAGCAGGAGCTGCTGGGATACTCCAAGGGCGTGGAAGTAACAAGAATATGCCACTCTCTGAGATCGAGAAGTCTGAAGTTGTGATCCTTTGGGGGCGCAATCCTCATGTAACAAACTCCCATCTTTTACCTTTGCTTAAAGATAAAACACTCATCGTCATTGATCCTAGAAAGATAGAGAGTGCACGCAATGCTGCTCTACATATTCAGCTCAAACCACATGGAGATCTCTACCTTGCACTTCTTTTATGCCGTTTTTTACATATAGAAAATGAGTACGATGAGGAATATCTTCAAGAGTATGCATCAGAATATGAAGAGCTTTATGAACTTACGCAAACGGTGCGTATCAAAGCAACACTCGAAGATATTGATGTAACACTCGGACAGATCGGGATGCTTCTTGAACTTGTAAAGGGCAAAAAAACTGCCATTGTTTGTGGTGTAGGGATCCAAAAATATAGTGATGGTGCAGATATTATGCGCGCTATTGATGCCTTTGCAGTGATGCTGGGTCTCTTTGGAAAAGAGGGGTGTGGTGTTGCATATATGGGAGAATCTAAAGAGGGAATAGAATCTCCTTTTAAGACACAAGTAAAACGAGTCTCAAAGGTCAATACTGATTTTTCAGCTTTTTCGAGTGTTTTTATCCAAGGGGCAAACCCTCTTTCACAAATGCCTGATACGCAAAGGGTGATAAGGTCGATGGAGTCTGTGGCAAATGTGATCTATTTTGGTTTGTATGAAAATGAAACAAGCCAAAGGGCTGATCTAGTGATCCCTGCGAAAAACTTTTTGTTTAAAGAGGATATCCGTACATCCTATGCCCACAATGCGATGCTCTTTATGCCACAAATTTTAGAGAGTGAATATGGGATCAGCGAATATGAACTAAGTCGCTATCTTTGTGAGGCATTTGAGATAGAGATCGAGAGTGAAGAGTATTATCTGAGTCACTTTAAAAATTTTGCAGTGCAAAAAATAGATGGTTCTTGGCAGGTTGAATCACGTGAGGAGATCCCCTATCAAAATGGCTTTGATACCGATGATGGGGAGTTTTGTTTTTTAGAAGAGTACGATAATGACTTTGATATGAACAAAAATATGTTTTTGCTCACTCCAAAGAGTCCAAAGAGTCTCAATTCGCAGTTTTATCGTGAAAAATATGTCTATTTGCATAAAGAGGCTGGATTTTTAGAAAACCAAGAGGTACAAATCAGTTCAGAGCATGGAAAAATTGTTTTAAAAGTAAAAATTGATGCTACAATTCGAAAAGATTGTGTCCTTCTGTATAGCGGGACACCAGGGGTGAATATGCTTACTTCATCCAAACACTCCCTTGATGGGAAAAATGCAATATATCAAGAAAACAAAGTAGAGGTAAAAGCGATATGAGTAGTATAAAAGAGTTAGATACAGCCTATGTTCTTCCAACGTATGCAAGAGCGGATGTAGAGTTTGTAAGTGGTGATAATGCACGCCTAGAGGATGCAAATGGAAAAAAATATATAGATTTCACATCGGGAATCGCAGTATGTAGTGTTGGGCATGCCAATAAAAGACTTAGTGACGCTCTTTGTGAACAGCTTCATAAGATCACGCATATCTCCAACCTTTACTATATGGCACCACAAGCAAAAGCGGCAGAAAAGATAGTCAAAGCAAGTGGCTATGATATGAAATGTTTCTTTGGAAATAGTGGAGCAGAAGCAAACGAGGGTGCAATCAAGATCGCACGTAAATACGGGGAAAAAGATGGCGAGGTCAAACGCTATAAGATCATCACCCTAGAGCACTCTTTTCATGGGCGTACTATCACAACGGTCAAGGCAACAGGACAAGAGGCGATGCACAACTATTTTGGACCTTTTCCAGATGGCTTTGTGTATGCACAAAATATTGAGCAGATCCCATCACTCATAGACGATCACACCTGTGCTGTGATGATCGAGCTTGTTCAAGGGGAGGGTGGTGTCCAACCACTTGATAAAAAAGCGGTGCAAGAGTTAGCACAATACCTTAAGTCTAAAAACGTACTTTTGATCATTGATGAGGTACAAACGGGAGTGTATCGAACAGGGGAGTTTCTTGCTTCAAACCTTTTTGAGATCGAGCCTGATGTGATCACTTTAGCCAAAGGTCTTGGCGGTGGTGTGCCGATCGGTGTGGTGATGACGAGCAAAAAAGATGTCTTCTCTGCAGGAGATCACGGATCTACGTTTGGAGGAAACTACCTCAGTGCTACTGCTGCGTGTGAAGTGGTGGATATCTTAGAAGAGATCTATAAGGCAGGAACACTACAAGAAAACATCAACTACTTTGATGCCCAGTTACAAAAGTTCTATGAGGCACATCAGGGGATCTTTACATCCAAAGTAGGGATAGGGATGATGTGTGGATTACGTGTCAAAGACGCAGCGACCCTTGCATCTATCATTACCAAAGCAAGAGAAGAGGGTGTAATGGTACTCAAAGCTGGACGTGATACTCTCAGACTCTTACCTGCACTCACTATTACTAAAGAGGAAATTGATGAAGGTTTTACATCCCTTAATCGCGCTTTGTCTTCTTTGTAGTCTTGCCCAGGCAGAAGAAAAAAACTCACTAGAAGAGTATATCTCTGAGAATAAACGCTATTTTTACGAACTCGAAGAGGAGCGCATCGAGCAAAGTAGTGATGTGCTACGAGACTCTTGGATCTCTCCTCTTATGCTCAACTACTCCTATGGGGTGAGTGAAGCGTACAACACAGAATCAACGACCCAAAAAGCCTCTATCAGTATAGACCAGCCGATCTTTCAAAGTGGAGGGATCTATTTTGGGATCAAATTTGCAGAAGCTTCACGTCTTTATTCCCAATACTCTGCGGATGTAGCAAAGCGAAAGCTGATCAAAGATGCACTCTCTCTTTTGTTTCAGATCAAACAAAGTGAACTCAAAATTCAAAAGCAACAACGCCTTATCGATAACGCTCGTATCAATCTGGAACTCAAAACTGAGCAGTTTATGAGTGGTCAGCTCGATTCAAGTTTTTTAGATGATGCGATCATTCAAAAAAATACTGCCACGCAGGCTCTTTATGACCTTGAAACTGCCAAAGAGCGTCTTGTCTCTGGTCTTCGTGTAATTAGCGATGTTGATTATCAAAAAGTCTCTCTTCCAACTTTAGCATGGATAGAACAAGAGGAGTTTATGAGTAATAATCTCTCATATAAACTCGCACAAAGTCAAAGTGAGCGTGATCGTTATAACAAAAATATGACTCTAGCAAAGTATCTCCCACAATTGAGTGTCTATGGTGGATATAACTATGACAAAGTAGAAAACCTTAACTTTGGTGGACAGACCTTAGATGGCGGTGCTGCAAGTGTACGAGAAACCGATTATTATACATATGGCTTTAAGGCTTCTATGCCGATCAGTATCAATAGCTACGATGAGATTCAAAGCACACGTCTTGAGTATCTCAAATCAAAAACACTAGAGATCGATAAAAAGCGTGAAATCGAAGCGATCTATGAGCAAGTGTTGCAAAACATTGAGAACTTTGAGAAAAAGATAGCACTGAGCCAAGAGAATGAAAAACTGTATGCAAAGATACTCTCAGATACACAAGAGTTGTTTGAGGCTGGATATAAAACACATTATGATGTAGATCTACTTGAGAACTCTTATAAGATACAAGGGATCGATCTTAATATTTTTAAACTTGATAGACAATTAGAGCTTTTAACACTCTATGAGATCTATGCAAATGAAAGTGAGTAGATGCAATTTAGTGAATATATGGGCGAGTGGCTCTATGGAGATGAGGGCTACTATGCAAAGTATAAAAATATTGGAAAAGAGGGTGACTTTTATACCGCTGTAAGTACGAGTAAGTTCTTTGGTGGAAGCGTCGCAAAGCATATTATCAAGCTCATAGATGAGGGCTTTTTAAAAAAAAATAGCGTGATCTGTGAGATCGGGGCGCATCATGGCTATTTCTTAGCGGATGTGATCGAGTTTATCTATACGCTTCGACCAAAGCTCCTTGAGAGTTTAAAGTTTGTTATTATCGAGCGTTTTGATGCGATGCAGGAGTTTCAAAAAAAATACTTTGAAGAGAGTTTTGGGGATGCTATTAAGCTCACTCATTACAAATCTTTGAGCGAGTTAGCGTGTGAGAACGCTTTTTTTGTTGCCAATGAGATCTTTGATGCCTTTCCTTGTGAGCTTTACTATAAAGGCAAGAGCGCGCGTGTTCAAGGTCATACTGTAGAGTTTGATCAAGAGGATGCATGGGTCGAGGCAAAAGCAAAAAAATACCATAAAGATCGAGGTGAGATCGCTAGAGGCTATGAAGAGTTTGCCCAAGAGATGGCAAATGCTGCAAAAAAGTTTGAGTTTATCAGCTTTGATTATGGGGAGATGCAAGCGCGTCCTGATTTTTCTCTTCGTATCTATACCAAGCACAAAGTCCTTCCATTCTTTGATGAAGAGATTCAAAGAGAAGAGCTGTACCAAAAATCAGACATCACCTATGATGTTACTTTTGCCCATGTCAAAGACGCGTACGAAGAGGCGGGTGTAGAGTTTATAGAACTCAAAGCACAGATGGTAGCACTTGTAGATATGGGGATCTTAGAGCTCTTAGAAATACTACAAAAAAATGTGGAAGAGAAGATTTACAAACAAGAGCTTGAAAAAGCAAAAATGCTTTTGATGCCAAACTTCTTAGGGGAGCGATTTAAAATGATTCGCTTTAGAAAAGAGTCTTAAGGGAGTCTCTTAGATCCCTTGAACATAGCCTGTTTCAGGATGGATCGTGATGTCAAAGTGAACTCCACCATCTGCAACTGTGATCACACAATTGTCTTGGATAAGTCTATCTTCTACATAAGGTGCGCCGTCACCCCCAAGGTCTCCTACCATAGGACGTCCTAGATGGTCAAAACTGATGATAGGGTTATCTCCACACGAGCCTGAAAAGGAAAGTGCGACACCATAAGCATCTTCTAGGTCTATATTTTGTAGAGCCTGAGCACTATTTTGAGGATTTGCTGCAAAGGTGTTGTTGTTATTGCTAACAACAGAATAGCTTTTATTATCACTAAAACGAATCTGCCATCTTTTTTCAAACCATGTAGGATCAGTCGCGTTATATTTATCATCTACCATTGCCAAATGTTGGGTATAACGGATGTGAGACTGTAGTTGTATGGTTGCTTCTGCGATATTATCTCTATCCATTCTTGGAATGATTGCAGCGGCTAAAACTCCAATGACGACGATAACAAACACGAGTTCTAGCATGGTAAATGCTTTTTTCATTTTTACCTCTTAAAAACTTTGAGTGTTATATTATATCATAGACCAGTTTTATTTTGAACTCTTTAGGGAATGTGAAAAGTTTATTGTCTACATCCATAGGAAAGCTTTTTTGTATAGCCTCTATCGCTGAGTTTTCAAAGAGTGTTTTGCCAGAAAGATAGCGTATATCTTTGACATGACCATTTTCTAGGAGGTAAAACTGCATCTCGATAGAGCCCTCTATTCCTCTTCTTCTGGCAGTCATTGGATAGGATTTGTTTTTGTTGATGCGATCACGTAACTCTTGAACAAAGAGATTTTGTTTTGCTTCGCGCTCTTGTTTTGCTACAAGTAATAACTCTGCTTCTTTTTGTTTGCGTCTCTCTAGGGCTTGGGTCTCCTCTTGGAGTTTTTCTTGTGTTTGCATCTCTTCTTTTATGGGTTCTTGTTCAAGCACTGGCTTTTGTTCTTGAACTTTTTCTATTTTTTGTGGAGGGAGTGGAAGCGCTTTTTTAGCTACAGGTTTTGGTGTTTGTTTTTTTTCTACTATTGGCTTTTTCTGCACCTTTTGTTTTGGCAGAGGTTTAGGCTCTTGATAGATCATCATTGAGAGAGAGATCCTTGAGGCCTCCTCTTTTTGCGCCTTAAAGGGCTCTTCTGTATTGAGAAGAGAAAAATAGAGCATACCAAGCAAAAGAAAATAAAACAAAGAGCTCAATAAAAAAGAGCTAATATATCTCTGTTTTGCATTTTCAAAGTTTGCAAGCTGTATCATCTTTTAGCCTCTTGCTTGACTTTGAACTGCATGGCTTGAGTGCTTGTGCATACCTGAACTATTGTGTTGCGCCTTAGCGATATAGAGTCTTGAGAGATTCAGAGCAAGATAAAAAATGATCAGCAAAGAAGCAAAGAAAAACGCTATTGTTTTGGCTTTTTTACCTGCATCAAAAAGATTGACACGCTTATACATAATAAATAGTGCCCAAAAAGCTGCGAGGTATTTAAAGATATCAAAGATGGAGAGCCAAGCATCTTTTCGAGATGCGAGGTTTTGAACCTGTGCTACATCCAAAGAAAATCCATAGATAAAGCCATTTGCAATATCAGCATAAGTATGGGTAAAAAAACTATGTAAAAGGTGGGAGAGTCCACCAATGATAAAGAGCGGAGCAAAAGCGTAGCCTAGGGTATAAAATGTTTTGCTAAATTCTACTTTGAGTGCTTTTGAAGCGATATACATCCCAAGATAGACTAAAAAGAGTGTGACACCAAGCGCATAGAAAAAAGCAAAAAATCCTACACTATCAATGGCCCCAAAATCAAAAAGATTCTCAAAATATGCCGCTGTTTGCACCCAAGGCATCTCTCGTGCGATTGGGCTTCGTCCAAGACCGTGGTGAAAATTCATCGTGATAGTGATTGCAGCGGTGATAAGGATATAGGTCCAAACCTCTATCTTGTCGATCTTAAACTTTTTATAAAGGGATGTAGAGGGTTTGACAAGTTTAAAACTGATCGCATCACAAGAGGCGGCACAGTCCATACAGAGGCTACAATCTTGCATCGAGTTTTTGTTATTGAATGTAAAAGGTTTGAGATTATACGAACACGCCGAAGCACAATCAAATGTCTTACACTCGCTACAATCCTCTTTATAGCTTCCTAGCCATGTAGATGAGACTCTGTGATACGCTTTTGTGACACTTCCGATGGGGCAGACATATTTGCAGTAACTCATATCTTTGTAGAGATAAAAAAGGAGAAACGCCACAGCTGTGATAGCTGTAAAAAGAATAGCTGTGACAAGTGGTGCGCGGTAAAATCCAGGGAGTGAGTAGCTTACAGCCCACCATCCAATGATAAGCAACATAAGCCCCCACCAAGGGTTTTTGAGCCATGATGGCATCTCTTTATTCAAACCAAACTTACTGATATATTTTCCTACAAATCCATGGGGGCAGATACCACAAAAGATACGTCCAAATGTTGCGAGTGTGACCACCATAAAAAGAGACCAAAAAAGCCCCCAAAAGAGCTCTTTTGTAAAGGTGTTCTCTTTGCTTGGTTCTGCAAATCCCAAGTAAACACCATAGGCAAAGAGCCCCAAAACAAGGAAACGAACAAGCATAATGAAGTATTTATTGCCAAAGATAAAACCTAAAATCGGCATCCCAAAGATATCGTTACGATCTCTTTTCTCTTTTGTCTCTATCATTGTTTATCCTTTAAAATTTCACACTCATACCTGCACGGTAGACTCTTCCTTGATTGACCGTAATTGAGAGGTCCTCTGCATCAAATACTCCATCATCATTTCTATCCCCGCTTGCACGAGCTGTTTGGTAATAGTCTTTATTAAACAGATTGTCAATTCTCGCAAATACTTCAAAGGTCGTATCTGCAAATTTCTTTTTATAGCTTGAGGTAATGTTATAAACAGCATGAGAAGGGATTCTAATACGGTTTAAATCATCTGCAAAATAGTTCGATTTAAAATTCATCTCAGCACCTACCTTGAGTCCTGTGATTGGGATGTACTCTAAAATTGTGTTGAGTTGATGCTTCGAAGTTCTTGGAATGGTATTGTCTGTGACATTAAAAAAGGTTACAACATTTGTATTAGGATTTCCATCCAAATCCATACCAAAAGAGTCGTATTGTGTGTAGTAGGCATCAAGGTAGGTATAGGCGAGATTAAAGAAAAGCTCTTGTGTTGCTTTTCCATTGACAGAGAGCTCTAGACCTCTATGTTTTGCTCCCCCAATGTTTGCCCACATATCCTCTGTATCTGTATCTCCATAGTTTCCAGAGCTTTTCATAATAAAATCTTTTCTATCGATTTGAAAAAGAGCGATATCGTAGTTGATCTTGCTTTGGATGGTACGAAAACCTATCTCGTAGTTATGTGATTTTTCTGGTTTTAGATCAGGATTGTTTGCAGTAGAACCCCAGCTACTAAGATCTCCAGCATAGAGCTGTCTCACTGTTGGTGCACGAAAACCTGTGGAGTAGTTTGCATAAAAAGTTGATTTTTCACCTACTTGGTAATTCGCTCCGATGCGGTAAGAGTAAACATTAAATTGGTTTTTAAAGTTATTTTGTTCATAGTCTTTGTAATCAAGCTTGATCTTGTCATAGCGTAGATTCGCCGTTGCTGTGAGTTTATCTGAAAGTGCTTGTTTGTACTCTCCATAGATTGCGTAGATATTCTCATCCGTTGTATCATTGCTTTTAAAATCACCTGCTTGATAGTAATCTGGTGTTACAGAACCGAACGGACCATATGTAATAAGTGCCTGATTCACCTTATATTTCACTTCGTTTTCATAACTATTGGCACGTAAATCAACTCCCAAAAGTGTTGCAAAACTTTCAAAAGAGGAGCGATATTCACTTTTTATCCCTCTTTGTATTTGAGAATAATCATTGTCATAGACATAATCCTCATCACCAAGTGTTGCATCTTTAGCACCTGAGCCGTTTCGTGTTTGTGGGGATGAGATGAATTGTGTATCATCTGTATAGAGATATCCATTGACAAGAAGGTTGGAGTTATTCTCAAAATCTTTTGAATAGGTGAGAAAAAGTTTGAGAAGCTCTACATCAAACTTTCGTGTATAGTCTCTACTTTGTTGATCCCCTGTATAGATGGACTCTGGATTGATTTGGGCTTGTGTTGCTCCACCTACTGTTCCGTGAGAATCTTTTTCTCTTTGAGAATACTCCATTCCAAAAGTGATATCGGATGTATCATCAAGATAATATTGTAACTTCCCATTTAAATACTTTGCATCATAATCAGAGTTTTCCCAATACCCATCCGCACTTCTTTGGCTCGCTTGAATATGAAAACTCAAATCCTCATTTGCATACCCTGTACGTGCGAGAAGTTTTTTGTATCCATAGCTTCCCGCCTCAGCTGTGGCAAAGTTATGGTTATACTTTGCCCCTTTTTTTGTTGTGATGATGATAGCTCCAGAGAGTGCATCGTCTCCAAAGAGATAGGATGCGCCCCCTTTGATCACTTTGACATTTTCTATATTATCAAGGTCTATATTGACCGAACCTGTACGCTCAAAGACAGGAACACCATCGATAACGATAGCGACCCCTGGTTTTTCACCCATATACATCTGGTTTTCAACTCCGCGCAAGTGTATCTTGAGGGAGTCTCCTGTACTTGTTGTTGTGGTTACACCTGGGATAGACTGAAGTACTTGTTGTAGGTTTTCAACATGGCTGTCATCTACTCTTTCTCCAGAAATTGTAGAGGTATTTGAAACTTCACTCATCTTTGTTTCAAACTTATCATCGATCGTAGAAGACTCAACGTGGATGAGTCCGAGGTCTGTTGCTCCCAATTGCAGAGCAGAAGCACAAAGTGCTGATAAAAGAATTTTATGTTTCATATAACTTCCCTATAAGAATATGGGGAGAAGTATAATTTTAAAGTGTTACATTTGTGTTAATTTTTTACTTTTAGAAATTTTTTATTTTATGCGAGTTTCATTTTGTAATGAGTTTGTATCCTACGCCGTGAATCGTTTGGACAAAGTCTTGCCCTACCTTTTTGCGTAATCTAAAGATGAGGTTTTTAATAGCTGAATCACTCATAATTGAGTTTTCCCATACATCATTTTGTATCATATGGTTCGCTACCACTTGCTTTGGATATTTGAGCAGAAGCTCTATAAAGAGCATCTCTTTTTTTGTGAGTGTGATCGCTTTGTTCTCTAGCAAAAGTTGTTTGTTCTTGTAATCATAAACAAGGTTTGGCGAGATATGAAAAGAGGAGATCTCTTTGAAATGTTCAGTGATTTTTCGCAAGAGAGCGAGAAAGTTTTCGTAGTTTATAGGTTTGACCTCATAAGAGAGGATTCCAAGTGGGATCGCTTTGAATAAAAACTCCTCCTCTTTATGTGCACTCATCACGATGATAGGTATCTCTTTATTGCGGCGGCGTACTTGCTGGATAAACTCTAGACCATTTCCATCTTCTACTTTTATATCAGAGAGGATAAGGTCGGGATCCTCTGTCTCAAAAAGCACAAGCGCTTCTTTGAGTGTTGTGGTATGAAGCACTTTGCCAAAATAGATCTGTAAAAAATCGATGGTGTTCTTTGCAAACGCTTCGTTATCTTCGATAAATAAAAGAGTGAGTGTTGTGAGTCTATGCATCTGTAAAACCTAAATTGAATTGAGCGCCATCTATGCTATTGCAAGCGTAGAGATACGCATTGTTTTTTTGCGCTATGTTTTTAGAGAGATAAAGTCCTATGCCGCTGCTTGAATGGGTGCTCATATGTTTTTCAAAGATGGTTTCAAAAGCATCATTTTCAATTCCTCCTGCATTATCTTCTAGGAGGATCGAGTCACCGTGGATATGGCAAGTGATCTTGGGATGTAGCACTTTTCTGAGACGAAACACATCACGCATATTGGTCAAAATAGAAAAAAGGATATGCGCGATCTCGTTTTTGTTGGCACGTATAGGCTTTTGCGCTTTTGTATGTACTTTTATCTTTATCGATTCAAACTCAAAGCTCGCATGCAAAAGTGCCAGCACATCATCCAAACACTCTGAGAGATAAAACTCTTGTTCTTGGGATGTAGGCTGATAAAAATTGCGAAAGGTCTCTATGGTGTCTGCCATAAAATCTATCTGTGTTTGTGCCTCTTGTGTGTAGGTGAGATACTGCTCTTTTGGGATCTCTATTGAAGCTTCAAGTTTTGCCCGTATGATGGTATTGATAGAGCCGAGTGAGGCGAGGGGCTGTTTCCATTGGTGGGCAATATGGACCAATAGTTCTCCAAGGGCAGCTTGTTTGGATTGTTGAAATAAAAGTTGCTCTTTGAGACGGTTTTTTTCGAGTTCGATGAGAACCTGTTCTTGCAAATCTTTTTGGTACGCTCGAAGCTGTAGATGTGTCGTGACTCTTGCTTTGAGCTCATCTGGATTAAAAGGTTTGCTGACATAATCAACACCACCTAGAGCAAATCCTCTTTGAACATCTGTATAGTGGTTTTTTGCACTCAAAAAGATGATGGGTATATCTGCAGTTTTTGGGTCTTGTTTGAGTCTTTTGCACACCTCAAAACCATCCATAAGGGGCATCATAATATCAAGTAAGATCAGATCGATCTCTTCAGACGCGGCTACATCCAAAGCACTTTGCCCATCAAGGGCCGGGATGAGATCGTATTCATAGAGGAGCTCTAGGAGAATATCTATATTTTGAGCAAGATCATCTACGAGTAAAAGGGTGCTATTTTTTTTCATCTAGGAGCTCTTTTGCTTTTTGAAATTGGTAGGTCTTGATGAGGTTTTCAAGCTCCTTAAAGAGGCGTGTATCCTCTTTTGTGAGTTGTGTTTGTCTGAGCTTGTCCAAAAGAGGCTGAGAGAGTTGAGGTCTCCTTTTTTCTATGGCACTCAAGAGCTGTGCAAAAAGTTCCTCTACATCCGAAGCACTCAAAACCACGAGATCACTTTGCGCAAAAGATTCCTCTTTTGTTTGTTTATTCGTTATTGTTTTCTCAGGGCTTTGTTGTGCGTCTTGTAGAGGTACTTCAAGAGTAAAAACACTCCCTTTATCCACTTCACTGCTCAAAGAGATACTTCCTTGCATCAATGTAGCGAGCTCTTTAGAGATAGAAAGCCCTAGACCTGTTCCACCATATTTGCGGGTAGTGCTCTCATCTGCTTGGCTAAAAGGTTCAAAGAGCTTTGCTTGTTGCTCTTTGGAGATGCCGATCCCTGTATCTTCTACACGAAAACAAAAAAGCTCCTCTGAGACTTTTTCCACGCGAAGTGTGATACTCCCTTTGTGTGTGAATTTGAGGGCATTGGATGTAAGGTTTGTAAGAATTTGCATCAGTCTAAGGCTATCACCATGTAGATGCAAAGGAAGTGTCTCATCATAAACGATCTCAAAGAGGATCCCTTTTTCATCCGCTTTCATCTTAAACATCGAGTCTAAGTTATAAAAGATATCGAGCAGATTAAAGTCAATCTCGTTGATCTTGAGTTTTTTTGCTTCTATTTTTGAAAAATCTAAGACATCATCGATAAGCGTGAGAAGATTGTAGGATGCTTTTTCTATTTTTTTGAGATAGTTTTTTTGTGCATCATCGAGCTGTGTCCCTTTCATAAAATGGATCATCCCAAGGACAGCATTCATCGGAGTACGGATCTCATGGGACATATTTGCTAAGAAGTTTGATTTGGCGCGTGTCGCTTCATCTGCGATCTGTCTTGCATGAGTGAGTTCTTTGTTGAGATGCGAGAGTCTGCGATTCCAAAAAAAGATCGCCAAAAGAACAAGAAAAGAGACAAATACTACTTTCCAAACAAGGGTATAATCGATCCCTTGGTCATATTTGATCGCGATCCATTTATTTAAGATACTCTTTTTCTCCTCTTGACTTATGTGAGCGATCGCCTTGTTAAAGATATCTTTAAGCATTGGCTCATCCTCGCGCACACCTACGGCGAGCTTCCACTCCTCATCAAATTTTCCTGTCACTTTGAGATCTGCATAAAACTCTTGCTGAAAGAGCATAGCAATATTATAAAGTGTCCCCGCGTAGCCATAAAGTTCTTTGTTTTGTACCTTGCGAAGTCCATCTTTGGCATCTTTGACGTCAACAATAGTGAAGTTTTTGTACTTTTGGCGAAAGAGTTCATTAAAAGCATGGTCTTTTGTGATCCCAATCTTTTTCCCCTCAAGTTTTGAGATATCATCAATAAATGTCACATCCCCTTTGGTCACGATCACTAGAGGAGCCGAAATATAGGGAGTAGTAAAGTCAAGATATTGATCTCTTTGTGGTGTTTTCATAGCCAAAGGGAGAACGTCACATTTTTTCTCTTTGATAAATCTGAGTGACTCAGACCAGTTCTTTGTAGGAACAAGACGCATGGTGATCCCAAGATTTTTTTCAAAAAGCTTAAAATAATCCGCACTTAGACCTATATGTTTTCCATCTTGCAAGCCTTCAAATGGAAGCCAATTGGGATCAATGCAATATTTGATCTCTTTTTTTTGCAGGAGATAATCGAGCTCTTTTGGTAAAAGGCTGATCCCATTGGCATCAAAAGAGAACCATTTCTCTTTGAGTTTGATCCTCTCTTGTGCATCGATCTCATTCAGGATGGTATTGAAGATATTTCTCAGCTCTTTAGACTCGGTCTCAAAAGAGATATCAAAGTATTTTCCAAGGCTAAACTGTACCTTTATCATCTTATCCAAAGCGATTCTCTTTGCAAGATAGAGGCTACTCTCATCGATGAGCGCCGCATCTGCACCATTGGATGTAAGCATCTCTAAAAGCTCTCGCGAGGTGTCGGCGTAGAGAATCTCAAGATCGATGATATTGTTTTGCAAAAGCATCTTTTCAAAACAGAGATTCCCCCTTTTTATAAGTACTCTTTTAGAGGCTAGATCTTGGATGTTATGGATATTTTTTGGGTTATCGTTTTTGGTAATAAGCAGGGGCATAAACTTCAAAAGAGCATCTGATTGGTGCATAATCTCGGGCTTGGAAGTGTGAAAGCTTTTTTTGATTTTCGCATCGCTGGGGGTACCTGATGCATCTATGACAAACTTTATACCTGTCATCTGCTCCATTTTTTTGAGAAGTTCAGGGATATATCCGCTATAGCTTTCATCTTTGTTCTTGATAAAAAATGGTTCGCTATCCTCTTCATAGGCAATAGAGATCTCTTCATATTTGCTAAGAAACTCTTGTTGCTCTGGGCTCAAAGAGATGGATGGTATCTCTCTCTCATCGATCATATAGCCAGAGATGAGCTCTTCGAGCTTGATATCCTTTTTGATCAGCCCTAGTTTTTCATACATCCCAACATTGAGCTTGATAAGTTCAGGTGCGATCGCACCGATCTGAAAAATAGAGCGTTTGAAGATATCATCTGTCTTGTGTGCTTCATAAAGAAGTGCACCTTTTGATTTGTGTTGCGTGTATTTTTCATAGATAAGTTCTACGATCTCCTCTTTATGTTCGAGTGCGTATTGCCACCCTTTGTTGGTAGCTTCGACAAACTCTTTGACCATCTTGCTATCATGGTTCAAGACATCCTCTGAGGTAAAAAGCTCAAGATCATAAGAGAAGATTCCAAAATTTGCAGGGTTGAGGATATTATATTTGATCCCTAGTTTGTCTAGATAGTAGGGCTGACTTGTAATAAAGATACTCATCGCATCGATCTCACCGCTGACAAACTTATCGATCTTGTAATCATGTGCTATAAGCTCATAATCCCCTTGACTCACTCCAAACTCTGAGAGCATCACCCCAAGCCCACTATGATCAAGCTCCCAAGGAACTGCCATAATCTTTTTGTTTTTAAGGTCTCTGGGTGATTTGATATCAGGTTTGCTTAAAATTGCGAGTGCATTTTGCTTAAAATAAGAGGCGAGTAATACAACAGGTTTGCCTTGCAATCTCTCTAAGACCAAAGAGGAGGAGGATATCCCAAAAGTGGCTTTTTTATTGATTACTTCAGATGCGATATCGATCCCATCTTCGTACTCTCTAAAGCTTACATCCAAGCCTATGTCTTGGTAATAGCCTTTGGCTTTTGCGGCATAAAAACCGGCAAATTCAAACTGGTGTTTCCATTCAAACTGAACAGAGATATGTTTTGTCTGCGCCAACAAAGAGAGACAAATAAAAGAGAGGATCAAAAGAAGTTTCATCATAAAAACCTTTAAAAAGTATACGATTCTATCATAAATGTCTCTCAAAAAAGTCTCAATGAGATATTTTTGAGACGAAGCAATGGTACAATAAGGGATATAAAAGGGTGAAACAAGATGTCAAAAATGGATACGATTTTAATAGTAGATGACACAAAGACTAATATAGATCTTTTACTTGAACTTTTGGGTGAGTATGATCTTGTGGTCGCAACAGATGGCAAATCTGCCCTTGAAATTGCTGCCAAAGAGAAGATCGGTATGATACTTTTAGATATTATGATGCCTGAAATGGATGGGTTTGAGGTGTGTGAACATCTCAAAAGCTCCCCAAAAACAAAAGATATCCCCATCATATTTATCACCGCACGCGTGGATGAAGAGAGTATTGAAAAAGGGTATGAACTTGGAGGTGTTGATTATGTCACAAAGCCATTCAAACCAAAAGAGTTACTCGCAAAAGTCAAGACCCATTTTAAGATGAGCAAACTCATTGAAGAGCTTCATTATCTAGCAAGTCATGACCAGATGACGGGGATTTACAACCGCCGAAAGTTTTTTGAAGAAGCGACACAGCTCTTAGAACAAAGAGATTTTTTAGGTGTCGTGATGATAGATATCGATGACTTTAAAAAGATCAATGATACCTATGGTCACCCTTACGGTGATGCGGTGATCAAGGCTATAACACAAGAGATACAAAGCTTTCTTGATGCAGATGCCGTGTTTGGACGCTTAGGGGGTGAAGAGTTTGCCATTGTGATGTGTTTTGAACACAGACAAAGCGCGTATGCAAAAATAGAGCAGATCAGAAAAAGGGTAGAGCAACTCAAAATCTCTTGTGAGGGTGTAAGCCAAAGTGTGACGATAAGTATCGGTGCTGCCGAGCAAACAGAGAAGATACAAGATATAGACAAGCTTTTAAAAGAAGCGGATGAAGCTTTGTATGAGGTAAAAGGAAGTGGAAAAAACCGCGTAGCTTTTCGTACACGATAGGTGGCTTATAAGCCACGTATCATTTTTTGAAGCTCTTCTGGACGGTTGGAGTTTTTGATCGCATTCTCTTTGGAGATGATCTTTTTTTGTAAGAGATCTAAAAGTTGTTGCGCTTGTGTTGTCATATGTGTCTCAGACTGATTGAGCTGCATTTGTGAATAGATCTGGTGCACTTTATCCTCACGGATAAGGTTGGCAATCGCTGGATTGGTGATAAGTACCTCTTGGGTTGCAACTTTTCCACCACCCACGCGAGGGATGAGTGATTGAGAGATAACCGCAACAAGTGAAGATGCGAGCTGTGCTCTTACTTGTGGTTGTTCGTCTCCATCGAAAACGTCGATGATACGGTTGATCGTTCCTGGTGCAGAGTTTGTATGGAGTGTTCCAAAGACCAAGTGACCTGTCTCAGCGGCGGTGAGTGCAGCACCGATGGTCTCAGCATCACGCATCTCCCCGATGAGAATAACATCTGGATCTTGACGCAAAGAGTATTTGAGCGCGGCTGCAAAAGACGCTGTATTTTCCCCTACATCCCTTTGTGAAAAAAGAGATTTGATGTTTTTATGCACGAACTCAACTGGATCTTCGATGGTGATAATATGGCGTCTCTCTGTCATATTGATCTCATGGAGCATTGAAGCGAGCGTGGTTGATTTACCACTTCCTGTAGGACCGGTAACAAGGATAAGCCCTTTTTCTTTTTTGACAAGCTCTTTAAAAATAGGGGGATTTCCATACGCATCTAGGGTTGGGATGTCGATAGGGATCATACGAAACGCACACGCAATACCGTAGATAGTACGGTAGTAGTTTGCTCTAAAACGACCAATATTTTCAAGCTCAAACGAAAAATCTAGCTCGTTTTTATCTTCAAATACCTTCTTTTGTTTATCTTCGATAAGAGAATATGCCATCTCCTCTACATCCTTAGCACTGAGTATGGCAAGGTTGAGAGGACGCAACTCTTTATCGATACGGATCTGTGGCTCGCTGCCTACTACAAGGTGCAGGTCTGAAGAACCATACGCTAAAACACTCTTGAGTAGTTTTTTGATATCGAGTACTTTTTTAGGTTCTGCTGTATTTGCTATCTCTTCACTCATAAGAAAACTCCTTTATAATTATCTTCATTAAATCCAACAATAATTGTATCTTTGTATTGTACTACAGGTCGCTTGATAAGTCTATTTTCTTTGCAAAGCCACTCTCTTTTTGCTGCACTATCGAGTTCTAGTTCTTTGAGTTTGAGTTCTCTATAGGTGGTGCTTCGTGCATTAAAAAGAGTGTCGATGTCTGTTTTTTGAAGCCACGCATCGATCATCTCACAGCTAGGGGCTTGCTTGTTAAAGTCACAAAGCTCATATTCGATATCATATTTTTTAAAAAAGGAGAGTGCCTTTTTGACACTATCGCAGTTCTTGATCCCGTATACTTTTATCATAAAAAGCTACTCGATGATCTTTGGAACCACAAAGAAATGGTCTGCACTTCTTGGAGCATTGTTTAAAATCGCATCGTTTACTTTTGTATCACAAGAGGCTACATCCTCGCGCAATGGAGTTGCTGCATCACTCATAGCAAAAGTGCTCTCGACACCTTCTGTGTTGAGTTCGCTCAAATTATCTACAAAGCTTACTATTTGGGAGAGTTGTTCAATTATCTCTTCTCTTTTATCATCTGAAACTTTTAAATAAGAGAGTTTTTCGAGTCTACTTAAGAGTGCATCATCTACTTGCATATCTACATCCTATGAAAATTTATTTGTAAGATTGTAACAAAAAAAACTTAGAATAACTCTTTGGAGATTGTTTGATGAAACTTTAACAAAGTATGCGTTATCATCTTGCCTTATAAATTAAAACATAAAAATAAAAGGATTTTTTTTGAGTCTAAAAGAGAATATTGATCAAGTAAAAAGTGAATTGAGTTCTGAGGAAAAGTTTTTTGAAAAAGCGGTAATGACGGAGAGATTTGTCAAGAAATACAAAAAATGGATGATCGGTTCTGTTGTTGCTTTGGTGGTACTTGTGGGTGCAAACATTGTTTATACACATAACAATGAAGAGCGTATTGTAAGTGCAAATGAAGCACTTTTACTTCTCAAAGAGGATGCAGCAAATGCACAAGCTCTTGAAGATCTCAAATCAAACTCAAAAAACCTCTATAATCTTTGGATGTACGCACAAGCAGTAGCGAACAAAGATATGACAACACTAGTAGAGCTTAGTAAGTCAAAAACACCTATCGTCTCAGATCTTGCAAAATATGAGACAGCTTCGGATGTAAGCGCACTTGATGCGTATGCTTCTACGCAAGATGCGATCTATAGAGATCTTGCTCTCGTTCGTAGTGCGATCTTACTTATCAAAGAGGACAAGATAGACAAAGCACATCAAAAATTACAGATGGTTTCTGAGAACTCATCGTTTCAAAATATTGCAAAAGCATTACTGCACTACGGGGTGAAATAGATTTTGAAGTCATTACTCCTCGCAACACTTATCGGCTTACTTTTTTTGAGTGGATGTAGTTCAAAAAAAGTTTTTGAGCCTCAGAATGTAGAAAAAAGTTGGGAAAAATATGGTGATCTCGATGCTAGTATCATCGATATTACCTCTGATTTGGCACTCCTTGAAAACAGAAAAGTGCTCTCAAAAAAAGAGCCTTTAGATCTAGAGATAGCACCTTCATTTCGACTGATCGGTTCGAGTGATGGCTGGATCATCAGTGCTGATATGGATGGCAATGTTACACTTGATTTTATCGCAGACAGTTCCCTTCAAGAGAAGTTTCAACTCAAAAAGACAGTGGCAAGTGCAAGTGTGCAAAATGATATTTTGGCTGTACTTTTTGCTGATAATGAGATGGCACTTTATTCTATCTCGACTAAAGAGCTTCTTTTTAAAGAGCAGGGACATCCACCTTTGATCGTTGATTCAAGAATCGTGAGTCCTTATTTCATGAGTGACTTGGTACTTTTTTTGACCCTTGATGGGAAGATCGTGATCGTGAACTCTTCACTCAAGAAAAAGCTCAGAACTATCATTGTGAGTTCAGAGGAGCATTTTAACAATATCATCTATTTTAACGTTGTCGATGACAAGCTTATCGCTGCAACGGGTCATACACTTTTATCTATGGCACAAAAAGAGATCCGTGTCGATCATGAGATAAGAAGCACCGTGTATGATGGAGCCAATATCTTTATCGCAACCAAGCAAGGGGAGATCATCTCTTTGACACCTGATCTTCAAGTCAATGCAAAAGTAAAGTTTCCTTTTGCACATTTTCTTGGACTCATCCACCACAACGAGAAGATATACGCACTTGAAAAAGAGGGCTATTTAATAGAACTTCAAAAAGATCTCCTCTCTTATGAGATCTATGAAGCGGATGTAGCAGATGGCTATGTTCTGAGTGGGGATGCTGTTTTTTATACGGATGATGAATACCTCTCTTTAGACTAGGAGATCTATGTCCAACGAACTTGAGGCTTTTTTAGAGTATATATCTGTTACAAAAGCGCTCAATAAAAAAAGTGTTGAGGCGTACAAAAGTGATCTGCTGCAGATCGAAGAGGCTTTGCGTAAGCCTCTGCTCACTCTTGATTCCCAAAAAGTTCTAGAGCTTTTGAGCCAATACCCAAACAAACGCACACTTAACCGCAAACTCTCCGCGGTCAACGCCTTTTTTGATTTTTGCTATAAACACCATTTTGTCCAAGAAACGACAAAGATACGCTCTGCAAAGATCCCAAAACTCCTTCCAAAGTTTTTATCCTATCCACAGATCCAAAGAGCAATAGAGCTTATCGATACTAGTTCGTGGATCGGTTTGCGCGATTATGCTTTGATCCTTTTTTTATACGCAAGTGGAGCGCGTATTAGTGAAGCTTTGGCGTTAAAGCGGGAAGATATTGAAGGGGAATGGCTCCATATCCGCCATGCAAAAGGGGATAAAGAGCGCATTGTTCCCCTTGCTAAGCTCGCAAGAGTTGCTATACAGAGATATTTATCAGAGACACCGTTTGAGAAAGATTTTGTGTGGTATAACTACAAGGGAGAGAAGCTGAGTCGTATCTCTGCGTATAAGATCACCCAAAAATATATGGGGGTCTCTCCCCACGTACTACGGCACTCTTATGCGACCTCTTTGATCACAGGAGGCGCTGATTTGCGTGTGGTTCAAGAGCTTTTAGGTCATGCATCCCTTTTGACGACACAGATCTATACCCACATCCAAAAGCAAGATCTCAAAGAGACTGTGGAAGTTTTTCACCCTATGGCACATTAGAGGAAAAGATCATAATCCTGTGGTGGTCTTGGCTCTCCATAATAGTAACCTTGTAAGAGATCAACTCCGAGCTGTTTGACCTTATACATGATCTCTTCAGAGCTCACAAACTCCGCGATGGTTCCTATCCCCGTTGCTTTTGCAAAAGAGATGAGTGATTTTGCCATGATCTCGACACTCTTATCGCTATGAAGTTTCTCTATAATCGTTCCATCGATCTTGATGTAGTCAATATCAAGTTTGACAAGGTTGGTAAAGTTTGAATACCCACTTCCAAAATCATCTATGGCGATCTTACATCCATACTTTTTGATAAATGTTATAAACTCTCCCACAGCCTTATAATCTAAGATCTCCTCAGATTCTATGATCTCAAAAGTGATCCTCTCTCCTCCATATTTTTGGAGTCTGTTTTCAAGATAGCTTATAAACTCGCTAGAGACAATGTTTTCATAGGTCACATTGAGAGAGAATTTGATGTCATTTTTGGAATAGATATGAAAGATCTTTTGGAAGAGTTGGCGTGTAAAATATTCAAAGGTCTTATCCTCTTTTGCTACATCCAAAAAGAGGTTTGGTGAGATGATGGAACCATCTCGTGTCCTGATCCTCGCAAGTGCTTCATACTTGACCACTTTATTTGTTTTTGCATCTACAAGGGGCTGAAAATAGGGGATGATATTGTCATTTTCGAGGGCTTCTTGATAGATACAGAGGTTTTTGAGACGGTTACGATGGTGGATGGTGATATTTTCATCCTCCTCATAGATCGCATAGCTTGACATACTTTTAAACGCTTCATGCAGGGCTATATTGGCTTTTCTAAGGATCTGATGTACTCCATATGAGATCCCAGCAGAATAGGAGACTACGATATTATCCTCTTTATACCCCTTGACCTCACAAACGCTATTTGGAAGAATAGAGTATTTCAAAAGTGAGAGGTAGCGGTTAAAGTGATTTTTATCTGTGACCAAAATGGCGAATTCATTGATATTGAGTCTGTAAAGGGTAGAACTGTTATCAAGAAGAGAGTGTCGTAACTCTTTGGCTTTTTTAATTAACATCTTTTGGACAAAATCAGAGCCATAATGCTCAGCAAAAGAGCTAAAATCATTGATATAAAGCAAGATCATCATCGCATCTGTTTGGAGTTTTTCAAGGTCTTGAGTGAGTTTGACCCTCGTTGGAAGATGGGTCACTTCATCGATCTCGTTTTCTAGAGAGATCCTGTCAATATTCGAGGTGATCTGGACGAGATTTCTCCCTTTTTTCTTTGCAAGATAGAGATTTTGATCTGCTGCATTATAGATATCGTTGATAGAGTAGCTGATGGTAGATTCGAGATTGACAGCACCAATAGAGACTGTGATCCAGTCTGATATTTTGCTCTCTTCGTGGGTGATATGGAGATCTTCTACTCGTTTTTTGATAGTATTACAAAGCGTTTGGAGCTCTTGAGTACTATAACCCAAGCTCAAAAGTGCAAACTCTTCACCTGCGAGTCTAAAGATATCAAAAGAGGTGTCGCTTGCAAGTTCACGTATTACAGTGGCGATCTGAGCGAGGACAAGATCTCCTGCTTGGTGGGAATAGTTCTCGTTGTAGAGTTTAAAGAAGTCAACATCGATGATAACAAGACCAAGGCTTGTTTGCTTTTGTTTGGACTTTAAAAAGAGCTTGCGAAAGAGTTCATTAAAATATCTTCTATTGTAAAGCCCTGTAAGGGAATCAATCGTAGAGATCTCCTCAAGCGATTTTTTACTACTGATATCTTCACGGATCGCTAGATAGCCTATTTTTGTGTTGTTTTCATCAAAGATCGGCTCTATCGTGATCTTGATCCAAAAATAGTGTCCCGCCTTGTTGATATTTTTGAGTTCACCCTTGAATATTTTATCTGCATTTAAAACAGCCCACATCTTTTTGACATAGTCTTTTGGAACATCTGAGTGTTTAAAAATACTGTGGTTCTTACCAATGATTTCTTCTCGTGTGTAGCCTGTGAAGTCTAAAAATGCTTGCGTGGCATCTGTGATATTGCCCTCAAGGTCAGAAAATGTGATAAGTAGATATTTATCAATGATGTGAAGTTTATGAAGTGAATAGCTATCTTTTTTAAGAAGCTCGTTATAGTGCTGATGCGAAGAAGAGCTATTATTTTTTATCATGCTCCATTGTAGCTTACTTCTAATATAAAATACTTAAAAATAATATTATAGACATTTGAAGTACAATTGAGATGGTAAAAACGCTACACACTACAAAGAAAAAGACAAACTTTTTTATGCTAAAATGTTTTTCTTTTTAAGGTTTATCATGATTCAAAAACTTCTTCCATATTTTATTATTTTTGCTCTCGTTGCATTTATTGTCGTGCTTTTTCTCTCTTTGGGTAAGTCTCAAAAGATGATCGTGATCCAAGAGGGAAATACTGAGAAAAAAGCCTTGGATGTAGAGCTTCATAAGTACCAAGATAGTGATTGCGGTATGGTGATCGATACTCTTGAGTATGCATCTCAAGTAGTAGCACCTAGTGGCAAAACTTGGTTTTTTCACGATCATGGTGGTTTTGTGCAGTGGCTCGAAGAGAAGCCTTTTCGTGATGAGGCTGTGATCTGGGTGATGAGTAGAGATACAAAAAAATGGATCGATGGAAAAAAAGCCTACTATTCGCTCAATGAGATCACCCCGATGGGATATGGCTTTGGTGCGTATGAAAATCCTCAAGAGGGGTTTGTGGCATTTGATGTGATGCGTTTGCGTATGCTCAGAGGTGAGACGATGAATAATCCTGCAATCCGAAAAAAATTGATGGAGAAGTAATGGAAGCTGTCAATATTTTCACCATTATAAGTATCGCTTTTTTAGGCTCTTTTGGGCATTGTATTGGGATGTGCGGAGGGATCGTACTAGCATACTCTACGATCAAAATTGAGCCAAAGAGCTCAAAAGTTTCTCAAGGTGTAGCGCATCTGCTTTACTCTTTTGGACGTGTGCTCACCTACACTATCTTAGGAGCACTCTTTGGTGCGCTTGGTGGTGTGGCGACCTTCAGTAATACGGCAAACGGTACGCTGCTTATCATAGCTGGGGTGCTGATGGTACTCGCTGGTCTCTCGCTTCTTGGAAAGATAAAGTTCCTTACACTTATCGAGCACTCTTTTTCCTCCTCATCCCTTTATAAAAATGCTTTTAAAAAAGTGCTCAACTCTAAATCAAACCAAAGCTTTTTTGTCCTTGGGATGTTAAACGGGCTTTTACCATGTGGCTTTGTCTATTTTTTCGCGATCACTGCTGCGAGTACGGCGGATCCTCTCTATGGGGCTTTGGTGATGGCGATCTTTGGGTTAAGTACGATACCAGCGATGTTTGGTCTAGGTTTTCTTACATCCCTTACATCCGCTACAAGCTTTAGAAAGATGATGATGAGTCTCTCCTCTATTGCGGTGATCTTGTATGGTCTTTATACGGTGTATGATGGTTATGATTACATCTCAAATCCACTAAAAACGCTTAGTGATTGCCATTAAAAAGTGATATAATAATCTCACTACAAACGAAACAACAAACTTAAAGGGAAAATGTGAAAAGTTCAATCATAGATAGTATAAAATCTCTTCCTCCACTCTCCAAAACGATTGCTGAGATCAATGCCGTATTTGCCAATGAAGAAGCGGGTGTTGGTGATTTGGCAAAGGTTATTGAAAAAGATCCAATGATAGTTGCAAACCTCTTAAAGGCTGCAAATTCACCACTTTATGGTTTTGGAAAAGAGATACGCAATGCTGCACAAGCGGTCTCTTTATTTGGGATGAGTATGACGCGCTCTATTGCTGTTGGAAACTCTGTGAGAAAATTGCTGAATGTAGATATGCAACCATACAATATTACAAGTGAGCGTTTTGCTGATCTCTCTTCCCTACAAGCTGTTTTGATGCACAAATGGTACCAAAAGATCGATCCTAAAAAAGCAGACAAACTCTATCTTGCGGCTTTTTTACAAGAGACGGGAAAGATACTTATTGCCAATAGTGTGATCCAAGAGGATGAAGCGATCAGCTTTGCTTCTGAGATCGAAAACTCAAATAATATCGCCCAAGTGGAAAAAGCATATGCGGATGTAACGAGTGCTGAAGTGACAGCAAAAGTGTTTGAACATTGGGGCTTTGATAATGAGTTTATTGAGATGATAAAATATGCTGATAACCCAGAAGCGGCTCCAGATGCACTCAAAGAGTACAGTATGGCGCTTCATATTGTAAAAACGATCATCCCTGTAAATAAGCCACTCTCAGAGCAGATGATCAATTTTGGGCTCAAAAAGGCCAATGATGCGGGTTACGACCATGAAATATTAGAAGATGCAGTTGATAGTATGCTCGATATTATAGAAGGACAATAGTTGAGTAAAACAGTCACTATCATTGATACCTTTGGATTTTTCTTTCGTAGTTTTTATGCACTTCCACAACATCTCAAAAACTCTGAGGGTTTCCCTACAGGGCTTTTGACAGGTTTTACCAACTTTATCTCTTCGCTTCAAAAAGATCACGATTCTGATTACATCGTTTTTGCGGTAGATTCAAAAGGTCCAACATTTCGTAATGAGATCGATGAAAACTATAAAGCAAATCGCCAAGCTCCACCACCAGAGCTCACCATGCAACTCCCAATCGCTATTGAGTGGATCGATAAGATGGGGTATAAGACACTTGGTAAAGCAGGCTTTGAAGCAGATGATATTATAGCAAGCGTAGTCAAGCATGCAAAAGAGCAGGGCTATAATGTACGCGTAGTCTCTCACGATAAAGATCTCTATCAGCTGATAGATGATGGCAAAATAGTGCTTGTAGATGCTATTAAAAAATCTGTGGTTGATGAGCAAAAGTGTTATGAAAAATATGGGGTAACGCCTAAGCAGTTCATCGATTATCAGTCTATCTTGGGTGATAGTGCCGATAATGTCCCAGGGGTCAAAGGGATAGGAAAAGTGGGTGCAGAAAAACTCCTCAAAGAGTATGGCACTCTCGATGGAATTTATGAGAATATCGGCACCATTAAAGGGGCGACACAAAAAAAACTTATGGAGTGTAAAGAGCAAGCTTATATGTCTAAAGAGCTTGTCACACTTCGTGATGATGTGCTTGATGATTTTGACTTTGAAGAGTATAAGATGGATATCGAAAATCCATTTTTAAATATCTACGATGAGCTCGTGCGTTATGATCAAAACGCTATTTTACGTGTGCTTCATGCCAAAAATATGGTGAGTGATACACAAAAACAAGAGGCACAAGAAAAGATTGCAGAAGATAAAGAGGAGGAACGTTCACTCGATTATGCAGCCGTACTTCTTACATCCAAAGAGAAGCTCACACAAATTCTCTCAAAGCTCGAACCAACCACGATCATCGCTTTTGATACAGAGACAACAGGGCTTGATTATACTAAAGATTTTTTGGTTGGTTTTAGCTTTTGTTTTGATGATGAGGTGGCGTATTATGTACCTATCGCGCATAATTATTTAGGGGTTGAAGAGCAGATAAGCCCAGAAGATGCCAAAGAGGCAATACGCACCATCTTTGGCTCTTTGGTCGTGGGGCATAATATAAAGTTTGATCTTCATTTTGTCACGCGCTTTTTAGAAGAAGATCTGGATATCTATGCAGATAGTATGATACTCGCATGGCTTATCAACCCTGAGAGTGCACTCTCTCTTGATAAACTCTCTGAAAAACTGCTCGAACATAAGATGGTCTCGTTTAAAGATACGGTCAAAAAAGGGGAAACTTTTGCGAGTGTAGAGCTTCGTGATGCTTGCAGATATGCCGCTGAAGATGCTTTTATCACCTACAAACTTTATCACCTTTTTATTCAAAAACTCGAACTCCAAAGTGCGAGTCACCTTATAGATGAAGCTTGGGATGTAGAGCGCCCTTTTATCACTACACTTATGGGTATGGAGCGTGAGGGGATCAAAGTAGATGGAGACTTTTTAGAGGAGTTTTTAGCTGAGGTGCAAGAGACACTTAAAAACCTTACAGCTTCGATCTATAAGCTCGCAGGAACGGAGTTTAATATCAACTCCACCAAACAGCTTGGTGTGATTTTATTTGAAGAGCTTGGCTTGCCTGTGGGTAAAAAAACAAAAACAGGCTACTCCACCGATGAAAAGGTACTTAGCTCTCTTAAAGATGCTCATGAGATCATCCCATTGCTCTTAGAATATCGTGAGGTGTATAAGCTCTCTTCTACTTATATCGAGCCACTGATGAAGCTCTCACGCGAGAGTAATGATAGCCGTATCCACACCTCTTTTGTCCATACAGGAACAGCAACAGGACGACTTAGTTCTAAAAATCCGAACCTGCAGAACATCCCAACACGTACCCCACTTGGTGCAAAGATACGTCGTGCTTTTGTCGCAGAGGAGGGGAAAAAACTCATAGGGATCGATTATTCCCAAATAGAGCTTCGCCTTTTGGCGCACTTTTCCCAAGATGCTGTTTTGGTCGATGCATTTAGACACGACAAAGATATCCACCGCCAAACCGCTGTAGCACTCTTTGGTGAAGAGGAGGCAGATGCAAAAAGAAATATCGCAAAAACGGTCAACTTTGGGCTTCTTTATGGGATGGGGCAAAAGAAACTCTCTGAGACTTTGGGGATTACGACCAAAGAGGCAAAAGAGATCATCGATCGCTATTTTGAGTCATTTCCAACGGTCAAGCGCTACTTTCGCTCTATTGTCGATACATCCAAAGAGCAGGGTTATATCGAAACCCTTCTGGGGCGTAGACGCTACTTTGACTACGAAAACGCTACACCGATGTTCAAAGCGGCGTATGAGCGCGAATCGGTCAATAGCGTATTTCAAGGCAGTGCGAGTGACCTTATCAAGCTGAGTATGAATAAGATCGCTAAGACGATCAAAAAAGAAAACCTTGATGCGAAGATGTTGCTGCAGATTCACGATGAGCTTATCTTTGAGGTCGATGCAGCGCAAGCAGAAGAGTTAGGTGCGCGCTTTCAAGAGATCATGCAAGAGATCAAAGAGCTACACATCCCACTCAAAGCAAGTATGAATATAGGCGATCATTGGGGAGAACTCAAATAGCCTCCAAGCTCACCATCTTCACCTTACTTCTTTTGTCGATGACGACGATGATGTCAAACGTCGCCATCGTCACGACGATCCCCCATCTCAAAGACCACTTTACATCCCAAGAGAATATTGAGTTTCTTTCGCGTATGATGATCACACTTCCATCTCTTGCTATTGCGCTATTGGCTCCTTTTTTGGGGCATTTTGTGTATCGATTCGGTAAACGAAGAGCTGCAATCATCGCCCTTATATTCTTCTCTTTATTTGGGAGTGCAGGGCTTTATTTAGAGAGTATAAGTACTCTTTTGTTTTCACGTTTTTTGCTTGGTGTGACCATTGCATTATTGATGATCGTCACGACAAGTTTGGTAGGTGATTATTTTCAAGGTGAAGCACGCCATAGATTTATGGGCTTGCAAAGTGCTTTTGTCGCTTTTGGTGGAGTGCTTTTTGTTTTTGGTGGTGGGGTGCTTGCAGATATAGGCTGGCGCTACGCTTTTGGGGTGTATCTCATTGGATTTTTACTTCTTCCCTTTGCTTTGAAATATATTCAAGAGATAAAGACCAAAGAGCCAGAAAATGAGCAAAATCTAAACAATCGTCTCTTTGGGATCTACATCCTAGCCTTTGTTTTGATGCTTTTATTCTACATCTTACCAACACAGATTCCATTTCTCATTATCAACCATTTTGGAGCTTCTTCGACGCTTGCAGGGGCGATCATCGCGACCGCTTTTATCTCGAATGCTTTGGGTGCATTGGTGTTTGCCAAGCTCAAACAGCGCTACACCCATAGCATGATCTTTTTACAAAGTATGAGTATCATAGGTTTTGGATTTATCTTTATTGGTTTTGTGGACAATGTGTATCTCTTTTTTCTCACATCCCCTCTTATGGGATTTGGTGGAGGGATCGCGATGACAAATGTGGTCGCATGGATGCTCGAGCGTGCCCATCAAAGCAAAAGGGTCAAATCTTCTGGATACCTCACAAGTGCGATGTTTATGGGACAATTTGCCTCCCCAATATTTTTTCACCCATTTGTAAGCTATTTTGGTGTGAAAGATTTTTTTATCTTTATTGGTTCTGTGGTGCTGGTGGTAGTTTTGTTGCGGATGAGTTTTCAAAAATAATTGCAAATTGTCATATTTTTAAACAAAACTTCATTTTCATGCCATGATAGGTAAAAGTATCTAGGATTGGCTATGGATGAAATATCAGTTATAAACGAAGAGATCATTAAAAATAAGATTCACTCTTTTCGAGGTTTTCAAGTGATGCTTGATAGTGATTTGGCAGAACTTTATTGTGTTGAATTAAAAAGATTAAATGAACAAGTGAAAAGAAATAGTGAAAGATTTCCTGAAAATTTCAGATTTCAACTTACAGAAAATGAATTTGATGACTTGAGGTCGCAATATGCGACCTCAAGTTTGGTATCACAAAATGAGCTTACTAAGCAACATGGTGGAAGAAGATACCTTCCTTATGTCTTTACAGAACAAGGTGTGGCGATGCTATCAGCTGTCCTTCGAAGTCAAACAGCGGTGCAAACAAGTATTTATATTATCAATGCATTTGTTCAAATGAGAAACTTCATCTCCAACAATGCTTTGATATTTCAAAGGTTAGATTCACTTGAACAAAAGCAGTTTAAGACAGATGAAAAAGTAGATGCTGTATTGAATGCTATTGAAGAGCACTCTGTCAAGCCCAAGCAAGGCATCTTTTATGATGGGCAGGTCTATGATGCATATCTATTTGTGTCTGAGTGTATCAAAAGTGCAAAGAAAAGTATAGTGCTTATCGACAACTATTGTGATGAAAGTGTACTGACCTTACTCTCAAAAAGAGGTGCAAATGTCAAAGCCATTATCTACAGTAAAAATATCACAAAGCAGCTACAACTAGACTTGCAAAAATATAACTCACAATACCCAAAAATTGAACTTAAAAAGTTTGACTCTTCCCATGATAGATTTTTGATACTTGATGAAAAAGATGTCTATCATATTGGTGCAAGTCTTAAAGATCTAGGGAAAAAATGGTTCGCGTTTTCAAAGTTTGAGATAGATGCTTTGGATATTTTACTAAGGCTTGAAAAATAAAACTTCAATACGCTATGCTAAGATACTAAAAAAGAAATAATTTTGTAAAAGGATATCGATGCACTACAGATATATAGGTAAAACTGGGCTTCGTGTGAGCCCTATTTGTATGGGGACGATGACATTTGGCACACAAACACCTGATGAGAAGGTGGCTTTTGAGATCATGGACAAAGCGTATGATGCGGGGGTGAATTTTTTTGACACTGCAGAGCTCTATCCTGTGCCTCCAGTCGCAGAGCTCGCAGGCATTACAGAAGAGATCGTTGGTCGTTGGCTCAAAACCAAACCGCGTGAGAGTGTGATACTCGCTTCAAAAGTAGCAGGGGCTGCTTCTGGGTGGTTTGTGCCACCTATTCGTCATGGACTCACAGCGATCGATAGCTTTCATATTGAGCGGGCTATTGAGGGGAGTTTGAAACGTTTGGGGACCGATTATATCGATCTTTATCAGATGCACTGGCCCGATACTGTGGTGCCGATCGAGGAGAGTCTTAAAGCTTTCGATCGATTGGTACAAGCTGGAAAAGTACGCTATCTTGGTACATCCAACGACACAGCTTATGGCATCACCAAAGCGCTGATGACAAGTGAGCATAAAGGCTATGCACGTTTTGAGTCTATCCAAAACAACTTCTCGCTTCTCAATCGCCGTTTTTTAGATGAACTCTCCACGGTGTGTCGCCGCGAGCAGATCTCGCTCTTACCATATTCTCCTCTTGCAGGTGGAGTGCTCAGTGGCAAATACAACTTTGATACAAATGCAAAAGGGCGTTTTGCTGATTACATTAGCTCGACTAACAAGCGTCAACGGCTTATGGCACAGCGCTTTTTAAACGACAAGACTTTGGCATCGACACAAAAATATATTACAATTGCAAAAAATTACGATCTCAACCTAAGCACCCTTGCCATCGCATGGTCGAAGCAGTTTGATTTTGTCGCGTCCACTATCATCGGGGCGACCACTCCAGACCAGCTCGATGCAACACTTATGGCGATGGATCTCACATTGTCTCAAGAGATACTTGATGCGTGTGACAAGGTGCATGACGAGATCTTATACCCGATGGGTTAGGAGAAGTGATGGATAATAAAGTTCAAGAAGTATTAGATATTTGGCATAAACATTTTGAGAATGAAGAGAACCAATATACGGAGTATGAAAGCTCAGATATTGAGTATTTCGTGGGATGTATGCTCTATAACCATTTCGCGTTTTCAAAAGCGCTAGAAAACTTAAAAACAATGGATCTCTCTTATGATTTTTTGACACATTGTGGCGATAGTGAGTATGATCAAATCAAAGCGCGTATCGATTCTCTTGTATTTGAAAATGAGCTCGATGCACTTGCATTTTTGCAAAACTATATTGATGAGGCAAGGGCAAAATACACAAAAAGTGAGCTTTATCTGCTCGATAGGCTCAAATACCATGTCGATGCAATGGCTGTGCGTTATGAGAAAAATGTGGATGTAGAGCATATCGATTTTAGCAATCCACTTTTGAGAAAGTAGTGAAAAAATATCTCATTACCGATCCGGCGCATTATACACAAGAGGCGAGTAGTTTCGCACAAAAACTGCGCCAAGCACTGAGTGAACATCAGCCAGAATATGCACTCTATCGCGATAAACAAAACACAGATGCAGCACTTTTAGCGAGTACTTTTATCGCTACATCCAAAGAGTTTGCAGGGCTAAAGAGCTTTTTACATTCGGATGTAGCACTTGCAGAGCTTTTGGGCGCTGATGGGGTGCATCTCACCTACCGTGACAAAGAACGTATAAAAGAGGCAAAACAAAAAGGCTTAGAGGTGATAGTGAGTACGCACACCTTGCAAGAGGCTTTGGATGTAGAGGCTTTGGGCGCAGATGCTCTTACCTATAGCCCTATCTTTGCAAGCCCAAACAAAGGGGAGCCAAAGGGTGTAGAGGATTTAAAAAACTTGCTTGAAAAAGTAAATTGTAAGGTGTTTGCACTCGGTGGGATCGTAACAGAGAAACAACTCAGAGAACTTGAGACTACACAAGTGTATGGCTTTGCCTCTATTCGCTATTTTTACTCCTAGTAAGAAACGCTATTTTTCCCGTTGTTTTTGGATCTATAAAGCGCTTGATCTGCACAGCTAAAGAGCTTGTTGGCACTTGAGATATCAGGGGTGAGTTCGCACACACCGATACTGCAGGTGATATGACCTATGGTCTCAAAGCTGTGCTTTGCGATCACCTCTCTTAGTTTTTCCATACTCTCTATGGCGTTTTTTTTCTGTGTATTTTGCATGATAAACATAAACTCTTCGCCACCCCAGCGAGCGATGATATCACTTTTTCTTGAGTTTGCTTTGAGAAGGCTAGAGAGCTCACTCAAAACCTTATCTCCTATATCATGCCCATGGGTATCGTTGATCTCTTTGAAGTCGTCTATATCCAATATAGCGATGCTCAAAGGTGTGCCATAGCGCTCATATTCATAACATTTCTCTTCCATGATCTCATCTATCTTGCGACGATTGTAAAGCTCTGTAAGCGCATCGGTATAGGTCATCTTCTCTAAAATCGCAGAGACTTTTTCAAAAGAGCTCTCAGTGACATACAAAACCCAAAGCAAAACTAAAGAAGCAAAGACAAATCGCAAGAATGAGAGAAGATCCCAAGTGGGCTCTTTCCAGTGATGCAAGCCATAAAAGAGGAGTGAAAAGAGGAGAAGATAGTAAACAAAAGAGATAAACATCCCTTGCTTTGAGCCAAAGAGTGCGACCCCAAAGACAGGAACAAAAATGGTCCAAATTAGCCCAAATCCTGCATTGTGATTGAGATAGACAAAGAGCAGCATAAACACAGCGATGATAAAAGTACCGATGATCGAAGCTCTTTGGAGATTCTTTTTTTTGTTGAGATCGATATAAAGAAGAAGAAAAATAATAAAAAGAGCAAGATCTAAAAGTGAGACGAGATAATCTTGCGTGAGCAGAAGATTGATCGTTGCAAAAGATGCAAATGCGATCATCCCGATAATAAAGAAAGAGTTTAAAATGATCACTCTTCGCATCGCGAGATAGTCGCAATTGTTGTTTTGAAGTATTTGAGATAAAAGTTTCATGGTACAACCTCTCATAAGCGATTATTATATCATAAAACGAAAATTATTCTCCTTTGAGTAATCCTGCCAAAGCTCCACTCGAAAAACTCCACTGTAAATTGTAGCCACCGCATGGTCCATCGATATTCATCACTTCGCCGCAAAAATAGAGCCCTTTGATGATCTTGCTTTGCATCGTTTTGGGGTCGATCTCTTTGAGACTCACACCCCCGCGAGTGATCATCGCCATCTTAAAGCCATCATGCCCTGTGATGGTGAGCGGTGTCCATGCGAGTGTTTTTATGAGGCAATCTTTGCGTACGCCCTCTATTTTATTAAAGTCAGCACTTGGATCTATCTCGCAAAGTTTACAGATCTCTTTGCTAAGAGGTGTGGGCAAAAGGGTAGAGACGAGCTCTAAGATACTTGCACTTGGATCTTTTTGCTTTTGTTCTTTGAGGTGTTTTAAGATCGCATCTTCATTCATCCCTTTTGTGAGATTGAGCAAAATAGGCACTTCGCTGTATTTTTTTAAAAGTGGGGTGATATCTCTTGCAAAGTCAAGTACCACTGGACCGCGGATGCCACTTTTGGTAAAGATCAGATCTCCATTTGCGCGAAGTTTTTTGTACTTTTGGATAGCGACGCGAAGTTTTACTTTTGCAATAGTATCGGCGCGACACTCAGCCACCCAGCTCTCTTTGGTGCGCAGAGGCATCATCGCAGGATTGAGATCACTCACACTGTGTCCTACATCCGAAGCAAGTCTATAGCCATCCCCCTCGGCACCAAGTGTTGGGTAGCCAAGACCACCTGTTGCAATAACTACATGGGGCGCAAAAAAGCTTGCATCTTGCGTCTCAACCCCTGTGATCTGGTCTGATTCGCTCAGCAGTTTTTGCACCCTTTGTTTGCACAAGAGCGTGATATCGAGAGCGTGCATTTTTTTTTCTAGAGCTTCGATGATGGTGCTAGAACTGTGTGATGTCGGGAAGACTCTATACCCATCAGGTGCGTGCGTTTCCACCCCGATAGAGCGAAAAAAATCTTGTAAACCCTTATGGTCTAGAAGCTCAAGTGCATCGCGCATAAAACGACCATCGCGACCAAAACGGGTCATAAACTCTTCGTTGCCCAGAGTGTTGGTAAGGTTACAGCGCCCACCACCCGTGGCTTTGAGCTTGGCTGCTATTTGTGAGAGCTTCTCAAGTAAAAGCACTTTTTTGTTTTGCTCTGCTGCCGTGATCGCGGCCATAATTCCAGCAGCCCCAGCTCCGATAACGATAAGGTCGTAGTGTGTTTTCATGGTGTGATTGTAATATAGAGTAGCTAAAAATCAGCAATACCTAACACAGATACGGCATAAAAACAAAGGAGCCAATGGCTTGCCTTTGGCAGAGAGGGCTTGGGATGTAGGAATTTCATGGCAGCCAAGGGTGAAGGCAAGTGTTTGGATGTGAAACCCTCTAAGAGAGTTTTTGCTACAATCAAACAAAAAATATTTCTTAAGGTGAGTTTATGTCGCTGTTTCAGGCATCTATTTTACAAAAAACAAAACAAGAGTGGCAAGCCCTTTTTGAAAACGACAAAACCCTTAGATACCAATTCAAAACAGGAATAGCCAAAACCGATAAAGAGATCGATAAAATGGTTTATAAACTTTATGATCTCACAGATGATGAGATCAAGATTGTTGAGGGTACTTTATGAAATGTGATTTGGAATTATTACGAAATCTGATTAAAGATAAATATCAAGATAATCACGATGTAATTATAAAAACACTAAATAGTTTAGATGCAAGAATTTTGTTTACAGAGTATCATTTCAATGAATACAAAAATGTTAATGGAGATAACTTGTTTGTAATAGCACAAGCCAATATAGTTGCATTTATGCAAAACCTTCACTCTTCTCATGATATTTTAGGGCATTTAATTTATTATATACTTGATTTAAAGTTCGATGATCCAAAACGTATTAATTTAACAAATGTGATACAGAGGATTAATATGTCAGACTATCAAGTTTTATTTGAATTGCTTGAAAGCTTAACAAACAACGATGACTTTAAGTATCTAAATGCTTATACAAGCCATTCAAAACATAGACATATAGTAAATCCTAATTTTAATATTGGAATTAACAATGTTAAAGAATTTGGTTTTTCTTTTGATGCTTTTAAATATAAAGAAAAACATTATGAAAAAAGAAAAGTAGATAACTTTTTAACAAGTGAATACAATCGTGAATTTAAACTTATCATCCAAATTGAAAATGAATTAATCAGTATTTTAAAAGATGAAAAACCAAAGATTTGGCATGAACTATAAAATATTTTGCTATAAAAGGTAAACATTAATGTCAACTTATAAACTATCAAATGTACATAACGGTCTAAACGGTTATAACCAACTCAAAAAGTTATATGAAACATATAAAGATGATCTATTTGAAGACATAAAAAAAGAAAAAAAGGGGACGGGCAAAATTACACCCCTGTGAGTGAATCTCCACTTCTTGTAATGAGAACTCATATCGATCATCAAGAATTTCAGGTGTGTACGGGCTGAAATGTTACGAAAAGCCTTACATTCCAAGGGTGGAGCCGATGTCTTACCTTGGGCAGAAAGTGGCTTAGAGTGTAGCTATTTTTTAGCTTGTTTGAAGCCAAACTATAATGGCCTGAAAATCTAAGACAATATTTCATCAAAGTTTATTTCCAAAAAAGTTAAAATAAACATGAAATAAATGGAGAGAAAAATGAGTCGAAAAAAAGGTCAGTCATATAGTGCAGAACAGAAGACTAAAATTGTGTTAGAA
>JAVETX010000001.1:0-104573 GCA_034005845.1 Sulfurimonas sp. | reverse complement strand
TGCAATAGGAGCGAGATTTGCCTTTGGATGGAGCGTAATACTTGATTCAAGTGCACCTGCTTCTACGAGCTTTGATCTTACACTATCAGCTCTTTGTACCGAGAGTGTATGAAGCTCTTCTTCTGAGAGTGTTTGGCTATCAACATGAGCGAGTATATCAAACTCTAAATTGCTAAATCCATACTCTTGGATCTGCGTGATGAGATTTTGCAAGCGAAGCGCTGTTTCTTCACTCAAAAGAGTCTCTTCATCATCAAAAAGAAATCCATCATAACGCTCTATTGTTTGGATATTCTCAGGAGCATCCTTACATCCGTAGATATTTCTCATCTCTGATGTAAGTGAATTATTACATAAGTCCTCATCATTTGCGATGAGATCTTTGTCCCTATCGAGTGAGATCGGGAGTGTGTCGATGTTTTGTGGTGCTTGGCCTGCAAGACCAACATTCGAGTACACGATCTGCGTATCACCAAGAACAGTTTGAACGAGTGTACCAAGAGCATCTAAAATTCTATATTTTGCTTCGAGCATACTGTACTCGGTATTGATGATCTGTGATTTTGCTCCGATAAAGTCATTTTGTGCAGAAAGAAGATCAAGAAGAGAGCGACGCCCAAGGTCATACTCTTTTGCATAAAGAGTGAGTGTTTTGAGCGCAAAGTCTCTGTATTTGTGAAGATGATCGAGTTGATCGCCTAGCTTTTCATTCGCAGCCCAAGAGAGGTTGAGCCCCTCGATCACATCTCTACGAAGAGAGTTTTTTGTCTCTACCTCTTTATGGATCTCACTTACACTTTTTTGTAGGGCTGCTTGGTCTGCAAAACCGTTAAAAAAGTTGTATTTAAGATATGCCATAGCGCGAAAACGATCATCTTTTCCCTCAACACCACTGAGGTTTTTATTCATTGATTGAGAGATCTCAATGTCAAGCTGTGGATAAAAAGGTGATTTTTTCTCATGATACGAAGCTTGTGCTGTTTTCATATTGAACGAACTCACGAGCAAAGAGGGATTATTTTTGATAGCAAACTGTGCAGCCTCTTCTATTGACGCTGGAAGAGCGATATTGAGCACTGGTTTTTGCATCTCTTGTGGGTCTAAAAATCTCCCTAGTATCTTTTGAAAACTATACTTTACATCCAAAAGAGTATTTTCTTGAACAACGAAGTTTGATTTTGCCAAAGAGAGTGATGCCTCGATCTTGTTGACCTCTGAGAGTGTCGTCAGCCCAGAATCATAAAGTTTTTGTACCTTTGAGAAGATCTCTTCATTGATCTCAATATTCTCTTGTGCGATATCAAGAAGCTCTTTTTGACGCATCACTTGCAGATAGCTCTTTACCATCTCAAATGCTGTGTCATTGACTGTTTGGATGTAGCTATAGGCTGAAGATGCAGTCTTGTATTCGTGTTGTTGTACTTGATAGGTCGTTTCAAAACCTTTAAAAAGGTTGTGCGTGTAGCTTAAAGAGTTTTGATAGACACTGAGAGTCTCGTCATTTCCAAGTGTACGTCCAGAACGATCAGTTTTTTCTTGCCCAACACCAAGAGAGAGATCTACTTTAGGGTAGTATCCTGCATTTGCAATGGTAATATCCTCTTTAGTAGAGTTATAGTTTTTGAGTCTTTCTAAAACATTTGGATTTGTAGAGACAACTTCAGTGACAGTGGTTTTAAGATCTTGTGCACTCAAAAGAGTTGCAAGAGCGAGTGTTAAAGCTATTTTTTTCTTCATATTCTTATCCTAAAAAGTATTTTTATTGAATCAATTCGACTTCAATTCTACGGTTAGCTGCACGCCCCTCTTGAGTGGTGTTATCAGCAATCGGGTTTTTATCTCCCATACCTATGGATGTAAGCCTTGTCTCACTGATCTGATAGCGGATAAGTCCTTCTTTTACCGCTTCAGCTCGTTTTTGTGAGAGTTTTTTATTTAATTCTGGATTTCCTACATTATCGGTATAACCATAGATCACTACTTGGTAGCCCTTATTCTCTTTGAGAAAAAGAGCGAAGGTCTCTAATTGTTGGAGGAGTGCATCATCCACAGCATATTTGCCACTTTCAAACTCGATCTTTAGGTTCGCTGTTTGTGGACAACCATAGCCATCGACAACAAAGTCCTTGCTTGTATCTGGACATTTGTCTCTTGAATCTGGAACCCCATCGCCATCACTATCGAGTTCACATCCCTTTTCATTGACACTAATTCCTTGGCTTGTGTTTGGGCACTGATCTAGATCATCTGCAACCCCATCATTATCAGCATCATTGAGAAGTACACACCCCTCTTGATCTACACTTTGTCCACTTGGAGTATCAGGACATTTGTCATCTTTATCAAAGATTCCATCATTATCACTATCGAGCTCTACTACCACGACAACAGGTGCTTCTTCAACGGAGACTGGCTGTATAAAAGGGTAAGATTTAGTCTCTGGGGGAGTCTGTGAAGCGTGTGCACAAAGTACAAACAAAGAACTTATAACAAGAGCGGGTATCTGTTTCATTTTCTTCCTTAGCTTAAAGATATCACAGGCGTGATACAAGATTATTTTGTGTTATTCTATCAGACAAAAGTGTGGAACTAGTGATTTTTGCATCAATCTCTTAGAAGAGACTCTTTATGTTATAATCGCGCACTTAAAAAAGAATGGATAGGTGTATGCTCTCATCAGATGTAAGTAATATTTTAGCTAGCAAAGAGAAGCTTTTGACGCAGATATATTTTGATTTGCAGCAATTCTTTGAAGCAAAATATGGCAACGATACAGTTGTTTTTATGGAGATCGGAACTTTTTTTGAGGTCTATGAAGTCAACAACGATGAGATGCAAGTTGGAAAAGCAAAAGAGATCGCAGAGCTTCTCAATATCCAACTCACCAAAAAAAATAAAAATATCGTAGAGAATTCAGAAAAAAATCCACTCTTAGCAGGTGTGCCAGCTGTCTCGTTCGAGCGCTATCTCAATCGCCTTATTCAAGAGGAAAAATACACCATCGTGGTGGTCAAACAAAAAGGGACACCACCAAAAATATCTCGTTATATCTCCCAGATCGTCTCCCCTGGAACCAATTTTGATTACATAGTAGATAATGATGACAACTATATTGCCTCCATTGTGGTTGATAAGTTTAAAGGGATCTACACCGTTGGTTATAGCGCGATCGATGTAAGCACAGGCAAGACCCAAGCCTATGAGACCCACTCTACGCGTGAAGATCCCTCCTATGCGCTTGATGAGATCTTTCATCTTTTGACAACATTTCGAACATCCGAAGTGGTGCTTACCTTTTTAGATGGGGTGGATGATCAAAGACATGTTTTGCAATACCTTGAGATCGCTGAACACTACCACTACAGTGTAAACAACGAACGTCCCCGTGTCGAATTTCAAAATGAGCTTTTTTCTCAGGCGTATGGGATCCAATCACTCCTAAGCCCTATTGAGCATTTAGACCTCGAACGTAGTCCTATGATCACGGAGGCCCTAGCGATACTGATCCATTTTGTGGTTGAGCATGATATCCATATTGTCCAAAAACTAGGGCGCCCAAATATTATAGACAATCGCCGTTTTATGTATCTAGGTAACAATGCGCTTGAGCAGATGGGTGTGGTCTCTAAAGATAAAAAAGAGTTTACCCTTTTAAAGATGCTTGATAAAAGCTCCACAGCGATCGGAAAACGCCTACTCAAAGAGAGACTCTTAAATCCTATCATAGACAAAGAGGAGCTTGAGCGTCGCTATAATCTTATAGAAAAAGTCTCTTCACATGTGCGCTATCTCGATGAGACGATGCGCGGGATCTATGATCTTGAACGTCTCTCACGACGCCTGAGTCTTGGACGTTTGCACCCTTTTGAGATGAACCATATTTATGAATCGATGCTGAGTGTCAAAGAACTGATGAGTTATGTCAAAAAGCACAAGATCCAGCGTAGCCCTTTTCATGAGAGTGAAGTGGATGAGTTTTTGCGTGATATCATCAAAAGTATCGATCTTGATATCTCACGGCGCTTTACCAATGCAACGGTCGATGAAAACTTCTTGATGGCGGGTGTGGATGAAGCGATCGACACTCTTGTGGCTGAAAACAACACCATGCTACGTGCTTTTGAAGATATTATTAAACGCATAGAGAAACTCAACGAGACAAATAATAGCCCAAGTACCAATCGCTTTGTGACGCTGGGGCTTTTGGAAAAAGAGGGCTATTATATCTCGCTAAGTAAGACACGTTTTTCCCTTATAGAGAGTGCATTTAAAAAAGATGAGGAGTTCTCCCTCTTTAGTGTCAAAAAACTCACTAATAATGTCAAGATCACCTCTGAATTTACCGATAAACTCTCTGATAATATTATGAAGAATCGTCGCAAGATCGTCTCTTTGGTCAAAGAGCGCTACATCCAACTCCAAGGGGTGTATGAGCGACGTTACTCCTTACTTTTTGATAGAGTGATCGCCTATATTTCAGATCTTGATGTGGGGGTGAGTTCCTCTAAAGTGGCGCAAAACTACAAACATTCACGCCCGATGATCGTAGAGGCAAAAGAGGATGAGAATTTTATGCAGATCATGCAACTGCGCCATCCTCTTATTGAGATCCAAGAGCGCGGCGGACTTTATGTGCCCAATGATATTGTCATGGGAACGCGTGATTATATGGATCTTCCACATCCCAGCACAGTGATGCTCGATGTCTCAGTACATGATGGACACGATATCAATGGAGTTTTACTCTATGGGATCAACTCAAGTGGAAAAAGCTCGCTTATGAAGAGTATAGGGATCGCGACACTTATGGCACAATCTGGCTTTTTTGTAAGTGCGGCGGTGATGAAATTTACCCTTTTTGATTCGCTCTTTACCCGCATCGTCTCCAAAGACAATCTCGCCAAAGGGCTCTCCACTTTTGCCGTAGAGATGCTTGAGCTTAAAAATATTTTTAACCGTGCCACGGTGCGCTCGCTCGTTCTTGGGGATGAGATCAGTCATGGTACAGAAACTCTCTCGGGTGTGGCTATTGTTGCCTCAGCGATACGTAAGCTCTCGGATGTGCGATGTCTCTTTTTGTTTGCGACCCACCTGCATCAACTCTCCACCATGCAAGAGATCACAAGCCTTGACAATGTGGTCGATCTGCACCTAAGCGTAGAGTATGATGAAGCAAAAGACACCCTTGTGTTTAACCGCGTACTCCAAGCGGGGAGTGGAAGCAGTATTTATGGGCTCGAATTTGCTAAATCTTTGCATATGGATAGTGAGTTTTTAGAGACAGCAAACCAGATCCGCAAGCGTTTAGCCAATGATTTTGATGAGCTAGAACTCTTGGTCAAAAAGAAAAAAAGTAAATACAACAAAGAGCTTTACGTCACTAAGTGTGTAATTTGCGGCGCTGTAGCTGAGGATGTACACCATATCTCTCATAAATCCCTCGCCGATCAAGCTGGCTTTATCGGGCATTTTCACAAAGATAATAAACACAATCTCGTGCCACTTTGTAAGGAACATCACAAAGAGATACATGAGGGTAAGATCAAAGTAGATGGCTTTATTATGACAAGCAAGGGGCTTGAACTCAAGTTTGAAGAGCAGATCCAAAAAACAGCTAAAGCACAAAGTACAGAGCCTCTGATCAATGAACCAAAAGAGATCAAAGAGCAAAAGAAAGAAGAGGTAAAGAAATTTATCCTCGATGATTGGTGATTTGCTCTAAAAAAGTATAATAGACTTCGTAAAAAACCTAGACCCTGAATCAAGTTCAGGGTGACGAGAGTTTGTACATTCCTTGTTTGGCACCTCATGGACTCCGTCATTCCGGGCTTGACCCGGAATCTAATTGATAGGTAATGCAAAAATTCTAAGGCAGTAAAAAATATGACAATAATTGAACTTTTTAAATATATGATAGGATGTAAAAGCGAAACGCCAGATGATGGAGGTTTACTTGATTTTATCGAAGAATATCTTCCAGATTTTACCGCCGTTCGTGTAGATGTTGCGGATGTAAAAAATCTTTTTCTCTACAAAAAATTTGGCGAGGGGGAACATCTGTGCTTTGCGGGACACGTGGATGTGGTTCCAGCTGGGAGTAATTGGGACACGAATCCTTATGAAGCGCTAGAGAAAGATGGCTATATCTACGGGCGTGGCACCCAAGATATGAAAAGTGGCGTCGCAGCTTTTACCCAAGCGCTCAAAGAGGTAGAGCGTTTTGATGGAACGCTCTCGCTTTTGCTTACATCCGATGAAGAGGGTGAGGCGATCAATGGAACCGTGAAAGTTTTAGAGTTTTTACAAAACAATGATATGCTCCCTGATGCTGTGGTGGTGGCTGAGCCAACCTGTGAAGAGCTCTTTGGGGATGCTATCAAAGTGGGGCGACGCGGATCTATCAATGGTTATATCACGATTCATGGAAAACAAGGACACGCCGCGTATCCAGAAAAAGGGATCAATCCAGTCAATCTTATCGCTCCGCGCTTAGCAAATATGGCAGGAGTAGATCTTGATAATGGAGATGAATATTTTGCTCCATCCAAGTTTGTAGTGACCGATATTCGTGCAGGGATGCAGGTGACAAATGTCACGCCAAATGAGCTGAAGATGATGTTTAACGTACGAAACACAACACTCACAAGCCAAAAAGAGGTGCGTGAATTTGTAGCAAAAAACCTTGAGGGGATCCCTTATGATCTGCGCCTTACACAAGGATCGTACCCATTTCGTACCGATACAGATACAAAGCTTGTCAAAAAGATAGATCAAGCGATCGAAGCGATCACAACACTTCGCCCAAAACACTCCACAGCAGGGGGAACAAGTGATGCGCGTTTTATCGCTCCACTTGGTGTGGATGTGATTGAGTTTGGTGTGAAAAATGACACGATCCATTCGGTCAATGAGAGAACTACAGTCGCTGAGGTTGAGGGTTTATACAAAGTATTTAAAAAATTGATAGAGGTTTGGAACGGATGAAAAAAATAGTTGTATTATGGAGCTTGTTCTCTGCTTTGCTCTTTGGAGCAAATCTTAATTGGCCAAATGATTATGAAGCAGCGCTTCAAGAGGCAAAAAAAGAGAACAAAAGTGTTTATATGCTGATCACAAGCCAAGATTGTCGCTGGTGTAGAAAGTTTGAGAACACTACGCTTCAAGAGGAGATCGTGATCAGTAAACTCAAAGAAAAATATATACTTATCCATGTTGATAGAGACACAGATACATTCCCAAGTAAGTTTAAAAGAGAGCGTGTTCCAAGACACTATTTTATCAAGTCCAATGGGGATGTGATCTACTCTTTTTTAGGCTATTGGGATAGGGAAGATTTTTTCTCATTCCTTGGGGATGTAGACAAACGTTATGAAAAAATGCAAGAAAATCAAGGAGAAAAAGAATGAAATTCGTACAAACAAATAAAGCGCCATCGGCAATAGGACCTTACTCACAAGCAGTAGTAGCAAATGGGATGGTATATACATCGGGGCAGATCGCACTCAAAGCAGATGGGAGTGATGAACTCTTAGGTGAAGAGGTAGTTGTTCAAGCGGTTCAGGTTTTAAAAAATCTCGAAGCGGTACTCATAGAAGCGGGAAGCTCTTTGGATCAAGTGATTAAAACGACGATCTTTTTAGCAGATATGGCAGATTTTGCTGTGGTCAATGAGATCTATGAAGAGGCTTTTGGCTCACACAAACCTGCACGCTCTACAGTAGCAGTCAAAACCTTGCCAAAAAATGCACTCGTAGAGATCGATGCGATAGCACTTGTCAAATAGAACCATGCAAGAGCAAAAAACTGTTTCTTTGGTCTTAGGAAGTGGTGGAGCAAGAGGGCTGGCTCATGTTGGGGTGATCCGTTGGTTAGAGGATCACAACTACAAGATAGTCTCGATCTCAGGATCTTCTATTGGCGCACTTATTGGTGGTTTTTATGCAGCAGGCAAACTTGATATCTATGTCGATTGGCTTAGGGATATTTCCACTTTGGATATGCTCAAACTTCTTGATTTTAAGGGGAGTGGAGGGCTTGTTCCTGGGAAAAAACTGATGGCAAAGCTTGAAAAGCTAGTTGGGGATGTCCCTATTGAAGATCTAGAGATAAAGTTTACCGCCGTTGCTTCGGATATCAACGCAGAAAAAGAGATCTGGATCAATCAAGGCTCTTTGCTCAAAGCGATCCGTGCTTCTATCTCGTTGCCACTTTTTTTTACCCCTTATGAGTACAAAGGTCGACTTCTCGTTGATGGAGGGGTGCTCAATCCTGTTCCTATCGCTCCCTCTTTTCATGATGATGCAGATATCACTATTGCTGTCAATTTGAGTGGAGAGAGTGTAGAAGATACGCTTGATGATGAAAAAGAGGATGAGAGCTCTTGGATCAACTCTCTTACGGAATATTTGAAAAAGCTCTCTTTGCCTGAACCGCTCGTCTCACAAAATAGTATCTCACTTGTTGCGAATAAATCGTATGAGACGATGCAAGGCTCTTTAGCGCGTATGAAACTCGCAGCGTATCCTCCAGATATCCTCTTGGAAGTTCCGCGCAATTTATGTAAGATGTTTGATTTTCAAAAATCACAAGAGCTTGTGGAATATGGATACAAACTATGTGAAAGAAATGAACTCTTAAAATAGTGCTTTTGTAACATACAAATCGGTGAGGATATGTTACAATAGATTCTCATCTATTGATTTATAAAAGAGAAGCATTATGGCATTACAATTAAGCATTATTTTTCTCCCTTTTTTAATGGGAATCTCTTTGTTTTTTCCCTCTTTTGCGTGGAAAAAAGTGCTTATTATCACCTATATTCTCGTGCTTATGCTTCTTAGCATTTTGCTCTTTTTTATTACATCCCAACATTTTTCTTATAGCTTTTCTTCCTCTTGGCATAGCCTTTTTATCCTTGTAGACTTTGGCTTACTCGCTTATTTTTTCTATGTTGGTATGCAAAAAAAGCAGTTGCTCGTAGTTGCTTTAGCGCTTTTGCAAGTTTTGCTTTTTAGTTTTGTTCTTTCGTTAGAAAAGCTTTTTATGGGTGCAGATATACTCCTTGATCGCACCATACTTTTTATGTATCTTTTGATCAATATCGTGGGTGGAACCATTATCATTTTTGCTTTAAAATATATTGAGAGTGAAACATTTTCACAAAGAAAAAAGGATGCTTTTATCGCGTCGCTCTTTCTCTTTTTAGGGGTAATGAATTTTATCGTTTCAGTCAATAATATAGAGCTTTTTTTCTTGCTTTTTGAAGCAACGACCCTTTTATCGTACCTGTTGATACGCTACAGAGGAGATACTCTTTCTATCACAAATGCCTTGCGTGCTTTGTGGATGAATCAGATCGGTGGTGTAGCGATACTTCTTGGACTTATCTGCTCGCTTTTGGTGTACAAAACTCTCTCATTTGATATTTTATTAGCACAATCGGGTACTTTTTTTATGTTTGCCCTTATCTTTTTGGCTTTAGCAGCTTTTGTCAAAGCAGCGAGTTTACCTTTTGAGAAGTGGCTTTTGGGTGCGATGGTGGCACCTACACCTGTGAGTGCGATACTCCATAGTGCGACGATGGTCAAGATCGCACCTTTTTTGATGCTCAAACTCTCTAGCGCAATGGATGATTTTCTCTCTTTGGTCTTTGTCCTTTTGGGAACTTTTGTCTTTTTTGCCGCTTCCCTTTTAGCTCTGAGCAAAGATTATTTCAAAGAGATATTAGGGCTCTCAACCATCGCTCTTTTGGCACTTATGATGGCACTTGCATCTTTGGGGACTCCTCATGCGATAGAAGCAGTGCTCTTTTTGATGCTCTTTCATGCCATCTCCAAAGCACTTTTATTTATGCAAGCAGGTATCTTAGAAAAAACTCTCGCACTCAAATATGTCCAAGATATTGATGGGCTTATCAACTATTCGCCAAAACTCGTCTTTTTTATTCTCCTTGGCTTTGCCTCTTTGACCTTGCCACCATTTGGTGCTTTTATAGGAAAATTTATGGCGATAGAATCGATCGCAGCGATGATAAAACTTCAGCCACTCTACGCTTTTGCTCTGATCTTTACCGCCCTAGGGAGTATCTTTTTAACCCTCCTTTATTTTAAGGTTGTCACCAAGCTTTTTGCTTTGGATGTAGATGCCAAAAAAGAGAAGGTGCAGTTATCAAAATACTACACCATCCCCTCATGGTTTTTAGTTTTTCTACTTTTTGTTGGGATGGTGTTTGCGCTGGTTTTAGGAGCACTCAGCCCCTTAGAGATATTTCTGCCTTTGGTGATCTTAGTTTTGATCCCTCTGAGTTTTTTTCTTTTTATATTTCCTAAAGCACAGCGTGTAAAAGAATACCACTGTGGTGAAAAAGAGGATGTAGAGCTTGGGATGTACTCTTTTGATATCAAAGAGCGTTACACTTATTACTTCTATGCACTTGTATTTCTTGGTTTTGCTCTAGCTTTTCTTGGAGTGCTTTTATGATAGAGATTATCCTTATACTCGTAGCCCCTTTTGTGGGTGGATTGCTTTATGGTTTTGAGCGAATCGTTCGGGCACGGATGCAAAATCGTCAAGGTCCACCACTCTTGCAACCCTTTTACGATATGTTTAAACTTATGGACAAACAAGCACTAATGATCCACCCTTACCATACACTTTTGGGGATACTCCATTTTTTAACTCTTTGGATCGTTGTCGCACTTGTAATATGTGGAGCGAACCTTTTATATATTGTGTTTTTACACCTTTTTGCTTCCCTTCTTTTAGTTGTAGCGGGATATAGTGTACGCTCTATCTATTCGCATGTGGGAGCAAATCGTGAGCTTTTAAGTATTGTGGCGTATGAACCGTTACTCATTGCTTTGAGTGTCGCTTTTTTTATCCTTTATGGCTCTTTTGATATTGAAGTGATACGAGAAAATAAGAGTGCGCTCTTAGAGCTTTTCCCTCTTTTTCTCGCTTTTTTACTTCTTTTGCCTATTAAGCTTAAAAAATCACCTTTTGATGCAGCCGAGGCACATCAAGAGATCGTAGGTGGGGTGGAGATAGAATATTCTGGGATCTTTTTTGAGTTTTTGTATATGGCAAAATGGCTAGAGTATATTTTTGTCTATCTCTTACTTTTTTTGTTTGCTGGGGATAATCTCTTGCTTGCTTCCATTTTAGGAATTTTAGTATTTCTTGGGATCAATTTAGTGGATAATGCAACAGCACGGGTGCGAATTGAGCATCTCATGAAAATTGTGATGGGGTTTGGTCTTACTCTGGCTGTGCTCAATCTCATAGGACTCTCTTATGTTTGAAAAATTTAGAAAAAAATCACCTTGGATTCTGCACTATAATGCAGGCAGTTGCAACGGATGTGATATAGAGATACTCGCATGCCTCTCACCAAAATACGATCTTGAGCGTTTTGGGGTGATCAATACAGGAAACCCAAAACAATCAGATATCTTTTTGGTCACAGGACCAGTGACAATGCGCTCACGTGAGCGTCTTGTAGAGCTTTATACTCAAATGCCTGAGCCAAAGGTGGTCGTAGCGGTGGGGAGCTGTACCTGTACTGGGGGAGTGTTTCGCGATATGTATAATGTCGAAGATGGGATAGATCGCTACATCCCAGTCGATGTCTACATCCCGGGATGTGCCGCTTCCCCTGAACTTATTATCGATGGAGTTGTCAAAGCTTTAGATATCTTAGAGAAAAAAACAAAAGAGAGGGAAAAACCATTGCGCCTCTTTAAAGATTTTACTCTCAAAGATGGTATAGTAAGCCGAAGAGAGAGTGCCCTACGCATAGGAGAAGATGATGCAAAAGATTGAGATAGAGATAACAAAAGTGCGTGAAGAGATTGAGAGCTTTTATGAGCCAAAAGTGTGGCATTTTTTGACCCTCAATGGAGTGGCTCTGGATGAAGAGACTCTTGAAGTGCAGTGGATCTTTTCGCGCTACGAGGCTCTTGATGATGTGGTGATCTATTTTTCTAAAATCAGTTATGACACTTTGATCCCCTCTATCGTAGAAATTATCCCCTCGGCAATTATCTCACAAAGAGAGCTTGTAGATATGTTTGGAGTGGATGTTGAGGGGAGCGAGAAGGGGCTTTATCTTGATGAAGACTCGATGCAAAGACCACTCGCAGGATGTAAGATATGAGTAAAAAAACGATCAATATCCCTTTGGGATCACAGCATATCTCCCTACTTGAGCCTGTACGTTTTAAGTTTGAGTGTGAAAACGAGACCATTGTAGGGGTAGATTCGGATGTAGGCTTTGTGCATCGTGGGGTAGAGCGTGCGTGTACGACGAAGTTTAAATACGATGCGATCGGCTATGTGGTCGCGCGTATTTGTGGACTATGTGCCATCACCCACTCTTTGAGCTATACGGTAGCAATAGAAAAACTTATGGATGCACAGATCAATCCAAAGATACAATATTTACGTACACTTTTACTCGAGCTCGATCGTATCCACTCCCATATGCTTTGTCTCTCACACACCGCAGAAAATGCTGGTTTTGAAGCGATGTTTATGCGTATTATGGGGGATCGTGAAGATATTATGCAGATCCAAGAGCTCCTCACGGGCAATCGGATACAGTTTGATTATATCAGTATTGGAGGCGTCAACCGCGATATTGATGCTGCGCGAGCCAAAGAGATCATAATGCAACTGAGTGAATTAGAAAAAAAGATCTATGGATATATTGAGGAGTTTGAAAACAACTGGAGCCTTTCATTGAAGTTTCAAGGGATAGGAAAACTGAGTCTTGAAGAAGCGTACACTTACAATGCGATCGGTCCTTTAGCACGTGCTTCAGGACTGGCAATTGACGTACGCAACGAGATCGATTACCTCCCTTATAAAGAGATCGGCTTTGAGATGCAACTCCACAGTGATGGGGATATCCATGCACGCAATAGTGTACGACTTGGCGAGATCCTCAACTCTATTGCGATGTGTAGAAATATTTTAGAGGGGCTTCCTGATGGGGAGATCTTTACAAAAATAAAAGGCAAACCAGATGGGGAGATCTTGGTGCGTTATGAAGCACCACGAGGGGAGCTTATGTATTATGTCAAAGGCAATAAGACTGCAATGCTCGATCGTGTGCGCATCAAAACCCCAACATTTGCCTCTATTCCTGCATTTTCCCATATCTTTATGGGGGAGAACTACGCGGATGCTCCTGCTATTTTAGCATCGTTTGATCCGTGTCTCTCATGCACGGCAAAGTAGGATAAGAAAAGATGTTGCACTCACTCTATATGGCTCTTAAAAATCTCTTTAGCAAGCCACAAACCATTGATTATCCCATGACTCCCATTCTAAAAGATAAAGAGTATAGGGGTTTGATAGAGTACTCAGAAGAGGATTGTATCTATTGCCTTAAATGTGAAAAAGCATGTCCACCAGGAGCGATCTTATTTGCCCCTACGCCAAATCCAAGCGAAAATGAGAAGAATAAAAAAGGGTTCGAATACAACTATAACCCTTATCTATGTATCTACTGCGGGGAGTGTGTGCGCGCTTGCCCTAAGCCTGAGGAAGCTCTGTGGCAAAGTAACAAAAAGCAAGAGGTCGCTCTAAAAGAGCAGGATGTAAATACAAAGTGGTTTGAACTAGAGAAAAAACATCGTGAGTTTTATCAGGCTGCAAAGCAAAAAAAAGCTCTTTAGTTAATCAGATTTGTATATAATGTTTTTTAATAAAAACTAAAGGAGTTAGTTCATGAAAAGAAAATTAGTTGTAATTATAGGTGCATTGGCACTTGGTGTAAGCTCTCTTGTCGCGTGTCCAAAGATGCAATGTCATGATGGGATGGGATGTAACAATAAAACGATGGGCATGAAAAAGATGCAAAATAATTTTGACCGCTTTAAGGGTAATGTGATGCGACTTGACCTGAGTGATACGCAAAGAGAAGCGATCCGTGCTCTTTTTAGATCATGCAAAGAGAATCGTCCAAATCCATACGATGCTTTTAGCGATACAGCATTTGATAAAGCAAAATATATCGAGCTTGCAAAACAAAATAAAAGCACAAAACTTGAGCGTCGTGCTGACACGATGGAAAAAGTGTATGCACTCCTAACACCTGAGCAAAAAAAAGAGCTCAAAGTGGTACTGAGTCTTAAAAGCACAATGAAAGCTTGTGATGCGAAGCCTCAAATGAATAAGTGCGATATGAAAAAAAAATGTAATCAATAGTAGCGCTGATGCAAAGAATCTCTTTTGAAGTGAGTGGAAGCGTGCAAGGGGTTGGTTTTCGCCCCTTTGTTGCAAAACTCGCTCAAAATCTGTCTCTTTGTGGCTTTGTTAAAAACACCCATAAGAGTGTTCTTATAGAGCTTCAAGGAGATGAAGAAAAACTCCTCGTATTTGAAGAAAAACTTCAAAAAGAACTTCCCCCACTTGCAAAAATCCAAACTTTAATCAAAACATATAGGACACCCTCTTTGGATGAGAAGAGTTTTGAGATTGTTCAAAGTTCGTGTGATACAAAAAACAAGACTCTTTTGCCCCTCCCTTTGGATGTAGCAACCTGTGAAAACTGCCTTGAAGATATCCAAAAAGAGGGGAAATACCATCACTATTTTGCGACAAGTTGTAGTGATTGTGGAGGGCGTTTTTCTTTGATGGAGCGTTTTGCTTTTGATAGAGAAAATACCTCGATGAAGGAGTTTGGGATGTGTAGCTCTTGTAAAGAAGAGTACACACAAAGTGATGCAAGACGTTACCACGCTCAAACGATCGCGTGTAAGGAGTGTGGACCACAGCTTCGTTTGTATGATGCAAAAAAACAAAAGGATCTGCAGGTTGAAAATATTTTTGCACACACTGCAAAGCTGATACAAGAGGGAAATATTGTCGCTATCAAGGGAGTAGGGGGATTTCATCTTGTATGTGATAGCACAAATGATGAAGTGATTCAAAGGCTCAGAGAGGCAAAGCGACGCAAGAGAAAACCTTTTGCGCTGATGTGTAAAGATATCAATGAGGTAAGAAGATTTGCTTGTGTTGATAGTGATGCAAAGCAAGCCCTACGATCCAAAGAAGCTCCGATCGTTTTGTTAGAAAAATCAAAAGATTACACTCTAGGCTTGGGTGTAGCTCCTGGTATAAATAAGGTGGGGGTGATGCTCGCTCATACCCCTTTGCATCATCTTTTGTTGCGCTATCTTGATGCTGCGATCATTGCAACAAGTGCAAACTTAGAGGGTGAGCCACTTCTCATCGAATTTGAAGAGCTTCATAACAAGCTTGGGTTTGTTGATTTTATACTCGATCATGATCGCAAAATACTCCACCGCATTGATGATTCGATCATTCAGATAGTCTCAAACAAAACACAAATATTGCGTCATGGACGTGGCTATGCTCCTCAACTTCTGACTCTTACTCAATCAAGTGGTAAAAATATTTTAGCACTCGGGGGACATACCAAAAGCACAATTGCTCTTTGTGTCGATAACAAAGTGATACTCTCCCCACATTTGGGTGATATGCAAACCCTGCAGAGCCAAAAACATTTTGAAGAGACGATCGCGTATCTTTGTGCATTTTATGATTTTGACGCCGATCTTTTAGTGTGTGACAAACATCCCAACTACTTCACAAGCCTTTGGGCAAAAAAACAAAACAAGCCCCTTTTGCAGGTGCAACACCATCTCGCACATATTTGGGCTGCTAAGGCAGAATTTGGACTCGATGGAGATTACTTGGGATGTAGCTTTGATGGGACAGGATATGGCGAGGATGGAATGCTTTGGGGTGGTGAGATATTTGTGGGCGAGAGGCGCAAATACCATTTGAAGCCCATCAAGCTTTTAGGGGGAGAAAAAGCGATACAAGAGCCTCGTCGCATCGCTTTGAGTCTTTTGTTTGAGCATTTGAGCTTAGCTGAGGTGATGGCTCTTGAGCTTGGATGTGTGAAGAGCTTTACATCCCAAGAGCTTCAACTCTTATATACAAGTTTTACAAAAGGGATCAATACCCCTCAAAGTTCTTCTGTTGGCAGGCTCTTTGATGCTGTTGCCTCTTTGTGCTCTCTTGTAGATGTAAGTGATTATGAGGGGGAAAGTGGGCTTGTATGTGAAAAATACTACGATTCTAAGATACAAGAGTGTTTTGATTACAGCATAGATGATGGTATCATCGAGATAAAGATCATAGAGTATTTTTTGCACAATAAAGTAAACCCTGAGCATTTTGTCTCGCTTTTTTTAAATACACTCGCCTCTATTGTAGTGAGTATCGCTCAAAAAGAGGCTTTGGATGTGATCCTCACAGGGGGAGTGTTTCAAAACAAAACCCTCTTAGAACTTGTGATCGCACGATTAGATGCAAAGAATATCACCTCCTATTTTCAGCAAAAAACTCCAATCAATGATGGGGGGATCGCCCTTGGTCAAATTTATTATGCTTTAAACTCTTTAGAGTAAAATAGAGATAAAAAAAGGCTCTCTTATGAAAAAGATATTTTTGGTTTTATTCTTAGTTTTTAACACACTTATGGCGCACTCACACGGTGAGGAGCATATGCACTTTTTAAGCTCCCTTCATATCGAAGAGTTTGGAATTTTCTTAGTGGTTATGGTGCTTGGCTTTTTTGTCTTTAACTATTTCAAAAAAAAGGCAAATTAATGTGCAAAGACTGTGGATGTAGCATTGTAGAACACCAACATACACACTCTCATGAGGAACATTCTCATGGGCATCACCATCATCACCATGACAACCCACAGCTCAATGATAAAAAGACCATCGATGTGATCACAAAGATCTTAGATAAAAATGATCACGAAGCAGAGCATAACCGTGAGCATTTTAATGCACACAATGTTTTGTGTATCAATCTTATGAGTAGTCCAGGAAGCGGAAAGACCGCTTTGCTTGAAGCGTTTGCTGATCTTGGAAGTTTTTCTTTTGGCGTTGTAGAGGGTGACTTGCAGACGAGTCGCGATGCCGAGCGTCTGCATGCAAAAGGGATACAGGCCCATCAGATACAAACAGGCTCTGCGTGTCACTTGGATGCGTTTATGGTGCATAAGGCTTTACACCATATGGATATCGATGCAATGGATGTATGTTTTGTAGAAAATGTAGGAAACCTTGTGTGCCCAGCCTCTTATGACGTGGGTGCACACCTCAATATCGTACTCGTTTCTGTTCCTGAGGGGGAGGATAAGATAGAAAAGTACCCTGTGATCTTTCGCAAGGCAGATCTGATCCTCTTTACAAAAACAGATCTTTTGCCTTATTTTGATTATGATATCGAAAAAGAGAAAGCGATGGCACGAAAACTCAAGCCAAATGTAGATATTTTGGAGCTGAGTATCAAAGATAAAAACTCTATCCAAAAAGTGGCACAGTGGATAGAGTTTAAAAAGCAGATGCGCTAATGTGTCTCTCGATCCCCTCAAAAATCACAAAGATTGACAAAGAGAAAAAAGTCGCCCAAATTGATACAATGGGAGTTGTTCGTGAAGCGAGTTTGGCTTTGATGGATGAGACTGCTTTGGATGTAGGGGATTTTGTCTTGATCCATGTTGGTTTTGTGATGCAAAAGATCGACAAAGAAGAAGCACTCCTCAGTCTTGAAGCCTTTGAAGAGATCCTCTTGCGGATGGATGAGGATGAGGTGAAGAGTGGAGCTTGAACTTCGTAATCTTTATGATAATTTTCGAGATGCTTCTACGATAAAAGCCTATGCAAAGCGCATCAATGATGCAGCAAAAAAACTTCAAAAACCCCTTGCAATCATGGAGGTGTGTGGAGGACATACTCACACACTGATGAAATATGCGATCGCGCAACTTCTCCCCTCCAATATCCATTTTATTCATGGTCCTGGCTGTCCTGTGTGCATCATGCCAAAAGAGCGGATAGATCACGCCTACGCCCTTGCGATGCAAGAGGATGTGATCTTGGTGACATTGGGAGATATGATCAAGGTTCCAGGAAGTAAAGGGAGCTTGCAAGATGCACGTGCAAGAGGTGGGGATGTACGCTATGTTTACTCTCCCCTAGATACGCTCAAAATCGCACAAGAAAATCCAGAGAAAAAGGTGATCTTTTTTGCCATAGGCTTTGAGACCACCACCCCTATGAGTGCGGCACTCTTAGAGAGTGTGATAGCCCAGGGGATAGAGAATCTTTTTTTTCATATCAACCATGTGACAGTGCCTGAGGCGATGGAGCTCTTGCTCGAAGATGAAGCGTGTGCGATCGATGCTTTTTTAGGACCATCTCATGTCAGTGTGATTAGTGGAAGTAAGATCTATGAGCCGCTAGTATTGAAATATAAAAAGCCTGTAGTTGTTGCTGGTTTTGAACCTGTGGATGTGATGGAGTCGCTTTGGATGTTACTGCAACAAGTGCTTGAAAACCGAAGCGATCTCGAGGTACAGTACAAAAGGGCGGTACGTTATGAGGGAAATCAAAATGCCCAAAAGCTTATAGAAAAGTACTTTGAAAAAGGATCGAATTTTCGTTTTCGAGGACTTGGTTTGATTGAAAAAAGTAGCTATAGGCTCAAAGATGAATATGCGCGCTATGATGCAGAGGTGATCTATAAAGAGCTTCTGGATCTAGAACCTGTGCAAGATCATAAACTTTGTTTGTGCCCAGAGATACTCAAAGGGAAGGCTCTTCCTTTGGAATGTAGTCTCTTTGGAACTGCTTGTACACCAAGTAGCCCCATAGGAAGCTGTATGGTGAGTAGTGAGGGTGCGTGTGCAGCGTATTATAAATATGGGAGAAATCAAGATGCAAGGTAGAAAGAAAATATTGCAAAAAACTCTTTTTTTATTCTTTTTATCGAACTCTTTCCTTCATGCACAAAACTGGTATATGGAGCTAGATAACGATTTGGTTTTTTCCTCAGATGAGGCTTATACAGGGGGAGCTTCACTCACTTATGTCGGAGATACCTATACTAAAAATGGTGATGGAGCGTTTCATGAATATACCGCAGGGATGCGATCTCTTGTTGCAACACTCTTACAAGATGAACTCTCTTTTAAAAAAATAAACGCTTCTATTGGAGTGCAGCATATCACCATCACACCCTCAGAGATCGAAAGAAAAGAACCTCTGTATTATGATATCCCCTATGCTGGGATATTGACGACACATTTTTCCCTTTTTGTCTCAGAGGAAGATGCTTTTGAACAGTTTCGCATTAGTGCTGGTGTGATAGGCAAGCATGCATACACCAAAGAGGGCCAAGATTGGGTGCATAAAATCACAGGAAGCCAAAAAGCCCAGGGGTGGGATAACCAAATAGGCGATGTTTTTACCCTAGGCGTCGCGTATCTCAAAGGGATACGAAGCTATGAAAAAGAGTATAGTGATGGTTACTCCTTTGAATGGTTCAATAGTTATTATGCGGATGTGGGCAGTGCGTTTGTAGGTGGTGGTGCTGGGACACTTGTGCGTTTTGGATCCAATGTGCCTAACAACTTTGATGTTCCTGCAGCGCTGTATAACCATGCACCCAATAAGATGCTCAATATGCACGATCGCAATCAAGCTCTTGGCTGGTCTGTAGAGCTAGGAACCTCGCTCAATGGGATCGGATACTATTATCTTTATGATGAGGGAAAAAAACGAGATTATGACTTTGAGCAACCACGATGGATCCTTACATCCAAGCTTGGAATGAGTCTTTATATAGATAATTTTAATCTCTCTTTGGAGCTCTTTCCTGTAGTGACAAGAAAAAATAATGTGCAGTCTGAGAGTTGGGGGCGTTTTAGCCTTGGATGGCATTACTAAAGGATAAAAGAGACGATGAACAAAACAGTAAGACTCGCTGATGGAAATGGAGGCGAGGAAAATCACAAGCTGATAACAGAAGTGTTTTATAAAGCTTTTGGCAATGAGATACTGGAGCAAAGCGAAGATGCAGCGGTGATCCATAAAGGTGAACTGGCGTTCACAAGTGATAGTTTTACGGTGGATCCACTCTTTTTTGCAGGGGGTGATATCGGTAAACTCTCTATTTGTGGAACCTGTAATGACCTTGCAATGATGGGGGCAAAACCTAAATATCTTAGCTGTTCTGTGATCATAGAAGAGGGATTTGCTTATGAGATGCTTGAGAAGATTGTTGCGAGCATGCAGCTAGAACTTGCAAAAAATCAAGCGATCGTTGTCACTGGGGATACTAAAGTCGTACCTCGTGGAAGTGTGGATAAGATATTTATCAACACCACAGGGATAGGGGAGATCATCTATCAAGGGATAAGTGCGAGTAAGCTCCAAGAGGGGGATCTTATTCTTGTGAGTCGTGATATTGGTGCCCATGGAGCAGCGATTTTTACAGCACGTGAGGGGATAGAGTTAAGCTCTGAACTTCAAAGTGATTGTGAATCTTTGTACCCAAGTGTCCAAGCCCTTATCGATGCTGGCATAAAGATCCATGCAATGCGCGATGCAACGCGTGGGGGTGTGAGTGCAGTACTGCATGAGTGGGCAAGAGCTTCGGATGTATGTATCGAAATACAAGAACAAAAGATTCCACTCTCAGATGAGGTGCGGGGGATCTGTGAAATACTTGGGTTTGATGCTATATCCCTTGCAAACGAGGGAACATTCGTGCTTGCCATAGATCAAAAATCTGCAACAAAAGCTTTGGATGTGCTTAAGACATTTCATAGCAATGCAAAGATTATAGGGGATGTAAGTAAAAAAGAGTTGCAAAAAGTGATCTTGCATACGCCATGGGGCACATCGCGTTATTTAGAAGCACCTAGTGGTGAGCTTCTTCCAAGGATCTGCTAGTGCACGAATATAGCATAGTACTCTCGCTCTTAGAGAGTTGTGAAGAACATATCAAGGTACACAATGCATCCAAAGTGACCAAGCTTGTGGTAAAGATCGGTGTGCTCAGCGGTGTGGAGCCTGAACTACTTCAAAGGGCATTTGATACCTTTAAAGAGGAGAGTGTTTGCCATGATGCGCTTTTGGACCTTCATGTGCAAAAGGTGCTGATTGCGTGCAATGGATGTAGCGAGGAATCGATACTAGAAAGTTTAGAGTTTCAATGTCCGAGGTGTGGGAGTCATGATATTTCTATCAAAGATGGAGAAGAGATGTATTTGATGCAACTTGAGTTGGAGTAACTCTCGTTGCATCTTTTGTATTAGTAGAAAACTTTTCGGTCCCCAACTCTTTGGATCGGTCTGTTGTTTGTGTGGTGGAGTACTTTGAGAAACTCTTGAACCTGTTCTTTTGAAACAGTATCGTACTCTTTGAAAACGAACCATCGTACACCCTCTGTACATGGAGGAGTTGTGAGTGATCCCATAAAACGGAAATAACTTCTATTGTGTGGGAGCAAAAAGTCTGTGATCTCTTTTGCTGGGATGTGAAAATCGACCTTAGAATCGATCTCTTCATTCATATGCGCCCATACATGTTCAAGTACTAGGTTTGGTTTTCCCTCTTCAAAGAGGATCGCCACAACCGCTAAAGCCCCATCATTTGCTACGTGAACTAAGTGTGCTTCAAGCGGAAACTCAACTCCCTCGATCTCATTTTCACTTGGTGAGTGAAAGTGAAACTGTTTGAGGAAGAATTTTTTATCATCTATGATCATATAGCTTCCATCTGCCATATTGACCTGAACTGTGTGCCCATTGTTGATCACATGTGTTGTTTCACTATCATAATGAAACTCGATAGGATCCAACTCCCCCTCGTGCACTTCGATCTCATGCGTGATATTGATAGGAGATTGTTGTTTTCCTATTGCACACTCTTTGAACTCAGAATCAAGCTCTCCCCAGTGTTCTGGACCATCGTGTCCTGTATAGCCCCACTTATGCGTAGAGGCAACTAATGTAGAAGCGATAAAAATCGCACAAATTACACATTTTTTAAGTGAGTGCATCTTTCCAACCTTTATATTGTTTGGGCTAATTATATGAACAGTATATGAAAATTATATGAAAAACAAATACTTTAAAGACGAAGTTTGAAAGATTCCTACAATTTTCGTGCAATCCAAAGAGCTTTGTGTTACAATTGCGATTCAAGTTTATGTTAATTTATAGAGTTTGAAAAAAATGTATTCAAGAATTTAAATAACAATTAAACAAAACTTAAAGCTTAGATGGGTATAATTCCGCACTTTTTGTAGAATAAAACCTATGGATTATGAATATTTTGTTTTCTTGACTTAGGTTTTGAGTATTAAAGATTAAGGACAGTAGATGTACGCAATTATCAAAAATGGTGGTAAGCAATATAAAGTTCAAGAGGGTGACATATTAAAATTTGACAATATGTCTCTTGAGCCAAAAGCTTCTATCGAAATTAAAGAAGTTTTAGCAGTAAACGCTGGTGAACTTAAAGTAGGAGCTCCATTCGTAGAAGGAGCTGTTGTAACTGCTGAAGTTATCAACGAAGGTCGTGATAGAAAAGTTATCACTTTCAAAAAGCGTCGTCGTAAAGACAGTAAAGTTAAAAGAGGTTTCAGAAGAGACTTCACTCGTGTTCGTATCACGAAAATAGCTGCATAAGCTAAACTAACTAAGGAGATTTGAGATGGCACACAAAAAAGGTCAGGGTAGTACACAGAATAATCGTGATTCGGCTGGTAGAAGACTTGGTGTAAAAAAATATGGTGGTGAGGCTGTAGTAGCTGGTAACATCATTATTCGCCAAAGAGGAACAAAAGTTCATCCAGGTACAAACGTTGGTATGGGAAAAGATCATACTATCTACGCACTTGTTGATGGTGTTGTTAAGTTTGAAAGAAAAGACAAAAAACGTCAACAAGTTTCAATCGTACCTGCTGCATAATTCTACTAGATATTTGGGCCTTGCGCCCAAATATTTTATCTTCAAAACTAAGAGGCACTCCGCCTAAAAATTTAAATATTTAACAATTTACTTTTTCCTATAATTAAGTAGTGGATTTTTAAGTATTCAAGCAAAGCCAAGGATTTAAAAATGTTTACAGATAGTGTTGAATTAACAGTTTCATCGGGAAAAGGTGGACAAGGATGTGTAGCATTTCGTCGTGAAAAGTTCGTAGTAAACGGCGGTCCAAATGGTGGCGATGGTGGAAAAGGTGGCTCGATTTGGTTTCGTTGTGACAACAACACCCATACACTTTCCCATTTTCAAAAGAAGATGCATATCAAAGCAGAAAATGGTAAGCCTGGAGAGGGTTCCAATATGACTGGAAAGTCAGGGGCTAAAAAAGTAGTGATCGTTCCACCAGGAACACAGATTATCGATAGTGATACAGGCGAAGTCCTTTTTGATATGCTCGAAGATGGGCAAGAGGTGATGTTTTTAGAAGGTGGAAAAGGTGGACTTGGAAATACTCACTTTAAATCTTCAACAAATCAAAGACCAACCTATGCACAACCTGGAGAAAAAGGGGAGACACGTCATATTAAGCTTGATCTCAAACTGATCGCGGATGTAGGGCTTGTGGGCTTTCCAAATGTTGGAAAATCGACTTTAATATCTACGGTTTCTAATGCACGCCCAGAGATCGCAAATTATGAGTTTACGACTCTTACACCAAAGCTTGGACAGGTCAATATTGGAGATTTTGAATCTTTTGTCATGGCGGATATTCCAGGAATTATCGGTGGTGCACATGAGGGAAAAGGCTTAGGGATCGAGTTCTTACGCCATATAGAGCGTACAAAAAACCTACTCTATATGATCGATCTTGGCTCTTATAGAACACTTCAAGAGCAGATCGAAACACTCAAAAGTGAGATAGCATCTTTTTCGGAGTCTTTAGCACATAATAAATATGCTATTGCTCTTACACGTGTAGATATTATCCCACAAGAAGATATTGATGGAATGATCAATGAGTTTTTAACTCTTTTAGGACTCAAAGCAAATCGTTCAAATGATCTTGATTTTGATGCAAATCTTCCATATTTTATCCAAGAGAGTGCTGATGAAACACTTGGCTATGATAGAGAACTTCCTTATTTTGTGGTGCCTATCTCATCAGCGACAAATAAAAATATAGAGCCACTCAAATATGCTCTTTTCAATCTTGTGCAGTCGACTAGAAGCTAATGAAACGTGTCGTTGTTAAAGTAGGAAGTGCTGTTTTAACGCAAGATGGAACGATCGCTTTAGAGCGTATGCAAGCACTTGTAGATTTTTTGTGTGAACTCAAAAAAAATAATGAGGTGATCCTTGTCTCCTCTGGTGCGGTAGCTGCTGGATATACAAAGCTGCGTCTTGATCGATCTATCATAAAAAACAAACAAGCTCTCGCGGCTATTGGGCAACCAGTATTGATGAAAACCTATGCGAGAAAATTTTTAAAACATGAGGTACTTACAGCACAAGTACTCGTCACTGCAGCAAACCTGAATAAGATCGATGATATCAAAAGAATCAAAGACACAGTTGATACACTCTTAGAAAATGGTGTGATCCCTATTGTCAATGAAAATGATGCAACAGCAACCGATGAGCTAGTGGTTGGAGATAACGACCAGCTCTCAGCTTATATTACCAAACACACTGACTCGGATATTTTGATCATTTTGTCAGATATAGATGCATATTACGATTGTGATCCTCGTGTGCATACCGATGCAAAAGTGCTCAAAGTGGTAGAGAAGATAGAGCAAAGTGAGTTACAAAAAGATGTGACCCCAAATAATATCTTTGCAACGGGTGGGATTGTGACCAAGCTTAAAGCTGCTTCGTATTTACTCAATAATAAAACTGATATGTTTCTATCGAGTGGATTTGATCTTAGTGATGTAAAAAGCTTTATGCTCGATAAAGAGCATAAGGGTGGAACCTATTTCAAGGCGCAAAAATGAAAATCATTTTTATGGGGACACCCGATTATGCAAAAGTTATTTTAGAAAAATTGATCGCTACAGACTCTTTGGATGTAGTCGCTGTTTATACCCAACCAGATAAACCAGTCGGGAGAAAAAAAATCCTTACACCTCCCCCTGTAAAAACCTTAGCACAAGAGCATAATATAGAGGTGTATCAACCTAATCGATTGCGTGATGCTGATGTGGTTGCAGAGCTTTTAAAAATTGAGTGTGATTATATTGTGGTTGCTGCTTATGGGCAGATATTGCCACGGGCGATACTTGATCACGCTCCGTGTATCAATCTTCACGCTTCTATTTTGCCTCAGTATAGAGGTGCTAGTCCGATTCAGCAAACACTCCTTCATGGTGATAAAAAAACAGGCGTGACGGCGATGCTTATGGAAGAGGGGCTTGATACGGGTGCTATTATCAAGATAGAAACCTTGGATGTAGCAGAGGATATGATGGCAGAAGAGCTTTTTAGTAAGCTGACTCATATTGCTGCAGATTTAACGATCGATGTGTTGCAAAACTATGACGCTTACATCCCAAGAACTCAAGATGAGTCTCAAGCATCTTTGTGTAAGAAAGTTACCAAAGCAGATGGTGCCATCACTTTTGATGATGCGCAAATACTTTATAATATGTACAGAGCCTTTACCCCTTGGCCTGGAATCTATTTACAAAGCGGTTTAAAACTCAAACAGATCAGCTTAGAAGAGTGTGAGTCGCACAATAAAGAGGGAGAGATCCTCTCTATAGATGCGCAAAGTATTCGCGTGGGATGTAAAAAAGGGAGTATTCGTATTTCTAGAGTACAGCCAGAGTCAAAAAAAGAGATGGATATTTCTTCCTATATTAATGGAAAAAGGCTTACTCTTGAAGATACTCTTTCTTGAGTCTGTAGATTCGACACAAACATATCTTAAAGAGCGTGTGAGGTCTGGCGAGATTGAGATCCCCTCTGCAGTTGTAGCCCAGTTGCAAACACAGGGGATAGGGAGTCGAGGAAACGCATGGAGAGGACTAGATGGAAATCTTTTTTTCTCTTTTGTGCTTCCTTTGGACTCACTTCCAAAAGATCTCAAACTTGAATCTTCAAGTATCTATTTCTCCTTTCTTCTCAAAGAGGTTCTCGCAGAATTGTCTTCGGATGTATGGCTCAAATGGCCCAATGATTTTTATCTCAAAGAGAAGAAGATCGGTGGGGCAATTACCCATATTGTAGGGCAAAATATAATTTGTGGTATAGGCTTAAACCTTAAAAAAGCACCCGAGGGATTTGGTGTTTTGGATATCTCTGTAGAGAAAAAAAGTTTGTTAGAAAAATATTTCAATAAACTAGAAAATAATATTTCATGGAAGCAAGTTTTTAGTAAATATGAGTTAGAATTTTGCAAGAGTAAAAAATTTTTCACACATAATGAAGATGGTGTGATATCACTAAAAGAGGCGACACTCCTGAGTGATGGCTCTATCATTAGCAATGGCGAGAGGATATTTAGTATAAGATGAGCGAAGTAATTGTAATTGCAAATCAAAAGGGTGGAGTTGGGAAAACAACTACCGCTGTAAATCTGGCAGCATCACTTGCTGTAGCAGAAAAAAAAGTACTTTTAATTGATTCTGATCCACAGGCAAATGCTACGACGTCCCTTGGTTTTCACAGAAATGATTATGAGTTCAATATCTATCATGTTCTCATTGGCACGAAAAAAATTAAAGACATTATCTTAAAATCAGATCTTCCTACACTTCATTTAGCTCCATCTAATATAGGTTTGGTTGGAATTGAAAAAGAGTACTATGACGCAGATAATGCAAAAGGGCGCGAGCTTGTTTTAAAGCGTGCGATAGAGAGTGTCAAAAAAGATTATGACTATATCATCATCGATTCTCCGCCAGCTTTAGGACCAATGACGATCAATGCGCTTTCTGCATCGAACTCAGTCATTATCCCGATTCAGTGTGAATTTTTTGCACTTGAAGGTTTGGCACAGCTTCTTAATACCGTAAAACTTGTGAGAAAATCGATCAATCCTAAACTCACAGTCAAAGGTTTTTTACCTACGATGTTTAGTGCGCAAAATAACCTTTCAAAGCAAGTGTATGCAGATCTAAAACAGCACTTTAAAGGGAAACTTTTTAAAGATGAGTTCGAAAAATTTATCGTAGTTCCTAGAAATGTAAAACTTGCAGAATCTCCATCTTTTGGAAAACCTGCGATTTTGTATGATGTAAAATCAAGTGGGTCTATTGCATACCAAAATTTAGCACAGGCGATTATCAAGTAATGAAGTCACAAAAGTTAGGACGAGGTTTAGATGCGCTTTTAGGTGAAATTGATGAAGCATACGAAAATGAGGGAACGCAAAAAGATTCTGTAGTAGAGATATCGCTCAAAGATATTCGTCCAAATCCATTTCAGCCAAGAAAAACCTTTGATGATGAATCTCTTCAAGAGCTTTCAGACTCTATCAAACACAACGGACTTCTCCAGCCTATCGTAGTCACTGAAGATATAGATGGCTATGTTTTGGTTGCAGGTGAGCGAAGATTTCGTGCTTCAAAACTCGCAAAACTCAAAACGATCCGCTCTATTGTTGTAAATAGTGATAACGACAAGATGCGTCAATTGGCGCTTATTGAGAATATCCAAAGAGATGAACTCAACGCGATCGAACTTGCTTATGCATATAGTGAACTTATTAAGATTCATGAGATCACACATGATGAGCTCTCTACTATGATTCACAAAAGCCGTGCGCATATCACAAACACACTACGATTAACACAGTTATCACAAAAAACACAAAAAGCTCTTGTAGAAAAAAAGATCACAGCGGGTCACGCAAAAGTTCTGATCGGGCTTGATGAGAAGCAACAACAACTTATCGTAAACTCTATCATCGGGCAAAAACTTAGCGTTCGTGAAGTAGAAGCGATGATCAAAAATATGAAAGAGACGAAAGTTTTCACGCCACAAGAAAAAGAGAAATTTGCGTATGATTTTTCATCTATCAAAGAGAGATTTGATACACTTGGGTATAAATCAAAATTTTCACAAAACAAACTTACTATAGAGTTTGAAGATGAAAACCAAATCGAGCAATTTCTTACTTTATTCAAAAATTAGAGTGCATTCGAGCACTCACTGCATATAAATTAATCAAAAAAATAAAAATTCTTTTAAAAAAATTTGAAATTTAACTATCCTTTCAATTTCCACATAGTATAATTGCGCAACTTTTAGGAGGTGCTATGTTAGATATAAACCCGATACTACTTATAGCTACATTAGTCGTATTTCTTACACTTATCGCAGTTCTAAACAGTTGGCTTTATAATCCATTATTTGCTTATATGAATAAACGTAATGATGATATCAAAAGAGACTTGCAAAAAATCGGGTCTAATGATGATGAAATCAGAGAGTTGAATGCTAAAGCAGAATCAATAATTATGAATGCAAAACTGGAAGCTTCTGCTCTAAGAGAGAAGGTTGTTATGGATGCTAAAGAGTTAGCAGAGAGTAAGTTGGAGGCTAAGCGTACTGAGCTAGCTAGTGATTATTTAGAGTTTAAAGAGTCACTCGCTAAATCAAAAGAACAATTAACAAGTGAATTAATGTCACAGGTTCCATTGTTTAAAGAAGCTGTAAAAGCTAAACTTAGTCAAGTATAAGGATGTAATGTGAGTAGAATTTTAGTATTTATGCTATTGATATCAACTTATGCATTAGCATCTGGCACTAATGCAGAACATGCAGATACTGATATTGTTCAAAGAACAGTAAACTTTTTAATATTTGCAGGTTTAATATGGTATTTAATTGCTGAACCAGTCAAGAATTATTTTAATTCAAGATCGCAATCTATCGCAGATGAATTGCAAAAAGTTCAAGACAAATTAAATGAATCTATGGCTCTTAAAAAAGAGGCTTTAGCAAAAATTTCTGATGCTGAAAAGTATGCACAAGATCTAGCTGCTTTGTCTAAAAAAGAGAACAAGATTCTAAATGATAACATCATGTCTCAGTGTGAGAATGACTTGGAATCTTTATCAAAACAACATGAGTCTTTGATGGAATTCGAACAAAGAAAAATGGTTCGTGGTGTTGTTGAAGATGTTCTCAATGATACATTGAGCCAAAGTGCTGATGGTTTTGATAAAGAAGCTATGGCGAATGTTATCCTAAAGAAGGTGGCGTAGATGGAAGAACTAATTGCAAAAAGATATGTTAAAGCGCTAACAAGTGGCTTAGATATAGAAACAGTGAAGAAATTAAGCACTGTCTTTTTTGCTTTGTCTCAATCATTTAATGACACAAAGTTTATGGAAATAGTGTGCAGTCCTAATGTGACAAAAGAGCAAAAACTTGAGATCTTATTAGGAGCAGTAAAAGATACTGATTCTAAAGAGATTGAAAATTTTATCAAAATATTAGTTGAGAACAAGCGTATTCTTATCATTCCAGCAGTTGCTGAGTGTTTAAGAAAAGATATCGCAGACTTAACAAAAACATATAGCGGTAAAGTTTATAGTGATAGCAACATTGATCCACAGGTAATGAAAGATCTAAGTACTGGTCTTGGGAATAAATTTGATGCAAGCATCACTTTAGAGTTTATCAAAAATGATTTTGATGGAATCAAAGTAGATGTTGAAGATCTTGGTGTAGAGATTAACTTTTCTCAAGCAAGAATTAATAGTCAAATTATAGAACATATTGTAAAAGCAATTTAACTTCATAGAGAGGAGAACAAGTAGTGGTAGCAAAAATTCAAGCTGATGAAATCAGCTCAATAATTAAAGAGCGTATTGATAACTTTGAACTAAGTGTTGATATTAACGAAACTGGTAAAATTGTTTCTTACGCTGATGGTGTTGCTCAAGTTTACGGACTTAGCAAGGTTATGGCAGGAGAAATGGTTGAGTTCGAAGATGGAACAAGAGGTTTAGTAATGAACCTTCAAGAGGGCAGCGTAGGTGTTGTAATTCTTGGTTCTGGAGATCAACTTCGTGAGGGTATGTCTGTAAAAAGACTAGGAAAACTTCTTCGTGTACCAGTTGGTGATGCACTTTTAGGGCGTGTTGTAAATGCTCTTGGTGAGCCAATTGACGGAAAAGGTCCAATCGAAGCAAGTGAAACACGTTTCGTAGAGGAAAAAGCACCTGGTATTATGGAAAGAAAATCTGTTCATGAGCCAATGGCAACTGGTATTAAAGCGATTGATGCACTTGTTCCAATTGGTCGTGGTCAACGTGAGCTTATTATTGGTGATAGACAAACTGGTAAAACAACTGTAGCAGTGGATACTATCATTAACCAAAAAGGAAATGGTGTTGTTTGTGTATACGTTGCAGTTGGTCAAAAAGAATCAACAGTAGCACAAATCGTTCGCCGTTTAGAAGAGCATGGTGCAATGGAATATACAATCGTTGTATCTTCTACAGCTGCTGAAGCTGCTGCACTTCAATTCTTAGCTCCATATACTGGTGTTACTATGGGTGAGTATTTCCGTGATAACGCAAGACATGGTCTTATCGTATATGATGATCTTTCAAAACACGCTGTAGCTTACCGTGAAATGTCACTTATTCTTCGTCGCCCTCCAGGTCGTGAAGCATATCCAGGGGATGTATTCTATATCCACTCAAGACTTTTAGAGAGAGCTGCAAAATTAAGTGATGAAGAGGGAGCTGGATCTTTAACTGCTCTTCCAATTATTGAAACACAAGCGGGAGATGTAGCTGCATACATCCCAACAAATGTTATCTCTATCACAGATGGTCAGATCTTCTTAGAAACTGATCTTTTCAACTCAGGTATTCGTCCAGCGATCAACGTTGGTCTTTCTGTATCTCGTGTTGGTGGTGCTGCGCAAATTAAAGCAACAAAACAAGTTGCTGGTACACTTAGACTTGATCTTGCTCAGTATCGTGAACTTCAAGCATTTGCTCAGTTTGCATCTGACCTTGATGAAGTTTCTCGTAATCAACTTGAGCGTGGTCAAAGAATGGTAGAGGTTCTTAAGCAACCACCTTTCTCTCCACTTTCAGTAGAGAAGCAAGTTATGATCATTTTCGCTGGAAATGAAGGTTACCTTGATGATATGGACGCTTCAAATGTTGTTCGCTTTGAAGCTGAACTTTATCCATTTGTTGAAGCATCTTATCCTCAAATCTTTGAGAACATTAGAAGCACTTCAAAAGTTGATGATGAAACAAATGCATTAATGAAAAAAGCACTTGAAGAGTTCAAATCTACTTTCGTGGTAGCATAAGGATTATTTAATGGCAAACTTGAAAGATATTCAGAGACAGATAAAGAGTGTTACAAGCACTCAGAAGACAACTCGTGCAATGAAGCTTGTATCTACTGCAAAGCTTCGCCGTGCAGAAGAGTTAGCAAAACGCTCTCGTCTTTACGCTGAAAAAATGAATCAGGTTATTGCCGAAATAGCTGGGCGCATTAAATGTAATAAAGTTGGCGGGATTGATAATCGTTGTTTCATGACGATTGAAAACCCAAAAATGGTTGACATCGTTTTTGTAACTGCAGATAAAGGTTTATGTGGTGGTTTTAATGTTCAAACTATTAAAGCTGTAAATAAATTGATCGCAAGCTACAAAGAACAAGATGTCAAAGTGCGTTTACGTGGAGTCGGTAAAAAAGGTATTGAATACTTTAAATACAATGAAATTGAACTTTTTGACGAGGTCACTGATTTAAGTTCAAAACCTGATAAAGTAAGATCTGACGAATTTATTAAAGCTTCTATAGAAGATTATAAAAATGGAAAGATCGATGCTGTTCATGTAGTTTATAATGGGTATAAAAATATGATCACCCAAGAGCTACATGTAAATAAAGTTCTTCCTGTAGATACAGAACAATTTGAGTGTGATGATGTTCAAAGTTCTGTGATCGAAGTGGAAGCACAAGATGAAGAGCATATGCTAGACTCTTTAGTGAATAAATATGTAGAGTACAATATGTACTACTCATTGATCGATTCTGTTGCAGCGGAGCACAGTGCTCGTATGCAAGCTATGGATGCTGCAACGAATAATGCTAAAGATATGGTGAAATCATTAAATGTTAAATTTAATAAAGCTAGACAAGCAGCTATTACTACTGAGCTTATTGAGATAATAAGTGGTGTGGAGTCTATGAAATAATGGAGAAAAATATGATTGGTAAAATTAGCCAGGTTATGGGTCCAGTTGTTGATGTTGATTTTGATGGATATCTTCCAGTAATTAACGAAGCAATTGAAGTAAATGTAAATGTAGAAGGGAACGTGTTCCGTTTAGTTCTTGAAGTTGCAGCACACTTAGGTGATGGTCGTGTAAGAACGATTGCAATGGATATGAGTGAAGGTCTTGTTCGTGGAATGGATGCAAAAGCTACAGGTGCTCCAATTAAAGTTCCAGTAGGTGAAAAAGTACTTGGACGTATTTTTAACGTTATCGGTGAAACAATTGATGGTGGTGAGCAGGTTACTGATGCTCCTACTTGGTCAATTCACCGTGCTCCACCACCACTTGTAGATCAATCAACTACAACTGAGATGTTTGAAACAGGTATTAAAGTTGTTGACCTTTTAGCACCATATGCTAAAGGTGGAAAAGTTGGACTCTTCGGTGGTGCTGGTGTTGGTAAAACAGTTATCATTATGGAGCTTATCCACAACGTTGCACACGGTCATGACGGTCTTTCTGTTTTTGCTGGTGTTGGTGAGCGTACACGTGAAGGAAATGACCTTTACTACGAGATGAAAGATTCAAACGTACTTGACAAAGTTGCACTGTGCTACGGTCAAATGAGTGAACCACCAGGAGCACGTAACCGTATCGCTCTTACTGGTCTTACAATGGCTGAGTATTTCCGTGATGAGAAGAAACTAGATGTTCTTATGTTCATCGATAATATTTTCCGTTTTGCTCAATCAGGTTCTGAAATGTCAGCACTTCTTGGACGTATCCCTTCAGCTGTTGGTTACCAACCAACTCTTGCTCGTGAGATGGGTGCTCTTCAAGATCGTATTACATCTACGAAAAATGGTTCAATTACATCTGTTCAAGCGGTATATGTACCAGCGGATGACTTAACTGACCCGGCTCCAGCTTCTGTATTTGCTCACTTAGATGCAACAACAGTACTAAACCGTAAAATTGCTGAAAAAGGTATCTATCCTGCAGTTGATCCACTCGATTCAACTTCAAGATTACTTGATCCACAAATTTTAGGTGAAGAGCATTACAATGTAGCACGTGGTGTTCAACAAACACTTCAAAAATATAAAGATCTTCAAGATATCATTGCTATTCTTGGTATGGATGAGCTTAGTGAAGAAGATAAAAATGTTGTTGAGCGTGCACGTAAGATTGAGAAATTCTTATCACAACCATTCTTCGTTGCAGAGGTATTTACAGGTGCTCCTGGTAAATATGTTTCTTTAGAAGACACTATTAAAGGATTCAAAGGGATCTTAAGTGGTGAATTCGACCATATGCCTGAGATGGCGTTCTACATGGTTGGTGGAATGGATGAGGCTATAGAAAAAGCTGAGAAACTTAAATCTAAAGAAAAATAATTCTTTGGCAACTAAAGGACTGTAATGGATAAGTTAAAACTTGAAATCCTCACTCCTAATGGTGAAATCTTTAATGGTGAAGCTATTAGTGTAACTCTTCCTGGTGAAGAGGGTGAATTCGGTGTCCTTGCAAACCACGCTTCTCTTTCTACTTTATTAGAAGCGGGTGTTATTGATATCGAAAAAGAAGATAAATCAGTCGAATCGATCTTAATCAACTGGGGCGTTGTCAACGTTGATGAGGAAAAAGTTATTGTTTTGGTAGAGGGTGCTGTTGCTATTCGTGGTGAGAGTGAATCTGCTATCTCTAAAGCTCTTGAAGATGCTCAAGAACTTCTTAACTCAATTGCTGATTCAAATCCAGCTATAGCTTCTGTTTCTGCAAAAATAGAATCTGCAGCTAAAAAATTAATATAATAGTATGACGAACGAGCTCATAGATTTTTATTTAAAAAGTCACCCAGTTACTTTGGGTGTACTTGCTCTTTTGTCGATCTACTTCATCATCCTTAACTGGGTGTTTTTCTACCGCTATCTTATGATCAATACTTGGCTTGAAAAAGAAAATATTTCACTAGAATCTTTACTTTTAGGCGCATCAAGTGTCAAAGATAACTCCTTTTTAAACCATTTTATAAAAACAAGTTCCAATACAACAAAAGAGCTTCTCGATCTTGCTATGCTAGCAGCTACGAAAGAAGCAACAAAAGGGCTCTCTATTCTCTCTATATTTGCATCAACTACCCCTTTTATTGGTCTTTTTGGAACAGTTGTTTCTATTTTGGATACCTTTACTCATATTGGGCAAAGTTCTGGAAGCATGTCTATTATATCAGGTGGTGTTTCTGATGCTCTTATTGCGACTGCAGCGGGTATTTTTGTGGCGATCTTTGCTTATACCTACCATCAGATTCTCAATAGAAAATCTTTTGAACTTATCGGCTTTATTCAGATGCAAAGAGATGCGATCCTCGCTCGAAAAGCTTCATAATGTTATACGATTGGGACGATAAACCTGAGCTCAATATCACACCACTTGTGGATGTGATGTTGGTTTTATTAGCTATATTGATGGTTATAGCTCCAAATATAGTCTATGAAGAGAATATTAAACTTCCTCAAGGTTCTGTAACAAAGCAAATATCAAAAATTCCCCCTGTGCATATTACTATCAAAAAAGATGGGACGCTCCAGGTAAATAAAGATAACTTTGATCTCAACTCATTTGAGGATAATTTTTACAAATATTCAAGAAAGTTAGACCTCAAAGCTAGTGTACTTATTAGTGCAGATAGAAGTTTGGATTATGGTGTTGTTATGTCTATATTAGCAGCTGTAAAACAATCCGGATTTACTGAGGTTTCTTTAGCGACCAATGGCTAGAGATAACACCCTTTTTTATGCAAGTGGCTTTTTGGCACTTGCACTCTTTTTATTTTTTTTATCCCTTTTTGCTTATATGCTTTTTACATCCTCGAAAAACCATATTTTTGCACTTAAAAAAGATGATTTTATCTCCATCTCTATTGACCTTACAAACTCAGACGTACAAAATAAGAGTGCGAGTGTGGACAAAACAATAGAGGCTCCAACTGTTCAAGAGGAACAAACCCAAGAGCCAGAGACGCAAGCGCAAGATATCGATGTGGGAGATCTCTTTAATAATGTGTGGACAAAAGAGATAAAAAAAGAAAAAATACAAGAGAAGAAGCCAGTAGATACCAAAAGGTTTCAAGAGATTCAAAAACGTATAAAGAAAACTAAAACACAAGAAGTTGATTCTTTGTCTAAAAAAATTGAATCGATTACGAGTGAAGAGGGAAGTGATGCAAAAAAATCCTCTTCAACTGGGAACGAGGTTAATGAATATCGTGCTAAAATTCAAGCCATTGTTTATAAGCATTTCCATCCACCCCAAAATTCTCAAGGTAACAGCGTTCGTGCAGTGATTGAACTTAGCGCACTTGGCAAGATGTTAGATTTTAGAATTTTGAACTATTCAAGCAATCAGCTTCTCAATGAAGAGAGTGATAGAGTAAAGGCAAGATTGAGGGGTGTTGTATTCCCTGTAAATCCAGAGAATAAAAGTGGAAATTATATTATTATACTGAGATCAGAGGAGTAGATTTTGAAAATTATTATGATGTTTATGTTACTTGTGAGCCTTGCGATGAGTAGCGATGCTACCATTGAGGTAGTAAAGAAAGTGGAGGCACTTCCCTCTATAGCAGTTGAAGATGCATCGATCAATTTTGATGACACTTTTAAATTGCAATTTTTTAAATCTTTAGTGGCTGATCTGAATGTACTTTCTCTCTTTAATGTTGATAGACACTATCTCAAAACACATTTTAATGATACGGATGTATTGGTAGAGAACAAAGATAAAAACTATGTTTTGCGTTACAAGATGTCTCAGGCGGATGATAGCTCTTTAAATGTTGAGATGAAGCTTATCAAAGAGGGTGAGATCGCTTTTAAAAAGAACTATAGAATTGGTGCGAAAAATGTTTATATGTTCGTGTCTCATGCGATTGCATATGATATCAATAATTATATGGGAGCACCATCCGTTGAGTGGATGAAGAAAAAAGTGATTTTCTCTCGAATGATCGATGCTAAAGTAAGTGAGATCGTCATATCTGATTATACATTAGAGTATCAGCATGTTGCCGTCAAAGGTGGCTATAATATTTTTCCAAAATGGGCGAATCAACAGCAAAATGGATTTTACTATACATCCCTAGACGGGCAAAAGCCGATCTTGAAATATGTAGATCTCTCTTCGGGTGAGAGCAAGAGTTTGATATCTTCAGATGGAATGCTCGTATGTTCGGATGTAAGCATAGATGGAAATAAGCTTCTCCTTACTATGGCACCAAAAGGGCAGCCAGATATCTATCTTTTTGATAAGAACACAAAGAAGATCCAACAGCTTACAAACTATTCTGGAATCGATGTGAATGGGCAGTTTTTTGGATCAGATATGATCGTATTTGTTTCAAACAGACTAGGGTATCCAAATATATTTTCAAAAGATATGAAAACAAACCGAGTAGAGCAGATGGTCTATTATGGACAGAGTAACTCCTCTTGTAGTGTGAATGGAAAATATATTGTTTACAAAGCACGTGAAAGCTCTAATGCTTTTTCAAGAAACACTTTTAACCTGCACCTCATATCAACACAAACAGACTTTATAAGAAGGCTCACAGCAACTGGGGTCAATGAGTTTCCACGATTTTCCAAAGATGGGGATGCGATACTCTTTATTAAAAATTACAAGGCGCAAAGCTCTTTAGGGATTATAAGGTTAGAACATAATAAAAACTATCTTTTTCCTTTAAAGTATGGAAAAATACAAGCTATAGATTGGTAAGTAGCTAACAAAAAATACTCATTTTTATCATTGTATTCGCTCTATTAGGAATTTTTAGGTACAATATCTAAATTCCAATTTTAAGGTATAAATAGATGAAAAAATTAGTTTTCTCAAGTGTTGCAATAGCACTTTTAGTATTAAGTGGATGTAGCTCGAAAGAGCCAGTTGTTGATGCTCCTGCTGAAGAGGTGGTAAATCAGCCAGTTCAAGAAGTAGAGACAGTTAAAACTGAAACAGTTTCTGAAGATGCGACTGCAGTGGCGTCTGAGGGTTCTATGGAGAGTGCTGATAGCAATGAGATGAGCATGGCTGCATTAGAGAAAGACTTGTTGTCTGTATATTTTGATTTTGATAAGTTTGCTATTCGTTCAGATATGAAAGAAAATGTAGCAAATGATGCAACGATTGCAAAAAACGCTACAAGTAACTTTACTGTAAAACTCGAAGGAAACTGTGATGAGTGGGGAAGTGATGAATATAACTTCGCACTTGGTCTTAAAAGAGCAAACACTGTAAAAAATGCTTTAGTTGCTGAGGGTGTTGATGCATCTCGTATCACTATGGTAAGTTATGGTGAGAGCAATCCAAGTTGTACTGAGAAAACAAGAGAGTGCTGGGCGAAAAATCGTCGTGTAGACTTTAAACTTCTTCCATAATAGTAAACTATGAATGTACGTATAATTGTTGCTATTTTAGTAACTTTTGTGCCTCTGCTTCTCAATGCCTCCGAACCTTCTGCGTTCGGTGCTGGCAATCTCAATAACGAGTCTCCTTACGGGCTTACTCCATCTGAAGAGATCATTCTTCAAAATAAGAAAAACCTCAAAAAAGTATTAACTTCAACTTCAAATCAAGCGAATCAGGTTGATTCTTTACGAGAGCGAATAGATGGACTTCAAAGTATTGTTGAGAGTATGGGAATCAAAGCGCATGAAAATAAACGAAGTATAGCTGTACTTATGGAACAAGATAACAAGAGTTTGGAGAATGCAGATCTTTTTGAAAAAAGAGTGCTTGCTATCGTAGACTCAAACACGCAGTCTTTAGATCAAATGAAAATAGCTCTTGCAGAGTTATCAAAAGCTGTTGACAAGATTCAGGGCACTTATGTTCATAAAGATGAGTTTAATGCTTTGATCGACGATGTCAACAAGTTTAAAGAGCTTGTTTCAAAAGAGCTCCAAGGTGCAAGTAAAACTACGAGTGCTCCAAGTAAGTCTCCTCTTGAGAGTATGGCTTCAGCAGAGGTCTACAATAAGGCAAAAGCTTTTTATGACAAAAAGTACTATACAGATGCGATAATCTATTATAAGCATCTTATAGATAAAAACTACAAGCCTGCGTATTCCCATTATATGATAGGAAATATGTATTACAAGCGTAAAAACTTTGCAGATGCAATCGCATACTTTAAAAAAAGTGCCTCTTTGTACTCTAAAGCATCTTATATGCCTGAGCTCATTCTCTATACAGCTATATCGATGCAAGAAACAGGTGATTTGAGTAATGCAAAATCTTTTTATGATGGTGTAGTGGCTAAATATCCAAATACATCCGAAGCTAAGGAAGCGAAAAAACGTCTTCAAACTTTAAACTAAGAGACTTTTTTTCAGTAAACATATAGCTTTTTATGATAAAATCGCGAAAACAAATAGGAAGGCTTAATAAATGGCAATCGAAGCAAATCAAATAGTATCTTTACAATATGAAGTACGTGATGGTGATAAAGTAGTAGATAGTAATGTTGGTGGAGCACCTTTAGTATTTATGTTTGGCAAAGGTCAAATTATTCCAGGACTAGAGAATGGAATCGCTAATATGACGATTGGTGAAAAAGGTGATGTTCTTGTAAAAGCTGTAGATGCGTATGGTGAATACAATCAAGAAGCACAACAAGAAGTACCAAAAGATCAATTTGCAGGGATCGATTTAGAAATTGGTATGAGTCTTTATGGTCAAGGCGAAGATGGTGGAACGGTTCAAGTGATTGTAAAAGAGATCGGTGAAGAAAATGTTCTTATCGATTTTAATCATCCATTAGCTGGAAAAGATTTGATGTTTAGTGTAACTATCAATAATGTACGTGATGCTTCTGCAGAAGAGGCAATGACTGGTATTCCTGCTGAGAACAAGCCGGATAATTCTGGTTGTTGTGGTACTGGTGGTGGCAGTGGTTGTGGATGCCACTAGTTTTATAACTGCTTCTGATGCTTCAAAAGAGGCATTTAAAACAGCTAATCTTTTAAAAACACTCACTGTCAATTCTTTGATATTAGGAGAAGATGGTGTAGGAAAACAAAGTTTGGCTCACTATATACTTCCAGATGCTCCAATCATGGATGCATCTGATTTTGATGAATTATTAACTACTTTAGAGAGTTCCCATAAAGTTGTGATTCTAAACCTCCATAATGCACCAAATATAAAAACAATTACAGATATGATACAAAAAAACTCTACACATGTCGTTGCGACTGCAAAAGAGACTTTTTTAGATGACTCTGTTGAAGAACTTTTTAGTGTAAAGTTTAGTATTCCACCTTTATCTCAAAGGCAAGAGGATGTAAGTTTTTTGATCCAAAGATTTACAAAAGAAGCCTCTAAGCTTTTTGGTGGGGATGTAAACTCTTTTGATACAAAAAAAATTGTGCCTGACTTGAGTCAAAATGCGAACTCTCTTCGTAGACAGGTAATGATAAATTACTTACTTCAAGATATCGGGGATCGTGAATTGATAGGTATTATGGAGAACTATCTTTCTACAAAGATTGGTTCAAATAATGATTATAAAAAGTTTCTCTATCTCTATGAGACCCCTTTGATTAAAGCGGGTCTCAATAAGTTTAAATCACAGTTACAACTTGCTGATAAATTGGGTCTCAATAGAAACACATTAAGAAAAAAAATCGCTGATAATAAAGAATATCTATAAGGAAAAAATATGTCAAAAAAAATTGCAATGATCTTTGCTGGACAAGGTTCACAAGCTATTGGAATGGGAAAAGATTTTTACGAAAATTATGATATTGCAAAAGAGATGTTTGCAAAAGCTTCAGAGCGCATAGGGGTTGATTTTAAATCTTTGATCTTTGAAGAAAATGAAAAGATCAACGAAACAGAATATACACAACCTGCGATCTTACTCGTTCAGATGATTGCGTATCGTTTGTTTCAAGAGAGTTGTCCAGATCTAAAACCAGCTTTGTTCTTAGGACACTCTTTAGGGGAGTTCTCAGCTTTATGTGCAAGTGGAGCGATCGATTATGTAGATGCTGTAGAGCTTGTACATAAGCGTGGTGCACTTATGAAAGAGGCTTGTGCTTCGATTGAAGCTGGAATGATGGCAATTGTAGGGCTCGATGATTCAAGTGTTGAAGAGATCTGTGCACTAGCGCAAGCTGATGGAAAAAAAGTGTGGCCAGCGAATTATAACCAAGATGGTCAATTGGTCGTTGCAGGGATGAAAGCTGATCTACAAGCACTCGAGCAAACGTTTAAAGATGCTGGTGCAAAGCGTGCACTTTTACTCAATATGTCAGTTGCAAGCCACTGTGCTCTTCTTAAGTCTGCACAAGAGCCACTTGAAGCTTTAATGCAAAAGATGCTCAAAGAGAATTTTGTTGCTCCTATTATCTCTAATGTTACAACAAAAGCGTATCGCACAAAAGCAGAAGCAGTAAAACTTCTCAAAGAACAACTTGTGGCCCCTGTAAAATACAAGCAATCTATTTTAGAGATAGCTTCGGATGTAGATATGGCCATAGAGTTTGGAAATGGTAACGTCCTTAAAGGGCTTAATCGTAGAATTGCAAAAGAGCTTACAACACTCAATATCTCTGATAGAGAAACTCTTGCGAGCGTTGTCGAGGAAGTTTGCAAGTAAAATGAGGATCACGCTCGCACAAACCGCACCAAGACTCAATCGAAGCAACTTGAAAGAGGTGATCTCTCTTGTCTTGCAACATAAAGATACGAGTGACTTGATCGTTTTTCCTGAGCTCTCTTTAAATGGTTATATTCTTCAAGATAAACTTTTTGAAGATGCTTGGGATGTAGAAGAGCTCGGCGAACTTGCAAAGCTAAGTTTGGATGTAGATATTGTTGTGGGTGCTGCGATCAATGAGGCAAAAAAATTTAAAAATAAAGCGCTTTATTTTAGTAAAGGCTCCCTTTTAAGTGCGCACACAAAAGTGCATCTTCCAAATTATGGGATGTTTGAAGAGGCTCGCTATTTTAGTGCCGGGGATGTTTTTGAGAGTTTTCTTACATCCCATGGTCGCGTCTCGATGCTTGTTTGTGAAGATATGTGGCATGAGAGTGTCCACCGTGATCTTATTGTGCAAGACCCAGATTATGTGATTGTCCTTGTCGCTTCCCCTGCACGAGGTTTTGAAGCAGATGGACTTGTTATAGAGAAAAAATGGTACAACATTTTAAAAAAAGTAGCTCTTGAGTGTGATGCAAGGATCATCTTTGTTAACCGTGTAGGCTTTGAAGATGGACTTGGATTTTGGGGTGGGAGTTGTATCTTAGAGCGAGATGGCACGACCTTGCATAAGTTGCCAAAATTTGACACTGCTGTAGAAACATTTGAAATCAAAGGAAAAAGATGAAAATAGCGATAATGGGAGCGATGCCCGAAGAGATAGCACCAATTTTAGAAAAAGTTGGAGAGTACACGACAACAGAGTATGCGGGAAATAGATACTATGAGGCAAAGTATAAAAATGTAGATCTCATCATAGCTTACTCTAAAATAGGCAAGGTGTTTTCTACCCTTACTGCAACAACGATGATCGAGCATTTTGGTGCGCAAAGGCTTCTTTTTTCTGGTGTTGCTGGAGCAGTCTCACCTGACCTTAGAGTAGGGGACTTGGTTGTTGCAACAAAGCTCGCACAGCATGATCTAGATATCTCTGCTTTTGGGCACCCTTTTGGATATGTACCTGAGGGTTCTGTGTATGTCGATGCAGATAAAGAGATGATCGCGATGAGCAAAGAGGTTGCTCAAAGTATGGGAAAAAAGATCAAAGAGGGGATCATTGCAACAGGCGATCAGTTTGTAGCCAATGAAGAGAGAAAAAACTGGATACTAGAGAACTTCAAAGCGGATGCCCTAGAGATGGAGGGTGGAAGTGTGGCTGTTGTATGTAATGCACTCGATGTTCCATTTTTTATTCTCCGTGCGATCAGTGATGCTGCAGATATGGATGCAAGTTTCTCTTTTGATGCGTTTTTAGAGACGAGTGCAAAAGAGAGTGCTGCGTTCGTGATGCAAATGGTTGATAGGATCATACAAAAATAATGTCTATAAAAATATCCAAAAAAATTATGAGTAAACTTGGCAAGACAAACGCTGAATTTGCTCTTATAGAAGAGGGTGATAAGATCCTTGTGGGACTGAGTGGAGGAAAAGATTCTCTGACTATGATCCATGCAATGAAAGAGCAACAGCGTCGTGCACCTTTTGCTTTTGAGTTTGTTGCTGTGACGATCTCATATGGGATGGGGGAGAATTATGACGATCTCTCAAAACATTGCCAAGAATACGGGATCAAGCATATTGTGCATGATACAAGCGTTTATGAACTTGCAAAAGAGAAGATTCGAAAAAACTCCTCTTTTTGTAGCTTTTTTTCACGTATGCGACGGGGGTATCTCTACACTGTGGCACAAGAGCTTGGATGTAACAAAGTGGCTTTGGGGCATCATATGGATGATGCGGCAGAGAGTTTTTTTATGAACTTTATCTATAACGGGCAATTGCGTTCATTGGCTCCAAAATATAAGGCTGAGAATGGTCTGATAGTGATTCGCCCCTTGATTCAGATGAGAGAGAGACAGTTAAGAGCTTTTGTAGAGGAGAATAAGCTTCAAGCAATTGGTGATGAGGCGTGTCCTGCGATGCGCTTTGATGTGAAGATGCCTCATGCTCGTGCAAACACAAAAGAGATGCTCTCAAAGATGGAAAAAGAGTTTCCATCCCTTTTTGTAAGTCTCAATGCAGCCTTTAAAAATATCTCAGTCGATAGTTTTTTTGATGCCCAAAAGTTTTCACTCTAAGATTTATACTTAGAGTTGAGAGTCTCTTCTTCTAGCTCTATTTCACGCTGTTTTGTGTGGAGTGTCTCATCTTTGAGACGCTGTAAAAACTCTAAAATATTTTCTTGATACGAACGTGTATCTTTATCTTGAGTGATCTCCAGAAGTGGTTTTAAAAGAGCCACATCTATTTTTTTTGCATATCTTGGAATCAGCTTTAACTCTTTTTGAAGATGGGGGATCAAAGTGTCATAATTGAGATTATTTTCATCTTTTATCTTTTTGACCAACTCTTTTGTTGTCATGATCAAAAGATTTGTTCTCTCCTCATCTCCTTGATATATCTGCATACCAATATCTTTGATGCACTCATAGTATTCATCAGACACATCTTCATCTGCAGCAACTAAAAGCGCAAAGATCTTTGCTCGAAACTCCAAAGAACCATGGTGATGCACAAAAATTTCTCGAAATGCATTGAAAAAAAAGTTTTTGATCTTAAAGCCTAGTGTCATATGTAATCCTTCGTGTGCTATTATACATCTTTGAATTTTAAAAAAAGTAGAACTTATGTTAAAGAATGAAGATTATGAGCTTTTAAAAGAAAATCTAAGCGAGTATCAAAGGCTTTTTGAAAAACTCAACAGAGTTGCAGATCAATTTGCTATGATCGAGTATGATGAGTCTGGATTTTGCTTTGAGGAAGAAGAGATGCTACAGAGGCATTGGCTAAAATTAAGTACGAAAGTGATTGAGGGTTTGCATGAGGTGTTTTCAGAGTATACGATCGAACTCTTAGAGAATAAAGGCTTAGACAAAAGAGTTCTTGAGATAATCTTTTTGAGAGATGATCTAAAGAGTGAACTTCACATAGACTATAGTGAAAATGGGGCACTAAGTATCTCTCAAATAAGTTAGTGGTATAATTGCGGCGATTATTTAAAAGGAAATTTTATGGGTAGAGCGTTTGAATATAGAAAAGCATCAAAACTAAAAAGATGGGGAGCAATGTCTACATTGTTTCCAAAACTAGGAAAAATAATTACTATGGCTGCAAAAGAGGGTGGAACAGACCCTGATATGAATGCAAAGCTTCGTACGGCTATTTTAAATGCAAAAGCTGAAAATATGCCAAAAGACAATATTGAAGCGGCTATAAAAAGAGCAACTGCTAAAGACAGTGCAAGTATGGTAGAGGTGAATTTTGAGGGTAAAGCACCTCATGGTGTTCTCTTATTTATAGAGTGTGCGACCGATAACAATACAAGAACAGTCGCAAATGTAAAAAGTATCCTCAATAAAAATGGTGGGGAGATGCTCACAAATGGTTCTTTGGAGTTTATGTTTTCAAGAAAGGCTGTTTTTGAATTTCCTCTCAAAGAGGGGATGGATATAGAAGAGCTAGAATTAGAACTCATCGATGCAGGGCTTGAAGAGATAGAAGCAGAAGAGGGGATTGTCCTAGTTACAGGTGATTATACAAGTTTTGGAACACTCAATGAAGCCTTAGAGAATTTAGGCGTAGAGATTACAAAAGCGCACTTAGAGAGAATGGCCAATACTCCTATTGAAATCACAGAAGCACAACAAGAAGATATAGATAAGATCTTACAAAGACTAGAAGATGATGAGGATGTACAAAAAGTTTTTACAAACTTAGCGTAATCTTGATGTATCGCGTTGATAAAATCTTTTTTACTACACATGAGGTGAAGCAATCGAAGTTTATTGCTTACCTCCTCCCTTATGATCAATACACACAAACTCTTTTAGAACTCAAAGAACAACATCCCAAGGCAAGACACTTTGTTGTTGCCTATAGATACCTCAATGAACACCAACAAATAGTGGAGCATTCTAGTGATGATGGCGAACCAAAAGGGACATCAGGAAAGCCCTCTCTTTTTGTCTTACAAGGGGCAGAGATGATCGAGACAGCTGTGATTATTGTGCGCTATTTTGGTGGTACGAAGCTGGGAACTGGAGGGCTTGTAAGAGCCTATAGTGAGAGTGTTAATGCTGTTTTAAGCCAAGCCACACTTTTGGAATACAAGCAGGAGATTACAAAAAAAATAGTTCTAGATTATAGCAATGTACGTCTAATAGAGTATGAGTGTGAAGTGAATAATATTGCGATAATCAATAAAGAGTTTGACAAAGAAGTTGTGTATACACTCAAGGCAACAGAGTCAAATATGAATACTTTCTTAGAAAATACCAAACGACTCATTCAGCTTGTTTAGGGAGAATTATCTCCCTTGAACAGCACTTCCCATATCCCACATAGGCAAGAAGATACCAAGTGCGAGTAAAATAACCATTGCAGCGATCAAAAGAAGCATAATAGGCTCGATCGCTTCAGATAAGCCATCAATAATTGCATCAAACTTCATCTTATAGTACTCTGCTACTTTTCCGATCATAGTGTCAAGTGTACCACTATCTTCTCCAGCAGAAACCATTTGTAAGATCATATTTTCAAAAAGCCCTGTCTCTTTGAGACCATGGTTGAGCGGACTCCCTTTTTCAACAGACATCCGAACTGAGAGCAATTTTTGTTTGAGTGGTAAATTATCTATCATCGATATAGCAGTATCAAGCGCTTCTGCGATAGGGATACCCGCACGAATAAGTTCAGAAAATACAAGAGTAAATCTGCTTAAAGTGGAGTACATAATGAGACTTTTAATAAGATAGGTTCTTAGTAAAAATTTGTGCCATCCAAAGCGTATATGGGTGTAGTTGTTGATAAGATACTTAAAAGTGACAAAAGCGATGAACAAAATTGCTAGAACATAAGGACCATAGTTGTTAAACACATATTCAAGTGTTAAAAGAATTTGGGTTGGAAGCGGTAACTCTGCACCAAGCTCTTCAAAAATATCTTTAAACTGTGGGACAACATAGGAGATAAGGACAGTAAATGCTATTGCCATAGCGATCATAACATTTCTAGGGTATGCCATCGCTTTTTTGAACTTAACAACATTAGCACGAATCTCTTCGAGCATATTTGCAAGAGAGTAGAGGGCTTCATCGATATTACCAGTCTTTTCTCCAAGCTGAACCATAGCGATAGTGAGGTTGCCTAATTCAAAGCGAAAGTTCTCCATAGATTGAGAGAGGGAGTGTCCTGAGTTGATATCATCGGCAATTTTGCCAAAAACAAATTTAAGGCTTTCATCCTCTGTAGAGTTGGCGATTTCGTTGAGTGAATCATGAATAGAGATCCCAGCATTTGTCATTACGGCGAGTTGTCTTATCGCTGCGATCAATGAATCTGGCTTGATCTTGCGTTTTTTGATATTTTGTAAAAAGTTTGCCTTAAATCTTTTGAGTTGGGCATCTAAAGGCTCTGTTGCTTCTACAACCTTTATAATGATTCCAGCATGTTTAAGTTTTGCAAAATCGTTGGCCTCTTTTCTATCTTTTGCATAAAGCGGGATCTGTTCTTTTTTCCCTTTTGTAAGGACAGTTGCTATGTAGTATTTCATTATTTAGCCACCTTTAATATTTCTTTAACACTCGTCACACCATCGAGTGCTTTATTGACACCGTTTTGAAAAATATTAACAAAACCTTCCTTAAGTGCTTGTTCTAAAATAGCTTCTTTAGAGGATCCTTTTGCAATCAAAGAGGAGATCTCTTCTGAAATATTTAATACCTCACAAATCATCTCACGCCCCATAAAGCCACTGTCATTACACTCTTTACATCCGCTTCCTGTATAAAATTTTGCTTTTTCTGGGATGTAATCTTTGAGCTCTTCAAGTAAAGATGGAGGGACTTGCTCTTCTACTTTACACTTAGGACAAATTTTTCTTACAAGCCTTTGTGCTTGGATCGCAACGAGCGCACCACTGATAAGGTAGTGCTGAATCCCCATATCGACCATACGCGGAATCGCACTAATCGCATCATTGGTATGGAGTGTGGAGATAACTAAGTGACCGGTGAGTGCAGCTTTGATCGCAATTTCAAGAGTTTCTTGATCACGAATCTCCCCGATCATTATCTTGTCTGGATCTTGCCTAAGGATAGAGCGGAGTGCATCAGCAAAGCTAAGTCCAACTTTTGGATTTACTTGAACCTGCTGAATAAGGTTCATTCTATACTCTACAGGATCTTCAACCGTAATAACCTTGTCTTCAATATTTCTGAGCTCATTGAGTGCACCATAAAGTGTCGTTGTTTTACCACTTCCTGTAGGACCGGTAACCAAAATGATCCCATAAGGAGCTTGAAGTCCTTTGAGAAGCTTTTGATAACTCATCGAGTCCATTCCCGCATCTTCAAGCTTGACAAGGGCTTTTTGTTTATCAAGAACACGCATAACGATAGATTCACCATACAAAATAGGAAGCGTAGAGATACGAAAATCGTATTCTCTCGTACCTACGGATGTAGAGAAACGTCCATCTTGAGGTTTTCTTTTTTCTGCAATATCAAGATTTGCCAAGAGTTTGAGTCTTGAGGCAAGAGGTGGATAGATATCTTTTTCAAAGATAAACATCTCTGTGAGTTTTCCATCTACACGTCCCCTAACAAGGCAGTTTTTCTCTGTTGGTTCGATGTGAATATCACTCGCGCGCCCATTGATGCACGATTTGAGAACAACATCAATAAGTAATAAAATAGATGAAGCTTCTTGTTGCTCTTCAATATTATTAATAGAGTTGAGTTCATCTCTGATCTTTTTGACAAGCCCTTTGACGCTATCTTTGAGCTCAACTTTATAAAGGTAGGCATGGATCTGCTTTTTTGTAGCAACTGCAACCTTTAGGATCTTTCTTGGAAATAATCGTTGTATCCCCTCATGCGCTTCGATATTAAGTGGATCGTTAAACGCAACTGTAATACTCATATCATCTTCGGAAATAGGAAGTGCATTATGTTTTTTGAGCTGGGCTAAGGGTACTTTTTGTGTGAGCTTATAGTCCATATCGATAGAGTCTAGATCTATATAGATAAGGTTCAACTCATCTGCGAGTTTTTGTAAGACAACAGATTCATTGATGTAATCATAATCATCAATAATAGAGAGCTCATAAGTACCTAAACGGATCTGCTCAACTATATAACGAACAAGCCTGTCCATGGTCATAAAACCAGAAAGTGTAATATCTCTTAAAATAAGGTTTGGATCTATCCCTTTTGATAAGAGTCTATCCACTTGACTCTTCATTATAGAGCCATTGGCGATTAAGTCTGTGGTTATTCTATCCATATTACATCCTACCAGTATACATGTCGTTTTATATTCACTGAGTCGTAAAACTCTTCAATAATTATTTTACTTAGTCTATCATCTTTTTCAAGATAAAGTTTATAGGTGAGCTTTTTATCATCCTCATCTTCAAAAAGATAAAACGTTCTTGGTTCATGCTCTCCAAGTTTTGCATAAAGATCAAAAACTTTTGAGAGTACATAATCTGTTGTTGGAAGATCAAGGGATGAAAGAGGATAGTGATCTATGAGTGCATGAAGTAAAAGCTTCTTTTGCATAAAAATGATTGAAAAATAAGCAGAATTTGCACGTGCCTCTTTGGAGAACTTTAGCATTGCGATAGGGATAGAGAGTCTATCTATATAGTCTGAATAAAGGCATGCAAATGCATAAAGTGAAACAAATTCTTCGTCATTGCGAAAAGAGTGAAAATGATCAAAACCCGTGTTACAAACTTCTTCATATTTCTTGTTTTGATACAGATTAAACATATCTTGTTTGAGATCAGCATAGAGTGAAAGTGTGAACAAGAGTATTAGCAGTATTTTCATTTAAATTTCCCCGATACGATTTCATCAAGAAGACGGCTTGCTTTATCAGAACTAGAGTATTCTAGATATTGTTTGAGTGTTTTGATAGCCATATCCTTTTGACCAAGTTTAACAAGTGATTTGGTAAAAATAATCCAACTCTCTTCAATATTGTTGTTGATCTCATTTGTAATGAGCGCGTAGTTATAAGAGTTGTGATAGTCACCCAAATCATAATATTTTTGTGCAACAAATAAACTCAGAGCAGGATTGTTATTTTGTTTAAACCTCTTAAGTACGTGTTGAATATCATCTTGAGTTGTTCCCTTTTTGATATTTATCGTCTCAGGTGCTTCTTGCTTGATTTGGATTTTATTCTCTTGCGTATCATTACTATGACTCTCTTCTTGAGTGTGACTGAGTGCTTCATTCTTTTTCTCTGGAGGAGTCTCATCATCACTTTGAGTATAGTAAGGAAGGGCATCTCTGTTAATACTTTTCATAAAATCTAGAGAAGGAGTTAAGGTGATTTTTTTCTCTTGAGAACTCTTCGTAGGGTGTTGTACTGTTTGAGCTTTTTGAACTTCTTGTACGGGCTCTACTTTCTCTTCTTTTTGAGCTATTGGCTCAAGGGTCTCTTTTGGCTTGGGTTCTGTTGGTACTTTCTTTACAGGAAGTTCTTGAGGCTTGATTGATACAACTTCTTCTTTTTGAACCTTATTGGATGTAAAAAAGGTGAGTGAAAGTGTCACAATAATAAGGGTACTAACAAAAATTACCAAGTGTGGGATGTAAGATCTTATTTTATATCTTTTCCATCTGCTTTCTAGTTCATTTATATTAAGCATCGATGAGACCTGTATGTATTGCAGACATCTCTACGATTTTATTAGAGATCTGTGTAGTATTGATTTTCATAGGGTTATTTTCATAATACCATGCATAAATGTCAAAAAGCGTATAAAGAAGCTTGTTCGTGTCACGATAATTGCCTTTGGTGAGCTTATGGATCAGATTTACGTTTTTATTGTGAAACATATTCGCACTATCAAAACAATTTGCTTTCATTAGTTTTTTTTGTATATAGATTTTAAGCTCCGCTGCTGAAGCATTTTCAAGCTCTATACTTTCCCAAATTCTCGTTTGAAAGTGTTCTTTTGCTATAAGATCTTCTTTCTCTGTTTTGTGCAGAGTGATGACAAATTTGACTTTTCTCGTATCTGAGAGCAAGCGAATTTTTTCCATAAGATTATTAGAGTAAAGCTGTGCTTCATCTAATAAGACCAAAGGGATCTCATTTTCTGAGAGTCTTTCATCGACTATAGCCATAAATTGGGTGAAGTTGAGTTCACCTTTATATTTAACATCAAAAAGATCGTGAGCTAAAGTTTTATAAAACTCGCTTTCATCTAAAATAGGGGTGTTGTAAATATACACTTGTTGAATGGATGAGAGGTCATGGTAGAGTTTTGTCAAAAACATACTCTTACCAGTTCCAGGCTTTCCATAAAGAAGTATCAATTTTAAAGGTTTTTTGACAGAGTCCTTTAAAGATTGATAAATAGTAGAAACTCTATCAAGTTGGACGTAGTCTTTGGCACTTACTGTGTCTAAAAATACATCCTTTGAGTTTAGGAAAATACTAGATTTCATCTTCCTCATTTACCTCTTGAAGATTGTCCTCTGCTTCAGGATCAAGGAAAGTATTCGAGATACCCTCATAACCTAAATCTGATAAAGAAAGCTTATTGTTCTCTTTTTGAATGATATGTGGTTCAATTACGATCACTAGCTCTTCCGTTTGTTTGATCTCCTCTTCATAGCTAAAAAGATAGCTAAGTCCTGGGATATCTCCTAGGAGTGGAACTTTATTCTCTTGTTGAGAATTTTTCGTATTGATTAAACCACCTAAAATAATTCTATTACCATCTTTGACTGTAACAACAGATGAGAGTTGTCTTCTGTTAAGGTCTGGTGGCATTGTTCTTCCCGCAGCATTTTCTTGAGTCATCTCAGTAGCCGTTTCTGAGAGAGATGGATTGATGATAAGTGTAATCGTCTTGTCATCTGCGATCTCAGGTGTGATAGATAAGAGTACACCAGCAAAGACAGATTTGATCTGCTCATTTTGCGTTGTAGCTGCAACACCACCACCTGTACCTTGTTGTTGAGAAGATTGCTCAATTTTATAAAAATATTCTGTACCCGCAGTAATAAGTGCTGGTTGATTATTCAGAGTTAAAACCTTAGGGTTTGAGATAGAGTTTACATCCCCTTGTGTTTTAAGGAATTTGATCACCTCTTTGAGGTTTCCACCTGCTTTGAGTTTGACCATACGCATAGTATCTTGTGCAAGTCCATAAGCACCTTCAGTAATAGAATCACCTTCAAATTCTGTGACATTTTTTGCTTTTATTGTATCGATACTTAGCTCAATATTTTGAAGCGCATAAAGTTGTTTCCAGTCGATACCTGTACTCTTTGAATCAGACATAGTCACAGATAAAAGTTGTACATCTATGAGTACTTGGAGCTGTACTTTGTTTTGAAGTTTTTCTAAATAATCTTCAAATCTTTTCATCTGTTTTTTTGTAGCCGTTACGGTCACAAGACCAGCATTTTTATTGATGATCGGTGCTTGTGCTTCATAGTTGTCCTCAGGACGATTGAGGACTCTTTGAAACTCTAAATCTAGCTCATTCCAAAACTGTACTTCATCACTCGTTTCTATTTTGATACCTGATTGAGAGTTTGATGTTTGCATATTATTTGCACCACCTGCAGCTCCACCCATAGCGCCACCACTCATAGCACCACCCATGCCTCCAGCACCACCCATCATCTTCGCGTCAGTTGATGATGTGAGTGTTACATCCGTACTTCCAGAACCTTTTCTTTGTGAAAGGATATAGTCAATTCCAAATACTTTTGTTGTTAAATAGGAGATTTTTAAAATTTTATTTTCAAGTGTATAAGAGAGATTGTTTTCCCCTAGAACAATATTGAATACTTCATCAATTGTAAGATTTTGAAAGTGTGTTTTATTGAGTTTTGTCTCAAGAAATTTTTGAGCATTAGAGTCCGTGACAATAATACTGTATTCACACTGATCACTCAGTTGTTCTACAAAGTCGATAATCTTGGTATCTTTACTCGAACTGATGCTAAAAAGTTCATAGGAACAATCTGCATAACTGCTACTTGAGATAAGGAGTGCGAAGAGCGCACTATAAACAGATGTTTTTATTGATTTCATTTTCTTTCCCTACTTATTTTTGAATTTTAACGTTGAGTTTTTGGTATTTGTGGTCAAAACCAACTCTTTTTTATTTTTTACCAGCGTTGCTGACTTGAGACTAATGCTTTTAATGGTATAGCCTCTTACTGTATCGTTGAGCTTATACCACTCCCCATTGATCAAAACAGATTGATTGATAACAGCATCAAGCGTGAGCGTTTTATAGCTAGGTTTTTTTGCCGTTTCAAGTTTTGCTGCCGTATTTGTAACTGTGCTTGTACTCGAAGGAATCACTGCTTTTTGTGTTGTGGTTTTCTCTTTTTTTTCAGTTTTGTTTTTGTCTAAAAAGATAAAAGGATCACTCAGACGTGAGAGTAGACCTGTATTGATTCCATCTCTTTTTGGCTTGATGGCCTCAACTTGTTGATTAACCCAAGCAAGCTCATCTTTAGGTTTTTCAACTGAACCATAAAGAGAGAGCGCCAATACTGGTATGATGAGAGTTGCTTTCATTAGTATGTAATCCCCCAAACTGAGATTTTTAAACTCATATTGAGCTTATCTTGTGCTTTGATACTTAGATCGTGTACATCTACAACAAGGTCACTCTGTTCTAAAGAGTTTAGAAACTTTAATGTGTTGTTAAAACCACCACTGCTCTCGAGTGAGATATTGAGAATATGACCAAAAGATTCATTATTAAGAGCATATTTATTGGTCAGGTTTTTGATGCTCACATTATAAAGCTTTGCATTTTTGGAAATAGAGTGTAAATACTCTCCCCATGTTCTTTCATCATAAATAAGAGATGAGATCGTCTCTATTTGTGATTTGATATAAGCATTATTGTCTTTCATAACAAGTAACTCTGCTTCTATAGTCTTAATCTCTTCAATCAGTTTCGTGATTTTTGTTTCTGGATTAAACTGTAAATAGGTCTTATCATTTTGAATTTTGCTCTCTAGTGCTGAGATCTTCTTGCTATTTTGTTCAAACTGCTCATAGGACATATCCCAAAAGAGAAGATAAGAAAACGCAAAAATAGCGCCAAATATCATGATGTAAATCATATAGATATCTTTTTTTGTTTTATCTAAAAAAGATGCATCTATTTGGTGTAAGTAATCTTCTATATTGATCTTCATAATAGCTCCACCTTTAACTCACCAAAGTATTTTTTAGATTCCTCTTCAAACAAAATCTCTTCAATAGAGAATTTAAACTTCTTCTCATGCGTTTTTGTTAAATACTCAAGAAGATTTGTGATCTTTTTATCATCGGAAGAAACGAGATCAAACTTAAAGTCTTTTTTTGCTTCCTCTTCTGCGTAGTTCAAAGACTCCACTTTTACACCAAATCTATTTAAATCACTCAAAAGTGTATAAAGAAGTTTTGCTTTCATTGGATAGTTCACTTTGACCTCATGAATCTTGACCAATGTTCCTTTTTTCTGCGTGTAGTCATCTTGTTCTTGTTTGAGAAGTGCTGCAACTTTTGCTTTATCAGCTTCTTTGTTTTTTATCGTCGCTTCTCTTGTTGTTTTTATATTATGTACTTCTGTATATTCTTTTTCTAGAAGTTCATAATGAATCGATTGCCCATATGCTAAAGACCAATAAACAACTGGATAGATGAAAGCCACTACAATAGATGCAGCAGTGAGCATAATAAGCTTACCGCTTTCCCTTTTTGTAAACTGAGGAGGTCTGTGATAGAGCGTAAAGTTACACTCATATCTTTCTTTTTCACCTAGAGACGCATAAACATGAAGTAAAGCATGAAGTTGATCGACATAAAAGTCATTGCTTTCATAGCCATAATCAAAGGCAAAATCACTACACTTGACATTGAGCTCTGCTTCTGCCATCTCATCAAGCTTGGTGACAGTAGCAATTTGTGAACCGATGTAGAGGTGCTCTATCTTTTCAATCTCAAAAGCTCTTTTGACATAAGTGATAATGTCATTGATATTTGAAAAAATCTCTTTATAGAGTTTGATCATATACTCTTTATAGTCACTTGTGGTGTTTTTTAGGTTGTGTTCTTGAAGAAATGTTAAGAAGTCTTCATACTCAACTCTTTCACCATAAAGTTCGCAAAATCTTTCATGCATTTGTATGAATGAGAACTTGATCGATTTTGTATATACAAACTCTTTTTCATTGTAGACAGTGACAAAAGTATCGTTTTCTTGAAAATAAACAAAACAATGAACACCGCTTGTCTCAATAATATCTTTTGCATAGAGAGACTTGAGCAAAAGTGGAGTTGGAACGATCACATCTATATACTTGACCTTCTCGACGACATGTTGGTATGTCTCTGAAAGTGTAAGCGGGTCAACTATAAAAACATGAAATGTTCGATTGTCTTCATCAAGATTGTTAAAGAGTTCTATAAACTGTATTTGGTAGGTAACTGCTTGATCGAGTCCTAACTCATCATAAACTTTATTGTTTATGGCATCGTAGAGATCTTCTTCAGGTATGTTTTTTGTAATAGAAACTTGAGCATTGATAAAACCCTGTGGGTTTAGATAAGAGATCGTATATTGATCTTTTTTATACTCTGGTGACGTTGTTTCACTTAAAAAACTAGATATACCATTGAGATAGGTATCCTTGTATGGATTAATTGATAATACACTTGAAAAAGAGTGTTCTGATTTTTTACTCATTCGTTATAATCCTATTTAAAATGAACCATGAGCATGGAACAAAATTGGTCTTGTTTATAAAACTCAACTCGATATGTTTTTCCATCTTCATCGACTGAAAACCTTTTGTCTATCTCTTTAAGACGAATCGTAATATCACTCTCATTACGCTTGGTCTTATGTGTGTAACCAATAACGTTTACACGTAGATCTTTATGCCCAATGATCTTAAGATCGTCATTTACAAAAATATCTGAAGTTTGTTTGTAAGAAGTTTGTTTGCCATCGACCTCTACATCAAAACTATCAGGACACTTTGTCGCGATTTCAAAATATTGAGGTTTTAATTTGGTAATTATTTGATTACCAATATAAACAAAATATTCTCCAGAAACTCTCTTAACGCTCCCTAATGGGTGTGAAAAGCTAAAGTTGTTCTGAGTCGATTTTATCGGAATAAAGCTTAAAGATTTTTTTATATTGTTAAGTTTTAGAGAAATATTGTTATTTATTGATAGTTTACCGTATTCTTTGAGGATTTTCTCGAGTTCTTGGGGGTTGAGATCGAATGAACGAGTAAAAGAGATATTCATGATTTTCATAAACTCTTCAATAGCAAGTAACTGATAAAACACTTTTTGAGAAAGGGTTGGGAGGTTCTTGCTACTCTCAATGGCAAAAGCAGGTTTGTTATTGGTTACAGCAAAATAGGTAAGGGAGAGTTGCATTGCCTCATCTTCAAATTTCGTGTTTGTATTTTTTATATCAAAGGTGTGGTGTTCTTGGAGAAGTTTTTTATTGAGGTTGTCTTTCACAACAGAGGCGATCTCATTGAGATTTCCAAAGGCTTGGTTCTGATCAAGCTTATGCTGATCTATAACACATGTTTGTCCCCATGCGTTTGGGTTAAAAATATTGCCTTGATGCTCTTTTCTATAAAATCCATTTCCATCATGAAGATTGAGTACCAATGAGACTTCAGGGGCGAGAATGATCTTTTTGATTGCATCTACAATCTCTTTATCTTTGTCTTGAATATATGCTGAGGAAAATTTACGGTTCATATCCCCGTGAATCCCTCTGTGATTCATCTGCACACTAGGTGTATTGAGATTAGGAACGATCCAAAGATTGCGTGAATGTACTTTGTAGTGTGATGCAAGAAGTGAAGCAGCAAAATAACCGCCTGGCTCATCACCATGGATGCCCCCTATGACAAGTAGAGTCGTATTAGAGTCAGGATTGTTTTTTTTGATAAGTTGAATATCGGCATGTAAAGAGAGGACGAGGAGAAAGAAAAATAGAAAGAATCTCATAGTTCTTTTTACTTTTCTGTAAGGATTTCAATTTTGTTGTGTGCATTCAGTCTAACAATTAAAGCTTTATCCCCTCTAAATTCAAAACTTGGTGATTTATAAAACTCATTAAAAGTGATCTGAAAAATATTCTCTGTGTTTGGATAAGGGAGCACATTAATGTTTGTAAAGAGGATGGTTTTTTCTTCATTTTTATTAAAAACACGTGTTTTGTACTCTTTGAATCTCTCATAATCCATCTTATCTACACGTACAAATTCTGGAGAATAAAACGATAAATACTCTTCAAGTTCATTGTAGATCCAGCTAAATCTCCATTGATAAAGTTGGGCTAATAAAAGAGCAAGTTTCTCTTTAGAGATGTTTTTTTGTACTTCTTGTTCATTGATGATGAGAAGGGTGTCATTGATATTGATACGGCGATTGAGGCATTCAATATGTCCATTGTTTATAGCGATACATCCCTTGGTAAAATCATCTCTTTCTTGTTCTGTTGGAAGCCCATGGATCCAGATACCATATCCATTTTTTCCTCGATAGCTATCGTAAATATTTGGATAGGATGTAACGAGGGCAAGTGGACCGTAAAAAGAATCGACTTTATCAATACGCTTGGTCAGATCATAGATCCCTACAGGAGTTTTAAGATCACCTTCTTTCTCTTTATCACCTTTTATTTTTCCAGTAAAAGCATCATAATCTTTTTTAAATGCAAATGTTTGATTTTCATCTTTTTTGTAAAGGTTAAGAATATTTTTTTCTTTATTACATGTCAATACGGCATTATAAGATTCGATATAACCAAATGTTGTATCTTTATCTCTGAGATAATTGCTCCAATACTCTTGGCTTGCAAGTTCTCGATCTAACTCTTTTTCAATATTTTCAATTCCGTGAAGTCTATATTGAGTAACAATATCACGTGCATCAAGTGAACTCACAAGAAAAACTGCAAGTATAAGTGTTTTATGTATCCATTTTTTTATGTTACGCATTTGAATATCCAATCTCCTCTAGGAATGCTTTGTCTTTACTCCAACCTTTTTTGACACTTACTTGAAGGTTGAGGTAGGCTTTTCTACCACTAAGTGTTTCTATTTTCTCTCTTGCATATTTTCCGATTCTCTTGATCGATTCTCCACCCTTACCGATTATGATCCCTTTTTGGGACTCTTTTTCAAGGATAATAGTGGCATAGATCTTATCAATATTCTCTTCCTCTTCAATCTTGTCAATAAGCACATCTGATTCATAAGGGATCTCATCACTGATATTCTCAAAGATACCCTCACGGATAAATCCAGCATAGATATTGCGCACAAGTTCACTTGTAAGATCCTCTGGGTCGTAGAGGTAAGGTGAGTCTGGTAAATGTTTTGCTATGGTATCTAAGAGATCTTTATGCCCAACTTTTCGAGGGATCGCTACAGGAATAAGTGCTTCAAAATGATCTGAAAACTTATTATAAGCATCTATTTTTTTAAAGAGTTTTTCTTGAGAAACTTGATCGATTTTACTGAGGACTATGATATGTTTGACTTTGTTGTTGTTGAGTTGTAAAAATTTTTCATAATTTTCTACACTATCTGTCACAGGTGCAAGATAAACGATAAGATCACAATCGCCCATCGCTTTGAGCGCTTCATCGAGCATAAATTGGTTAAGGATCTTCTCTTTTTCGTGTAAGCCAGGAGTATCAACGAAGATGATCTGATTGTTTTCGTGCATCACTATCGCGTTGGAGCGCTTACGTGTTGCATTTGCTTTTTGACTTACCATTGCGATGTTTTCACCCAAAAGGGAGTTCATAAGTGTACTTTTCCCCGCATTTGGTCGACCAATCAGAGCGACAAAGCCTGCTTTTGTTGTATTATCTTGACTCATCTTGTATCCTGTTTATAATATATATCTTGATAAGTCGTCATCTTCTACAACTAGATCAAGCTTTTCATGTACGAGCTCTTTAGTGACACGAAACTCTTTTCCTTGATACGCATCTGCATCAAAACTCACATCCTCAAGCACTCTCTCTAAAACCGTATGTAAACGTCTCGCCCCGATATCTTCAGTGATCTCATTAGCGCGGTGAGAGAGTTGTGCGATCGCTCTAATAGCATCATCTTCAAAAATAAGCTCCATCCCCTCTACACTTAAAAGTGCTTGGTATTGTTTTAAAAGAGAGTTTTGTGTTTGCGTGAGGATCTGATAAAGGGTCTCTTCGGTCAAAGATTCTAATTCCACGCGCAGTGGAAATCTCCCTTGAAGCTCAGGGATAAGATCACTTGGCTTGCTCACATGAAAAGCTCCAGCTGCAATAAAAAGGATATGGTCTGTATTGATCACACCATATTTTGTAGTGACACTGCTTCCCTCAACAATTGGCAAGAGATCTCTTTGTACACCCTCTTTACTTGGATCATTACGCCCTTGTGTATTAGAACTAAGCGCGATCTTATCTATCTCATCGAGAAAGATAATTCCCCCTTGTTCTGCACGTTTGAGTGCAAGGGTGTTTATATTGGTCATATCAAGAAGTTTATTGCTCGCTTCAAGCTTGAGGATCTCTTTTGCATCAGCGACTGTGAGCTCTTTTTTACTATTCTCTTTACTCATAGTAGAGAAGATCTTAGAAAAACTCTCTTGTACTTTTGCCATCTCAGGAGGAAGGTTTGTGTCATTAAACTCCACATGCATCTTGTCGAGTTCTAATTCGATCACCTTTTCATCCATCTCACCACTAAGAACTCTTTGCTCCATCGCTTCGAGAAGTCTTTGATAGTCATCTTTTTTACTCTCACTCGCTCCAGCTGGAAGAGGGGGGAGAAGTTTTTCTACAATTTTGTTGAGTACGTAGTTCTCGATCTTCTCTTTATTTTCCTCTTGTTTTTCAGCTTTGACGATCTCAATAGAAGCAACGACGAGGTCGCGTATCATCGACTCTACATCCCGACCTACAAAGCCAACTTCTGTATATTTACTCGCTTCGACCTTGATAAAAGGAACACCCATCATCTTGGCAAGTCTTCTTGAGATCTCAGTTTTTCCGACGCCTGTAGATCCTATCATCAGGATATTTTTAGGTTTGATCTCCTCTTGGAGCTCTGCTGAGAGTTGCATTCTTCTATAGCGCGTGCGCAGGGCAAGTGCGATTGTTTTTTTCGCATCTTTTTGAGAGATAACATAGTCATCAAGATACGCTACGATCTCTTTAGGTGTCATGTTCATTCGTTATCATCCCCTAAAATGAGAGTTTTTATATTGCTGTTGGTATAGATACACAGATCTGCTGCGATCAGAAGTGATTCGCGCACGAGTTCCTCCTCATCAAGTGAGGCATGTTTTTTAAGTGCTCTAGCAGCTGAGATAGCGTAATTACCACCACTTCCAATAGATGCAATCTCCCCATCTTCAGGCTCTACGACATCGCCGTTTCCTGTTAAAATAAAGATATGCTCTTGGTTGAGGACAATCATCATCGCTTCTAGGCGGCGTAGAACTTTGTCTTTACGCCATGCTTTGGAAAATTCGATCACTGATTTTAAAAGATCACCTTTTTTTTCCTCTAAAAATCCCTCAAACATCTCAAAAAGGTTAAAAGCATCCGCTGTGCTTCCTGCAAAGCCAGCGAGAATTTTTCCTTTATAAAGTGTACGGATCTTTGTTGCATTTGCTTTGAGTACAGAATCGCCAAATGTGACTTGACCATCTCCACCAATGACAGCTTTATCTTTCCCTTTATAAGCGAGTATCGTAGTTGCGTCAAACATTATTCGCCCACTACATCCACATGTAGGGTTGCATGAAGTCCGTGACCTAGTTTAAAATCAAGATCGTGTTCCCCTACAGTTTTGATAGAGAGTTTTTCATTGATATGTTTTTTATCGATCTCGATATTGTGCTGCTCTAAAAGAGCGTGAGCTACTTCATCTTTTGTGATCGAACCAAAGAGATGACCATTTTCACCCATTTTTTTCGTGATCACGATTTCACATTTATCAAGTTTCGTTGCAAGATCTTTGAGCGCAGCGATCTCTTTTGCAAGGTTTTCTGCTTCTTGTTTTTTCTCTTGAGCGTGTTGCTCTAACACTTCAGCAGTCGCTGGTTTTGCGAAGCCTTTACCGATAAGGAAGTTTTTTCCATATCCGTCTTTGACCTCTTTGATCTCACCAGCTTTTCCTAAAGTTTTTACATCTTTTATTAGTAATACTTTCACTTTTATAATCCTTTGATTTATCTTTGTTTTTCGCCACCATAAGAAACGATACCATGTGTGAGGTTTCCTATTTTTGTATATCCCATATCTGTTAATATTCTTGCACAGTGTGCACTTCTACTTCCAACATGGCAGTAGAGAATAATATTTTCATTTTTATCGAGTTGTGCGTCATCGAGTGTTTGGAAGAAGCTACTTGTTGGTACAAGTTTGTCAGCCCCTTTGATGTGACCCATTTGCCACTCCATATGCTCTCTTACATCCACAAGTTTAAAGGCAACCATACCAAGTTCTCTTGCTTCTAAAAGTGCTTCAAGTTCATCCCCATCAAGTTCACTTTGCGCGATGAGTACTTCACACTCTTCTTGTGTTAAGCCACGTGAGTGTTGGTGTACAGCTTCTTCCATACCAAGTTCGATACGTTTGTTCGCTGCATACTCTGGTGTACAGAAGATCTGACAATGACATACACCATCATTTGGAATCTCCTCTTCAAGAGCAGGTTTACAAGGACAGATTCTATCCTCTACACTGCGAGGTTTATCATCGACCACTTCCACCATAAAACATGGGCAAAAGCGCTTGTTATACATGATCTTATTACGAGCAAGACCAAGTTGTACCCCCTCGTTGATCTCCTCTTGTGGATTGTATTCCCAGTTAAACTGCTTGATCACCTTATCTGTAAACTTGACTGTTTTTTCTAACTCTGCTTGAAATTCATCCGAATTCATATCGATCTTAATGATACTCATACTATTTTCCCCTTTTTTAGTATTGAATTATTTTTTTGCTCTTGCTTTTCCCTCGATGATAAAACGAAGTGCGTTAAGTTTGATAAAACCTGCTGCATCTTTTTGATCATACACTTCATCCTCTTCAAACGTACAATATTCAGGATTGAAAAGTGACATTTTAGATTCACGACCTACCACATAAATAGCACCTTTGTAGAGTTTAAGGCGTACTGTTCCCTCTACATGCTCTTGTGTTTTATCGATTGCAGCTTGAAGCATCTCACGCTCTGGAGCAAACCAAAAACCGTTGTAGATTAATTTTGCATATTTTGGCATAAGCTCATCTTTAAGGTGTGCTTCTTCACGGTCGAGTGTGATAGACTCGATTGCACGGTGCGCTTTGAGCATGATCGTTCCACCTGGAGTCTCATAACATCCGCGGCTCTTCATTCCTACAAAACGGTTTTCTACAATATCAACACGCCCGATACCATGTTTTCCACCGAGTTTATTGAGTGTTGCAAGCATTGTCGCAGGGCTTAGCTCTTCGCCGTTGAGTGCTACAGGATCCCCATTTTTATACGTGATAGTGATATATTCTGGAGTATCAGGAGCATCTTCTGGTTTAACACTCCATAGCCACATACTATCTTCTGGCTCTGCATTTGGATCTTCTAAGATTCCACCCTCATACGAGATGTGAAGTAAGTTCGCATCCATTGAGTAAGGAGATTTTTTCCCTTTTTTCTCGATCTCAATCCCATGTTCTGCTGCATACGCTAAAAGTTTTTCGCGTGAATTAAGATCCCACTCTCTCCAAGGAGCGATAATTGTAAGCGTTGAATCTTGACCAAGATAGCCCATCTCAAAACGTACTTGATCGTTTCCTTTTCCTGTTGCACCGTGACTTACTGCATCTGCACCTGTTTGCTTTGCTATCTCTGCTTGCCTTTTTGCGATAAGTGGTCTTGCAATGGAAGTTCCAAGAAGGTATTCCCCCTCATAGATCGCATTTGCGCGAAACATAGGGAAAACGTAATCTTTTACAAACTCTTCTCTTAAGTCTTCGATAAAAATGTTTTCTGGTTTGATACCAAGTGAGAGTGCCTTCACACGTGCAGGTTCTACCTCTTCACCTTGACCCAAATCCGCTGTAAATGTTACAACCTCACATTTGTATTCATCTTGAAGCCATTTTAAAATAACACTTGTATCCAAACCGCCTGAATAGGCTAGTACTACTTTTTTAACATCTTTTTTCATGGAAAAACCTTTTATATGCAAAATAATGAGCGCGATTTTACTATAAAAGAGATTAAAAGTTGGTTAGTAAAGAATATTATGTAAGAGTGTGAAGAGCTTTGGAGGAGAGAGGGGCTTCTAAAGGGTAAACTCACCCTTTAGAATCAAATAAAATTCCCGTTACCTCTTGCATTTTTGGTAAGAATTCTGCTGCTTTTTCTGCTGGAAACCTACGAAGCATCTTATTGGTTTGCTCTTCAATAACAGATACATAAAAAATATCTTGAGAATCCACACCAAATTTAATGTTTGTGTTCATCGGCTCGATCGCTTTATTGAGTTGATCAACTAGCTCTTTGACCTCTTCTTTAGAACCTATTTTTTGCTCTTGCGTATTCTCTTGTTGCATCTGCTTGACTACATCTGCTTTTTGAGATTGCGCCACACGTTCACTATTTTCTGCTACACTCATTTGAGACTGTTGCTGCCGTGCAATGTTCGCTATGCCATCCATGACTTACTCCTTTGAGAGAAATATATAAGTTAATTCCAATATCGACAAGAAAAAAAATATCTTTAATTGAAAAATGAAAATTTTATGCTACTCTTGCATTTATGAATCAGTACATCCATCTTCTCAAATCAGAGCCTGTTTTACGAAGGCTTTCTCTTATACAACTTATTGCTTATTTTGGTGCGTGGTTTAGCAATGTAGCTATCTATACACTTCTTTTGCAACTTGATGTCAGTCCTGCTATTATTGCTGTAACTGCTGCGATGCATTTTATCGCAGGGATCATTCAAGCTCCTTTTTCAGGAACTATTGTCGATAGAGTCCAGCCAAAAAAATTGATGCTTGCTTTATTGTCAGTAGAGATAGTTGCAACACTTTTGCTTTTGAGTATTGCTACTCTTGAAGATGTGTGGTTTTTATTTGTTTTGATCTTTGTGCGTATGTCGGCTGCGAGTTTTTATTTTACCGCGGAGATGTCTTTATTACCAAAGATATTAAAGGGAGCTAAGCTTCAAAAAGCAAATGAGATCCACTCTATTATTTGGTCTATCTCTTATACCCTTGGGATGGCTCTGAGTGGTTTTGTGGTGTATGCAGTGGGTGTGAAAGTTGCTTTTATCCTAGATGCGCTTTTATTTGTTTTGAGCTTTTTTCTCCTTTACTCACTCCCTTTAGCTGTGACTACCTATTCAGCCCACGAGAGTGTTTTAGGGATGATGCGAGATACTTTTGTGTATCTTAAAAAATATCCCACAGCATTTCATCTCATGCTATTACATGCATTTGTGGGTTTGACCACTTTTGATGCACTTATCGCCTTGATGGTCAATCAATACTACGCTTCTATCATTGCGATCTCTTTAGCGCTTGGGTTTTTAAATGCTTCAAGAGCTCTTGGTCTTGTGATTGGTCCTATGGTTTTGGGAAACTGGATCACAAATACAAGACTGATCTATATCTTTATTGCCCAAGCTTTAGCGATTTGGATCTGGGCATATGTGATGGAGAACTTTTATCTCTCCTTGCTTGCGAGTGTGCTTGTAGGTTTTTTTACAACAACACTTTGGTCGTACACGTATACGCTTTTGCAAAAAAATATAGAAGAGAAATATTATGGCAGAATCGTGGCATATAATGATATGTTCTTTCTCTCCTCTGCGACCATTACATCCCTAGCTATTGGTTTTTTAGCAAGTCATGGCTTCTCTTTAGCATTTATCACCACAGCCTTGGGATGTGGCTTTATTTTGGGTGCTCTTTATTTTGCGTGGATCTTAAAAACTAAAACCCTCAAGGAAGTTCTATGATATCCTTTGCAGTTCTTGGTGGAATCCTTTTAAATATTGGTGCTTTTTTAACCTTTCGAGGAAAGATCTATGAAGCAGTGATCGTGTATCTCTTTGCGGATGTATGTTGGATCATAATGGCGTATGAGCGTAATGATTTTTGGGGTGTTGTCTCGATCATCTTTGGAGTCACTTTTGGCTTTTTAGCTTTTATCAAGATGCAAAAAGGGCAGATGAATAAAAGTTTGAACACACAACAAAAGGATGGAAATGAAAACTAAGATATACCCAACAATACATGGTGATCTTGATCTCTCTTGCATTGTGAGACTCTATCCAGCTGTTGTGGTAGATATGCACGGTGAGAGGGCTGAGATGAGCTTAGAGTGGGTAGAGCTTTATGGGGAGAAGGTCAAGCTTCTCTCTTACATCCTCGTCTTTGATTTTACCGCTCCCAAAGAGGAGCAAAAAGATCGTGTTGTTTTAGAGTTTGATTCTAAAGAAGATCTCTTAGATGAGATGCAAAAGGTGTCACAATTTTTCCACGACTAATCTCTCGCGATACCAAAACAGTTTTCGCTCTAGCACTCCCTGCAGCTCTTAAACACCTCGTAGATATCTTACAGATCCTTATCGATATGATCATGGTGGGGATGATCAGTGTGTATGCCCTTGCTGCGGTTGGGATCAGTTTGCAGTTTATGATGGTGGTCAATGTCTTTACTACTCTTTATGTGGTGGGTGGCAATACGCTGATCTCACGTTTCATTGGGCAAAGGCGTAAAAAAAGAGCCTCTTCGCTTCTTTATGCTTTAGCACTTTTTGCTCTTTTTCTCTCTGTCTTTGTCTCACTCTTTGGATATACACTTAGTGATACACTTTATGCACTTATGGGTGCGCAGGCTGAGGTGATAGAGCAGGGGAGTATCTATTTTGGGATCCTTTCACTTGGGATGAGTGTGATCTTTCTTGATGCTCTTTTATACAACGCTCTCTCAGCAGCAGGAGATACAAAAAGCTCTTTATATATCAAGCTCTTCTCAGCCGCGCTCAATGCTTTTTTAAACTATATTCTTATCTTTGGACATTTTGGTTTTGAAGCGATGGGGATCGCAGGGGCTGCGTATGCAACCGTAATAGCGTATGGGTTTAATGTGCTTGCGTATTATCTCTTGCTGGGAAGAAGTAGCGCGAAGCTTCATTTTATCCCACTCGTGCGTCTAGTAGATCTTAAGCGGGCTTGGTTTGTTGGCTGGAGTGCAGCACTTGAGCGCGCAATATCGAGTCTCTCTTTTCTCGTCTTTGTCGCTATTATTACCATGTATGGCACAAGTGAGCTTGCGGGCTACCAGGTTGGGCTTCGTATCGAGGGGATCGCATTTATGCCTGGCTTTGGTTTTGCTATTGCAGCGATGGCGCTTGTGGGGCAAAATATCGGTGCAAATAGATTAGAAAAAGCGTATGCTATGGGGATCATCAGTGGACGTATGGCATATATCTTTATGGGAACGGTGGGACTTTTTTTGATCCTTTTTCCTGAATTTTTGGTGCAATTTTTTACAGATGATGCTGACACGATTCGCGTGGCTTCGTACTATCTTATCTTGGTTGGACTCGCCCAAGTACCACTCGCACTCAACTTTGTTTACTCCGCAGCGCTTCGTGGTGCAGGAGCAACAAAAATTACTCTTTATATCAATGTCGCTTCCCTTTGGCTCCTTCGAGTGATCCCATCGTATATCGCTTATGAGATGGGTTTTAGTGTGATTTGGGTATTTATTATTATGAATATTGAGACTTTATTAAAAGGCGTTATTTACTGGTACGTTTATCAAGGTAAATCGTGGTTATACACGCGAGTTTAGTAGGTTTTACATTAGTTTATATGATATAATCGGGACAAAAAAGTTGTCTATGATAGAGCCAAAAAACAGTAAATATGTAGATCCGATTGTCACACTCTTAGAAGAGGATGAAACACTTATAGATTTTACACATCATGGGAGAGAAGATCAGATCGCAATCAGCAAAGAGCTCAAAGAAAAAGTACAAGCTTTTGTTGCAAAGATCGATGATGAAAAAGTAGATATCAAAGAGCTTATTCGCTACTGTGTTCGTGAAGCCTTAGAACTCCAAGAGAGTGATATTGTCATCATCAAACAAGACTCTATTTTTATCAAGATCTTTGATCATACAAAAAAACGCCAGATCGCACCAAGTGAAGTGGGCACAGCTGCAAGCAGATACAACGGAATAGATGAAACTGAACTCTTAAACTTTTACAAAGAGTACTTCTCAGAAGATAATCCAAAAGAGTTTTTTATCTCTATCTCCAAGCTTTTTGTTCAAAAGCATCTTATTGATGAGCAAATAGACAACTACCACTATGAAAAATATGTTTTTCCCTACATCCAAAGAATCATCGCCGAACAGCTCGAAGAGATTTATGATCATAACAGAGAGTTCTTTATAGGCTTTGCTGGGTTTATCTTTCGAAAACATTTTAAAGAGGTGTTTTCAAATATTGCTGATTTGATCCTCTCTGAGATCGTGATCGGCAACAAATATATGGTGGAGTTTTTAAAGTACTACTCTTTGGATATTGTCATCATCAACGGACAAAAATACAAAGTCCCCCCTTTACAAACTGAAGATGGACTCAAATGGAATGTGGTCTCGCTTCATAGTGTTGTTAAAGTTTATATCAACACGATGCATAATATTGAAGAGCTGAACCAAGAGATGGAAGAGCTTGAAGAGGATATCTTGGCTCTGTATATTGGAGAACTCTCCCCTTTAGAGTATCATGAGGTCTTTTTAAGAGAGAAAAAGAAGCTCAACGATATGATTGAGATCAACCAAAAAAAGCTCAATAGAATCTATGATGCGTATGAACTCGAACAAGATGAAGAGAAACTTATGAAGATGAAATCTGAGATCGATCGCTTTAAGCGTACCATTGAGATCCTTCGAGATAAAAAGATAAAGCTTACATCCAAAGCGCTTAAAAAAGATATTCTCAAAAGTTATATGGAACTTGAAAAAGAGTTTGAGAAGATGCAAAGAGAACTCAAACGTGAACAAAAGATCTTGTCACAAAATAAAGATGCTTATATCTCTATCAAGGCTGCACTCACCAAGGTACTGGTTTCAAAAAAGACACGCATCTAAGCGCTACATCTGTTTTTAATATATTTGAGATAAAATTAGGGTTTTAAACTCTTTGGATGTGGAAAATAGATGGATTATACTCAATATTTACAAGCGGTAGAACAACTTAACCTTTATGCGTATCACTATTATGTGCTCGATGATCCCTTAACGACAGATGAGGTCTATGACACACTCTATCATGAAATCCTCCAATACGAACAAAATAATCAAGATAAGATCGCTCAAAACTCCCCGACACAAAGAGTTGGAGATGTTGTGAGTGAAGGTTTTTCTAAAGCACCCCATTTGACTCGGATGTGGAGTTTAGAAGATATCTTTGATGCAGAGGGCTTAGAGAAATGGCTTACAAAAACTTACAAACTCGATAGCAATATCACTTTTTATTGCGAGCCAAAATTTGATGGGGCTTCGCTCAATCTTATCTATCAAAACGGCGAACTCACCCAGGGGATCACGCGTGGAGATGGTACGATAGGAGAGCTTATTACTCAAAATGTTAAGACGATCCGCTCTATCCCTTTGCGTATTGCTCACACTGATACTTTAGAGATTCGTGGTGAGGTGGTGATCTTTAAAGAGGAGTTTGAGCGTATCAATCAAGAGCGCTTAAAAAATGGCGAAGCACTCTTTGCCAACCCTCGCAATGCAGCTGCAGGGAGCCTGCGTCAGCTTGACTCCTCTATCACAGCTGCACGAAACTTGGTTTTCTTACCTTATGGGGTGGGGGAGAATAACCTGCCTCAAAAGCTACTGAGCCAAAAGATGGAGTATATCTATTCACTTGGATTTAAAAAGCCCCCTTTGTATGCAACATGTCAAGGTTTTGAAGAGATCGAGGCTATCTATGAGAAGATGAAAGAGGAGCGTGATAGCTATGCGATGATGCTCGATGGGATGGTGATCAAAGTTAACGAGATTGCCGCTCAGATCGATATGGGATACACGGTCAAGGTTCCCCGCTTCTCAGTGGCGTATAAATTTCCCGCGGTTGAGAAGATCACGACCATTAAAGATATCCTTTTGCAAGTGGGGCGAAGTGGTGCGGTGACACCCGTGGCACTTGTGGAGCCTACAGATATTGATGGGGTTGTCGTTGAGCGCGCGACCTTACATAACTTTGATGAGATAGAGCGTAAAGATATTCGCCTAAGTGATCGGGTGATCATCTTGCGAAGTGGGGATGTGATCCCTAAGATCATCAAAGTGCTTGAACATGAGCGAGATGGAGCGCAACACCCTTATGTGCGACCTACATCCTGTCCTGTATGTGGGAGTGAGCTTTTAGATGAGGGGGCGCTGCTGAAGTGTCAAAACCTTGAGTGTAATGCGCGGGTGGTCAACTCGATCATCTATTTTGCCTCCAAGCCATGTCTCAATATTGACGGGCTAGGGGAGAAGATTGTCGAAGCGCTCTATCAAGCAGGACTCGTACATACTGTGATCGATCTTTTTTCACTTACCAAAGAGCAACTTTTAGGGCTTGAGGGCTTTAAAGAGAAAAAAGCACAAAATCTTCTAGATGCGATCGAAAAAGCCAAGGGGTGTGATTATTGGCGCTTTATCAATTCTCTTGGGATCGAGCATATTGGTGAGGTCGCTTCAAAGACTTTGAGTGAGACCTTTGGTTCGGGCTTTGTAGAAGCAGATAAGGAACAACTCTTGGGATGTGATGGGATCGGCGAAGAGATGGCAGAATCAGTACTTGAATTTGTACGTGTTAATAAAGAGACGATCGCAAAACTAGAGAGTATCTTAGAACCCAAAGAACCACTGATGCGCGAAGAAGCCAAAGAGAACCCTTTTAAGGCAAAAACAGTAGTACTTACAGGGACAATGAGTGAGTCTCGTGGTGCGATCAAAGAGCTACTAGAGTCTCTTGGAGCAAAGGTCTCAGGGAGTGTGAGTAAAAAAACAGACTTTTTGATCTATGGGGAAGATGCAGGGAGTAAGTATGACAAAGCGATGGGGCTTGGTGTGGTATGTTTACAAGAGGGTGAGATGAGAAAAATGATAGAGGAACTTGCATGATGAAACTTTTACTTGGGTTGTTGGTGACGCTGAGTGCGCTGTATGCTGATAGAGATGGGGGACCTTATCTTGGTCTGGGTTATGCGAGTTCGACCTATAAAGATGATGGCTTTTATGGTGAGATCAAAGAGGATAAAGCACAGTCTCCTCTTTTCTATGCGGGAGCGTATATCAACAAACACCTCTCAGTAGAGTTTAGCTACGCTGATCTTGGAAGCTATGAGATCACCGATACACAAGAAGAAGATATCAGTGCCTATCATATCTCTACTCTTGCACACTATCCTCTTTGGGATGATAAGATAGATCTTTATGCAAAGTTTGGGGTGGGAGAGCTTAGTCTCAAAAGTGCTTCAAAGAGCGGTTTTACCTATGTGTATGGAGTGGGAACAGCGTATCGATTCAACAAGTATCTAGCACTTCGCGTTGCGTATGAGAGATACAACTTTTCTTATGAAGATACAATAAATGTCCAAAGCTACGATATGACCGTAGATACACTCTATGGAGCATTTGAGGTGCAGTTTTAATGCGACTTGATAACTACCTTGTAGAAAATAATTTCGCACGTAGTCGTAATAAAGCTCAAGAGTTTATCAAGCAAGGGCTTGTATTCGTCAATGACAAAGAGATGCTCAAGAGCTCTTATCATGTGCTTGCTGAGGATAAAGTGAGTATGGAGTCGCATAAGAATTATCTCTCCCGCGCAGCGTACAAACTCAGCCATTTTCTTGATGAACTTTCTTTGGATGTAAGTGGACTAAGAGCTTTGGATGTAGGTGCTTCTACGGGAGGATTTACCCAAGTGCTTTTAGAATATGGCGCACAAAGTGTAAGTGCTGTGGATGTAGGAAAAGCGCAACTACATCCAAGCCTCAAAGAAGATACTCGAGTGAAATCTTTTGAGAGCTGTGATATTCGTTATTTTAAGAGCGAAGAGGCTTTTGAACTTGTGGTGAGTGATGTCTCTTTTATCTCTTTGCACCATATTCTAGAGGATGTTGATCGTCTTAGCTGCGCACATATTATCCTTTTATTCAAACCTCAGTTTGAAGTGGGTAAAGAGGCAAAGCGTGATAAAAATGGTGTCGTACTCGATCAACGAGCGATCGAGCGAGCGATGGTTCATTTTGAGGATGCTTGCACACTCAAAGGGTGGAGACAGCTGCGTAAATCCGCTTCAAAAATAACAGGAAAGGAGGGCAACCTTGAATACTGCTACTACTTTAAAAAAGACTAGATCGATCGCAATAGGTGGATTTGATGGGATGCATATAGGGCATCAGCACCTTTTTGCCGAGTTAGGAGAAGCAGGGTGCATTGTAGTGATCGAGACAGGATATGCTAACCTCACTCCAAAGCAAGAGCGTGAAAATTATACGCACTATCCTGTGATCTACCTCGATCTCGAAGAGATTCGCCATCTCGATGGCAAGGGTTTTATCTCTTTTTTACAAGAGCAATTCCCTTTGCTACAAAAGATTGTCGTGGGTTATGATTTTCATTTTGGCAAAAATAGAAAATACTCCCATGCAGATCTACAAACCCTCTTTAGTGGAGAGGTTCATGTGGTCGATGAGGTGCAATACCATGGGGATTCTGTCCATTCACATAAAATCCGTACAAAGCTTCAGATCGGAGATATCAAAGGTGCGAATGCTTTTTTAGGGCATAACTACTCTATCAAAGGCAAGGTTGTCGCAGGGCAGGGAATAGGTAAAAAAGAGCTTGTTGCCACGATCAATATCGAATCAAGTGGCTATCTTATCCCAAAAGAGGGGGTCTATACCACGCTCACTCGCATAGATGATGAGGAGCATTTTCACCCATCGGTCTCTTTTGTAGGGCATCGGGTGAGTACTGATGGAAGCTTCGCTGTGGAGAGTCATATCTTAGATGGACAGGTCGTATGCAAAAAAGAAGCAACGATCAGCTTTGTGGATTTTATACGAAACAACCAAAAATATGATACCCTCGAAGCACTCAAAGCGCAGATCAAACAAGATATAGCCATAGCTAGCCAAGAGCTCAAACTCTTGCAACTTTAATAAAAGAGAATTATGAAAAGAGATTATTTACAAAAAACACACAAGATCGATTTTGACTTTTACCAAAATCAAAAAGACTTTATCGTCGATGAGATAGCACTAAGCCCTTGGAGCCAAAAGGGAAACTTTTTGATCTTGCAAGTACAAAAGATAGAACTCACGACATGGGATATGATAGCCGCGTTTGCTGAGTTTTTAAAGCTCGATGCACAAAAGATAGGTTATGCAGGGCTCAAAGACAAACACGCAACCACGACGCAATATATATCTATAGAGCGTAAATATGAAAAAGAGCTCAAGAAGTTTCGCCATCCTCAGATCAAGATACTTCAGAGTTTTCTACACAACAAATCGATTCAGATGGGGGATCTCAAAGGAAACAGATTTGAGATCAATCTTTATAATATAGATGATATCAAAGCTGGACGGATCGAAAAGCTTACCCAAAAGATAGCAAAATATGGACTTCCTAACTATTTTGGATTTCAACGTTTTGGTCGTGATGGAGACTCTATAGAACAAGCCAAAGAGATGATAAAAGGGGAGTTGCATGTGCATGATGCAAAACTCAAAAAGTTTTTGATCTCTGTGTATCAGAGCTATTATTTCAATGAATGGCTTAAAGAACGGGTAAATATGAGTGAAGATGAGAAGTGGAAGTGCTTGGAGGGGGATGTGTACCTTACATCCCAAGGAAAACTTGTAACGCCTAAGGCAAATGCACAAAAAGACTATGAGGCGAAAAAGCTTATCCCTACAGGGTTGTTGTGTGGGCGTGGTGCTTTTCGTGCAGTGGGCGAAGCACGAGAAATCGAGAAAAAATATGATGATGAGTTTTTGGTTGAAAAAGGGCTCAGACGTGAGGCTTTGATCTATCCGGAGAATATCGGAATTGTGTATAAAAGAGACTTCGGACTTTTGACTTTGAGCTTTGAACTTCCACGTGGTTCTTATGCAACCATCTTTTTAGAAAACATTGCCAATAAGAACTTTTCTGCAAAAGATGTAAAAAGGGACTAACAAAGCAAAAAAATCGACAAATCATGCTGATATTATAATAATTTAATGCAACTTAGATTATAATCACGCAATTTTTACGAGACAGGGAGTGCACCTATGGGTGAATTATTTACTTTTTTTGGTCTAATATCTCACGATAAGACTTTTATCTACGTAACACATATGTTACTAGCGGCTGGTATCGCTTTGGTGATTGTTCGCATGGCAATGTCAAACTTACAGCTTGTTCCAAAAGGGACACAAAATCTTATGGAAGCGTATCTTTCAGGTGTTTTGAAAATGGGAACAGACGTTATGGGTCAAGAGAATGCTCGTCGTTATTTTCCACTTGTAGCGACTATTGGTTTATTTGTTGGCTTAGCAAATATTATTGGAATTATTCCAGGTTTTGAAGCGCCTACTGCATTCTTAGAGTTTGCTCTTACACTTGCTATTTGTGTATTTGTGTATTACAACTTTGAGGGGATTCGTCGTCAAGGTTTCTTCAAATACTTCAAACACTTCTTTGGACCAGTTTGGTGGTTAGCGTGGTTGATGTTTCCGATCGAGATAGTATCTCACTTTTCTCGTCTGATCTCTCTTAGTTTCCGTCTTTTTGGAAATGTAAAGGGTGATGATATGTTCTTGATGGTAATCTTGATGTTAGCACCTTGGTTGTTACCAATGATTCCATTTGCACTTCTTACTTTTATGGCATTCCTACAAGCGTTTATCTTTATGATGCTTACGTATGTTTACCTTGGTGGTGCGATCGCTGTTGACGAGCACTAATCAACACCTATGCAAAAAGATATGTATGAACGCATCATAAACTTTTTGCTTGGAGCATCTTGGGGTGTTATCATCCTCGGTGCTCTTATCACTTTCAAACTTTTCTTATTCCTCGGCTTTGCCTTTGCTTTTTTTGTCACCGTCTTTTTTATTATCATCTCTCTTTTTATGGTACTCGCACTTGATGCTTTTTTGATCAATAAACAAAGATTAGAGGAAGCAAAAAAACAGACAAAACTTTTAGAAAAAATTTACTCCAAACACACAAAATAAGACTCCACACCAACACTTTTAGAAGATTTAAAAGATAATTTAGCTATTATCAAATCCTATTTTTATCATCTAAGGAAAACTATGTTTGAAGTCGTTATCGGGCTAGAGGTCCACGTCCAACTCAATACAAAAACAAAACTTTTTTGCTCATGCCCTACGAGCTTTAATCACAAACAAAATACAAATACATGTCCAACCTGTTTAGCACTTCCAGGTGCGCTTCCTGTACTTAATAAAGAGGTACTCCACAAATCAATAATGCTAGGTAAAGCGATTGAAGCAACAGTTAATAGAGTCTCTTATTTTGATAGAAAAAGCTACTTTTATCCAGATAGCCCCTCAGCATATCAAATCACACAGCTCTATACTCCTATCGTTGAACATGGAAAACTTCAAATAGATTTTGAAGATGGTAGCCATAAGACGATCAGAATCAACCGTGCACATATCGAAGCAGATGCCGGGAAAAATATTCATGATGGAGAGATCTCTAAGGTTGACCTTAACCGTGCTGGAACACCTCTTTTAGAGATCGTCTCAGAGCCTGATATGAGAAGTGCAGATGAAGCGGTCTTGTATCTAAAAAAACTTCATGCGATCATCCGTTATTTAGATATAGGTGATGCAAATATGCAAGAGGGATCGTTTCGTGTGGATGTAAACGTCTCTATCCGTCCAAAAGGGGATGAAAAGCTCTATACACGTGTGGAGATCAAAAATATCAACTCTTTCAAATTTATCCAAAAAGCGATCGAGGTTGAAGTGGCACGCCAAAGTGAAGCTTGGGAAGATGGTTTGTATGATGAAGAGATTGTTCAAGAAACACGTCTTTTTGACCAAGTAAAACAAGAGACACGTTCGATGCGTGGCAAAGAGGAAGCGGCAGATTATCGCTATTTTCCTGAGCCAGATCTGCTCAAAGCGGTCGTTACAGATGAGATGATGGAAGTTTACTCACAGATCCCAGAGCTTCCAGATGAGAAGCGTGATCGTTTTGTCAAAGAATATGGCATGAATGAATACAATGCAGCGGTTATCACTTCAAGCGTCGAGATGGCACAGTTCTTTGAGACAATGATGCAAGAGGGGATTAGTGCGAAAAACGCGACCACTTGGCTTACTGTAGAGCTTCAAGGGCGTCTTAAAGGGGATGTAAATATTACAAACTCCCCAGTGGATGCGAAAAAACTTGGGTATCTTGTCAAACGTATTGAAGACAATACTATTAGCGGAAAAGCTGCTAAAGAGGTGCTTGATAGATTGATGGAGGAAAACCTTGAGGTTGATGGTGTGATCGATGCACTAGGTCTTAAACAAGTGACAGATACAGGAGCTATTGAAGCTATTTGTGACACGATCATCGCTGCAAATGGTGATAAAGTTGAGCAATATAAAAGTGGAAAAGATAAACTCTTTGGTTTCTTTGTCGGACAAGTGATGAAAGAATCCAAGGGGAGTGCAAACCCACAAGTTGTCAACGAAATCCTTAAATCTAAGCTGGGATAACTCTTTTGTACAAGCGTCTTATCGTTGACTTTTTTTACTTTTTGCAAACATCTAGATCGTATCAAAAAACAAGACGCTTTTTTTATAACTTTTTAGAAAACGACTCTTACCCGCACAAAAAATATTTTGATGCTTTTATGATGATGCTTATCTTCATAAGTGTTGCAACCCTTATTCGAGAAGTGAAACACGATATTGATGCGAGACTTCTCTTTTTTAACTATTATGTTATCTCTTTGATATTCTTTGTCGAATACATCCTAAGACTTTGGGTAACAAGCTCTGTTTCTGAGATCGTGATACGTCATTATGAAAATGAGAGTATGCTTGGTAAAAAGCTCAATCTCTTTGCAACTTTTTACGAGGTCTTTCGTGTAAAGCTTCGTTATATTCTCTCGATCAAAGCGATCATTGACCTTTTAGCTATTTTACCTTTTTTCCATCAGCTAAGACTCCTTCGCATTTTTATTCTTTTTCGTGTATTTAAACTCTTTCGTTATGCACGAAGTTTTCAGATACTCACCTCTGTTTTTTCTGCAAAAAAGTTTGAATTTATTACCCTTTTTATCTTTGCGAGTATCGTGATCATCATCTCTTCTATTTTAGTGTATGTGATGGAAGCGATGAATCCAGCTTCGCCTATCAACACTCTTTTTGACGCTTTTTATTGGTCGATCGTGACCATTGCGACCGTTGGGTATGGTGATATTGTTCCAGTCACTGATGGAGGGCGCGTAGTAGCGATCATCGTTATAACAGCTGGGATCGCCGTACTAGCGTTTACAACATCGCTTGTTGTTTCAGCCTTTAATGAAAAGCTCGATGAGATACGCGAGACTAAAATAGTCAATAATATCTCTAATACAAAAAAATACTACATTGTATGTGGCTATGAAAATATCGCCCAGGAGGTGGTCAAAAAACTGTTGCAAAGTGATTTTGAAGTGATCATCTTGGATGAGGATGAAGAGCGGATCAATCAAGCTAAAAAAGCTGGATATGCTGCTTTGAACTTTGATCCTGGAAGTGTAGAGAGCTATAAAAAACTTCAACTTGATCTGGGCACACAAGTTAAAGCGATTCTTTGCTTACGCGAGAATGATGTAGAAAATGTATATACGGCACTCACCGTGCGCTCGCTTAGCAAAGAGGTATACATTCTTTCTTTGGTGATGCAAGAGATCAATAAGAAGAAGCTTGCTTTTGCAGGTGTGAATGAAACGCTCTATGCAAAAGAGCTCATCGGAATGGTGACACGTGAATTTGTAGGGCAACCTGTTGCATTTGAGGTGATCCATGCGCTGCGTTCAGAGTTTACCAATATTAAGATCGAAGAGATCTTTATGAGTAGCCATGTGCTTGAGAACTATGTGTATCTTAAAGATCTGATGAGTAGTAGCTACCGTGTGGTTCTTTTGGGTGTGTATAAAAAGAAGCTTGAGAGGTTCTTTTTCAACCCAATTGATAGTACAATCTTAGAAGAGGGAGATTATCTGCTTGTGATTGGAAACTCCTATTTTATTCAAGAATTTACAAAATATCTCAACAAAAGATAGCCTATGAAAGAGAAGATCGCTTTAATATTTGGTAATAACGAATACGCTTCAGAGATCAAGAAGAACCTCCTTGAAGAGTATGAGACGATCCGTATTTTTACTCTCAAGCAAGAGGAGAAGATCCAAGAGGAAAAAGGGGATGGGGAGTATTTTGATCTGAGTGATGATTGGAGCGAACTTACAGAGCGCTACGACATGCAAAGCTCTATCGCTTTTTGTGCTCTTGAAGATGATGCGCAAAATATCTTTTTGTGTATCTCTTTGCGAGCCGCTTTTGAGCATCTCAAGATCATTGCGCTTTCAAGCGATAAAGAGAGCGCGCATAAAATGGAGATGGCAGGAGCGACCAAGGTGATCCCACTTGTGCAAACCACAGCAGATATTATTGTCGATATGCTTGAAAAACCGATCACGACACAAGTGCTTCATAATATACTTTATGGTAAAAGTGATCTCAAAATTGCACAGATCAAAGTTGAAGATAATAACTATTTTAATGGAAAGTATCCCTCTGATATTGAGTGGAGTAGAGATCACGGTGTGCTAGTGCTCTCGATCATGGATGAAGAGATGAACAATGAGTTTATCTACTCTTCTAAAGCAAAACATCACCCCATAAAAAATGGAGATATTTTTGTGGTTGTAGGGTATGAGCGAGATATACAAGAATTTGATAAGCTAATAAGGAGTGTAAAAGAATGCAAATAGGTGTAATAGGAGCAGGTAAATGGGGAAGTGCCCTTGCTTTTGCTTTGAGTGAAAAAAATGAGGTCTTCATCAGTTCAAGAACACCACGAGAACTCAAAAACTTTATTGCGATGGAAGAGATCTTAAAGTTTGAATATCTTGTGATTGCGATCCCTGCACAAGAGATATCAGCGTGGCTCAAAGAGCATTTTATCTTTTCACATCAAAAGATCCTTGTCGCATCTAAGGGGATCGAAGCACGAAGTGGAAGATTTCTCAATGAGATCTATGAGGAGTATATTCCTGATACTAATATTGCTTTTTTATCAGGTCCCTCTTTTGCTGTAGAGGTGCAAAAATCACTTCCAACAGCTTTGGTGGTGAATTCAAGAAATGAAGAGCTTAGTAAAACCTTTGCTTCGTTTTTTCCATCTTTTGTAAAAACATACACATCTACGGATGTAGTAGGTGCAGAGGTGAGTGGGGCGTATAAAAATGTCATCGCTATTGCTGCTGGGATCTGCGAGGGGCTTGCTTTGGGTAAAAATGCAGCGGCAGCCTTGATTTCACGTGGGCTTGTAGAGATGCAAAGATTTGGGCTTGCCTATGGTGCTACAGAAGAGAGCTTTGTGGGGCTTAGTGGAGCAGGGGATCTTTTTTTAACAGCATCTTCGACTATGAGTCGTAACTTTCGTGTAGGGCTAGGGCTTGCCGCTGGAAAAAGCCAAGCGGAGATATTAGAGGAGCTAGGGGAAGTAGCCGAGGGGATAGGAACTGCGTATGCTCTTTATGAGATCGCACAGCAAAAAGATCTCTATCTTCCAATAGCGCGTGAGGTGCACGCAACACTTGAGGGTAAAGATCCAAAAGCAAGCCTACGTGACTTGTTGACGTAAGATAAAAAAGGGGATGGGATGAATGCAGAAAAAGTACAGTATACAAAAATAGCTCAAGGGGGGATCATAGCCCTTGTGCTGTTTGCTCTGAGTATCTTCGTGTTTACATCCCAACAAGCTGCACTCTTAGCACTTATCGCTTTTATGGTGACTTTGTGGACCAATGAGGGCTTGCATCTGGGTGTAGTCTCTTTGTTGCCAATTGTGCTATTTCCCGCTTTTGGAGTGCTTGATACAAAAGCTACAGCACTCAATTATTCTAACCCTATCATCTATCTCTTTTTAGGTGGATTTTTACTCGCAATTGCGGTGGAGAAAACCAATCTGCATAAATGGATCGCAGATAAGATCCTCTCGCTCTTTCCCAATACTCCAAGGGGGATGATATTCTCTCTTGCGATGACAGCGGGGCTTTTGAGTGCTATTCTCTCTAATACCACCACCTCGCTTTTACTCATGGGGATAGCACTTTTTATCACCGATGATATCAAGCTCAAGATGCGCTTTGCTTTGGCGATCGCTTATGGGGCAAGCGTTGGGGGGATCATCACCCCTATAGGAACGCCTCCAAACCTTATACTTATGGGGATCATGTCGAGTAAAGGGATGGAGACGATCCCATTTTTTCAATGGATGTGGATGGTCGCACCACTTGCACTCATGATGTTTGTGGTTGTGAGCTATTTGCTGAGTTTGGGTGTGCCAAATGTCGCAATAAAGCGAGATAGTGAGAAAAAAAGTTTAGATAGATCGCAAAAAAAGGTGCTTTATCTGCTCGGATCTTTAGTCTTTTTACTCTTTATCAACTCCCCGATCGAGCCTTTTTGGAGTGGTCTTGGGATCAATGAGAATGGGATGTTGCTCTTTTTTGGGCTTTTGCTTTTTATGCCCCCTCTGAATATCTTAGAGTGGATGGATGACAAGGTAAAGATTCCTTTTCGTATTATGTTTTTATTTGGTGCTGGTTTTGCTATTGCAAAGGCGTTTGGGGCTACGGGGCTAGCTGATGAGATCGCTTCATATCTTGTAGCGCTCACTGATCTGCCACCTATATTGCTTTTGTTCGTTATAGCAACACTTGTGACCTTTACCACAGAGATCACCTCAAACACAGCGCTGATCTCGATCATGCTCCCTGTGATCTATGCCGTAGCTGAGCAGACGGGAATAGATAAAACCTTATTTATGATGGTGGCAACGATCTGTGCGAGTTATGCTTTTATGCTCCCCATCGCCACGCCTCCCAATGCGATTGCAATGAGTAGTGGAGCTGTGGATGTAAAGAGTATGATTCGCTATGGAGTAGTGCTTAATCTTGTGGGGATCTTCTTGATTGTGATGGTTGCACAGTTTTTTTGGTCTCATATATTATAATTGCACAAAAACTAGATTCCGTGTCAAGCACGGAATGACGAAAACTCATAGACTTCGTCACTCTGAACTTGATTCAGGGCCTATCACGGAATGACGAAAACTCATAAACTTCGTCACCCTGAACTTGATTCAGGGTCTAGCTTGTAAAAAAAGTCTAATAAAAAAGGAAAAAAATGATAGTTCATATTGTAATGTTTCAGTTTAAAGAAGAGAATAAAGAGCGTAATATCGCTATGGTCAAAGAGAGATTAGAGGCACTAGTAGATCTGATTCCAGAGCTTCAAAAGATGGAAGTGGGTGTGAACTTTAATGAATCAGAACGTGCTTTTGATCTGAGTCTTTATAGTACTTTTGATTCTAAAGAAGATCTTGGTGTATATGCTGTACATCCTGAGCATCTTAAAGTTGTAGCACTTATCAAAGAGCTCACAGAGACCTCTAAAGTGGTTGACTATATCCTCTAGTGACGCTAAAACAAAGTAAAAAATAGACTTAAATCGTCAAGTTAGATCTCGCTTGCTTGTATCTGTGTTAGAGAAACTCTGCTATGATTTGAGAATATAAATCTAAAGGAGATCTTATGAGTGAGCCAAGATTAGAAGATATCGGTGATTACGATACGCTTAAAGGTGAGAAGAAAAAAGTTGTTTGGACTGTGATTATGGGTGCACTTTTAGTGGGTGTGCTTTATGTAGTGGCGTATAGCTATTATGATAAGAGTGATGATTCACTTAAAGTAGAAGAGACAATCAAGACCATTCCAGTAAAATAAAAAATAATACCAAGGCAAAATATGTTAGCAACACTTGTAGCGCTCTACACGCTCTATCTTATCGTATCACTCTATACTTCAGTGATGCAGATAGGATTTATCAACCAAGCCAAAAGAAAGTCAGCACTTCTTTTAAGCCCCTCTGAATATCTCAAAGCTGGAAACTATGCAGTAGAGAAAGAGAAACTCTCAATAGTTAACAGCTTTGTGGATTATCTCTTGTTTATTGCATGGATAGGCTTTGGGATCGCATATTTGGAAAAGTCTTTTTTTATGGAAAACGAAGCGATGATGAGTGTAGCGATCGTGATGGGTTTTGTCCTTATCAATGCGTTCATCTCATTGCCTTTTAGTTACTATGAAAAGTTTGTGCTCGATCAAAAGTATGGCTTTAACAAATCAAGTGTAAAACTTTTTATTAAAGATACCCTTATCACATTTATTATGACACTCGTTTTGGGTTCATTGGTAGTTTGGGCGATCTATGCGATCATGACAGCTCTTGAGCTTTGGTGGCTGTGGAGTTTTGCATTTCTCTTTGGTGTTGTACTGCTTATCAATATGTTTTTTCCAACAGTGCGTGCACTCTTTTTTGATAAGGTAACACCGCTTGAAAATGAGGAGCTTAAAGAGGAGATCCAGACACTTATGGAGAAAACTGGCTTTGTAAGTTCAGGTGTTTTTGTAAGTGATGCAAGCAAACGTGATGCAAGGCTCAATGCCTATTTTGGCGGGCTTGGAAAAAGTAAGCGTGTGATCCTTTTTGATACCCTTATCGAAAAACTTACAACGCGTGAGCTTTTGGCAGTTTTAGGGCATGAACTAGGACATTTCGCACACGGGGATATATATAAAAATATCGCGATGGTGGGTGTGATGCTCTTTGGGATGTTCGCACTTTTTGGCAACTTACCAGAGTCACTTTACATGGAACTAGGGCTGAGTGAATCACCCCATATTGTGATGATACTCCTTTTGCTTTTTATGCCAGTATTGGGCTTTATTATGATGCCTATCATGGGTATTGTGAGCCGTCACAATGAATACGAAGCTGACAAGATGGGAAGTGAGCTCGCAGGAGCTGCTGGTGAGATTGAACTTGCAAACGCTTTGCAAAAGCTTGTGACTGAGAACAAAAGCTTTCCACTCTCACACCCTGTGTATATCTTTTTTCATTATACTCATCCCCCTGTATTAGAGCGCCTCAAAGCTTTGGGCGTAGATCTACATGATACAGATAAATCTTCTCTCGAGGCTCCATGCCAAGCACAGCTTTAGTCAAAAATATTCTGCAAGAGATCACACAAAAGCTAGAGGGGAAAATCCCTCGCGCTGCTAGAGAAGCGCAACTTTTATTGATGCATCACTTGGGATGTGATGAACTTTGGCTCATTACAAATCAAGAGAGCCCGATCGCTGACCTTGACACGCTTTATACTCTTGTAGAGAGACGCGCGCAAAATGAACCCTTTGAATACATCACAAATAGTGTCAGCTTTTATAGTGAGCATTTTTATATCGCACCTGGTGCTTTGATCCCACGCCCTGAGACAGAACTTCTTATCGATGAAGTGCTTCGTACATTGAGTGATAAAACAGCCGAGATCACTTTTGCTGAGGTGGGAGTGGGCAGTGGGATCATCTCTATCATGCTTGCTTTATTTTACCCAAATGCAAAGTTTATCGCAGTAGATATCTCAGAGAATGCTTTGGTAATTGCAAGAGAAAATATCCAGAGATTTGGGCTTGAAAGTCGTATAGAGCTTCGACTTGGTTCTTTTTTAGAACCTGTGAGTGAGAAGATTGACTATTTGGTATCTAACCCCCCATATATAGCTAATGATGCACCTTTGGAGTCTAATCTTGATTATGAACCACAAAACGCTCTTTTTGGTGGAGAAGTGGGTGATGAGATGATTCAAGTGCTACTTAACGAAGTATTAAAGCGAGAGATTAACTTCTTTAGCTGTGAGATAGGTTATGACCAAAAAGATAGAATAACACACTATTTAAGTCAAGAGAATTATAAGAGTTTAGAATTTTACAAAGACCTGAGTGGATTTGATCGTGGCTTTACTTTAAGGATATAAAAGTGAGAAATAATATATATGTAGATTTTGGTTATTTAGTGGTCTTAGCAGCAACTTTTGGGGCTGTGATGACACTTGGCGTGCTTGTAGCTCCTGTAGTTTTTAACCCAAATGCACTGCTTGTGGATGTAGCTCTTGATCGTTACAACTCTGGGATGCTTATGAGTGAGATCTTTGCACGATTTAGCACTTGGCTGTATATTGTTGCTACTCTTGTCGTCATCTATGAAGCGATGTGGTACAAAAGAGGACAAAGAGACGCTATCTCTTTTGCAAGTGCTTTTATTGTGGTCGCAACATCCCTTCTCTTTTCTGCCGTATATGTTCCAAAGATCCTCTCTATGCAAGCCCTCGGCGCAGAAGCCACAATGAGTGATACCTTTGCAAATATCCATACAGCAAGTGAGCTAGACTTTAAGATCTTGGCTGTGTCATTGATCGTTCTCTTTATCCGCCGCTTGATGCTTTTGCGTCGAGCGTAATGTTTAAACCTGATCTTATCTCGAACTAAATCCAATAGCTTTTTTTCACTTTCATTCTTGATCCTTCGTTTAAGTAACATTTTGTGAGTTATGTAAGATATTTACAAATTAACCTACAAAATGTAATTGAATTTGAATATACAGTATAAAACGAACACTCAAACTTTAAGAACTTTATACGATTTCTTTATTTTTTATCAAAAATATTACAAGCTGTCATATATTTAAAAATTAACACACAAATAAAGTGTCAGTTAATTATATGAATTAAGCTTGTTTTACATAAAATGTAATTGAATAAAGAGTTATGCATCGACATATGACGGAGTTCCTTACATGAGCGAAAAGAAATCACAAGAACAAATTGAATATGAAGAAAGACTTCGTCGTCGACTGAAAATACTAAAAGAACAACTTGAAGCAGGGAAAGTAAAGATTGCATCGGGGTTAGGTGTTGAAAAAAGTCTTATGGCTGTCCGCATGGGACCTGATGGTGAAATTGATCTTGATACAGTCGATGGAAGTGTAAGATCAATGGCTCTAGCAATAACTGCAATGCATGATCGTCAAGAATTAAAAAAAGAAGCTTCTTTAAGTGAAATACAAAATATGTATTTTGAATTCATTGAAAACAACTTCGGTGGCTTCTACAAAATCATGCGTGAACGAGGCTTGTCGCCTCACGAAGCAGGATTGACAGCAAAAAGCAGCCCACAGACTATTAAGGAAATAACCGAAAATCTTGATGAGTTTTTGAATGTTATCAATCAATTTTGGGAAGGTGTTGGAGACATTGCTCACATCCACGTAGAAGATATGCATGGTAATATCAAAGGCGTCTTTGGAGGCGACCTCTTTCCTTCAAACGAAGAAAATATTGCATCTAAATGTAGCATATATGCCGACACAATAATACTTCCAGATCCATTTCTTAGATCTAAGCATATATTCGAGCACTTTACCCTTGCTGACAAAGCATACTACTTCATGAAGCATGCTATGAATTTGCTTCAGTATAAAGATTTGGCATGTGCAGATGTTGAAGTGCCTATAGTGGTCGTACTACCAGATATAGCGGCTCTAGAAGAAGAGGAACGAGAATTTTTTCATCAACTCGGGCAAAAAGATTCTTTAATCCATTCAGAAAAACTATTTGGCCGCCATTTTGAATCTTTTGAAGAGTTAATGGACTTTGGCCAATCTTTAAACACAATCGAAAGAACAGTTGCCGAAATTGCGGATAGTCATAGAGTCCTCTTTGATACTGAATGGAAAGGCGATGTTGGTTCCCAAATTGCAAAAGCAATGGATAGTAATCATATGAAGCCTTTCGGTGAAATCACGCCAGGTATTCTACTAGCTTCACAAGCATTAGGACGCATGTCTATCAGCAATGAATTACTCGTTAAATCTCGCCGTCTTAACGGTACTCCAATTATTGACGCTCCAACATCATGGCAATATCTAGTATGGAAAATGGAATATGATGCTGAGAGAGCTGAATCTGAATTAAAATCGCATGATCTTCACGTTGTAAAAGGGCTTAGTGACCTAGCCGGTACTGATATGCAATGGCTTGGGAATATACCACCTGAAGCATTAATTGAGCTTAGAAAAGAAGGTGCATTGGATGAAATACGGAATATACTTGGCAGTGGAATAAACGATCTGATTGAAGCGAATCCAACAAATTTTTATCGTAGTCGTGATCAGATTTTTGACAATCTTAATAGTGCGTTCAATCAACATCAAAAGAATATTAATAAATTGATAGAAAAAAAATGGAAATTTGCTGGCAGTGATATTGGGTCTTGGCTTGTTGTTGGTTCTCTTGGCGTTACTGCAGCAGTCACTGGTACACCTGTTTGGGGACTTGCAGCAATAGCAGCTGATCAATTATTAGATGCACCGAAGCTAAAGGACATTCCCAAATCTATTCGAGAACTTGTAGATGAAAATAATAAGCTTCACAAGTCTCCAGTTGGGTTGTTATTCAATATACGGAAGAAAAATGCTTAACAAATCAGAGGAGCCAATCAGTAACCCGCACGCGAGTTACTGATTGCTCATTTTAAACGTTATACGCCATAGTAATAAATTGACAAAATGAATAAAATTGAATACAATTAGTAATATTTATATTCAAAGGACTTCCTATGAAGACAGTTACAATGAGAGTAGATGATTCTGTCTACGATATGATTAAGCTTGCTGCTGAAGGCCAAAAAAGAAATCTTTCTAATTTTATAGAATTTGCAACACTTCAATATTTAACATCATCTCAATTTGTAGATAATGATGAAATGAGTGAAATTTTAAAAGATGAAGATTTAGTTAAAAACCTAATGAGCGGTTTAGATGACTTTAAAAATGGTGATTACACAATTGTCTAAGTTCCAAATTGCTGAAACTAAAACTTTTGAAAAAGTTAAAAAGAAAATAGATAAGAAGTTATATTCAAAAATTGAGAACTTTGTGTATCCTCAACTGAGAGAAAATCCTTTCTATGGCTCTAATATTAAAAAATTAAAAGATGACCTTGAAGGGTACTACAGATATAGAATTGGAAACTATAGACTCTTTTATCTTATAGAAAATGATAAGCTAATTATTGCAGTTGTTGATTTTAAACATAGACAGCAGGCGTATGATTAATACATATAAACCTCTTTAACAGATAATTAACACTAAGCCTTTATAATACTACAAATTTTATTTTAAAGGCTCTCCTATGTCGTTTTTCAAAATCCTTTTTTCTCTCTCTTTGTTACTTTCCCTCTCCCTTTTTGCCAATACTTACGAAAAAAATGCGCAGACAAAACCTGTGCTTACACAACACGGGGCGCAAAAAGAGTGGTGCCCTGTGTGTGGGATGAAGCTTGAGAGTTATTATAAAACCTCTCATTATGCAACACTTACAGATGGTAAAGAGCGTCAATATTGCTCGATTCGTTGTTTGGCTGTGGATATGCAAGAGTATGCGATTGATCTGAGTAGCGTGCGTGTGGTGGATGCTAAGAGTGAAAAGGTGCTAGAAGCAAGTGAGGCTTTTTATGTGATGGGCTCGGATGTGGCAGGGACGATGACCAAGGTGAGTAAACTTGCTTTTGGCACAAAAGAGGATGCGCTTGCGTTTATCAAAGAGCATGGTGGAAAGCTTGTGCATTTTGAAGAGGCTCTCAAGGCGGCGCAAAACTCTTTGGCTTCGGATGTAGCGATGGTGCAGATGAAAAAAGAGAAAAAAGTCTACCCGATGGGCAAGAAGATCTTTGAGAAGATGTGTGCGCAAGATATTGATCCAACAGAATATTTAGAGATCAATGCACTCAAAGCCGCTCTTATAGAGAAAAAGCTTTGTAAGCCACTTGAAGAGAAACAGCTCCAAGCACTCTCGCTGTATTTATGGGAGGTGAAGCGTTTTGGAGATCTTGAGGCTCTTGGGGATGTAGTAAAGGTTGCAAAAGATGAGAAATGTCCTGTTTGTGGGATGTTTGTAGCAAAATATCCACGTTGGGCTGCACAGATATTTTATGGTGAGACGCACTTCTCTTTTGATGGGGTTAAAGATCTGATGAAGTTTTATTTCGAGCCAACACGTTGGGGAAAATATGAAAATTTGACAAGCGAGAAGATCTCAAAGCTGTTAGTCACAGACTACTATTCACAAAAAGCGATTGATGGGCGCAAGGCTTTTTATGTATTAGGAAGTGATATCTATGGACCGATGGGAGATGAGTTGATCCCTTTTGCTTCAAAAAAGGATGCAAAAACCTTTCTTATGGATCATAAAGGTGCTAAAATACTGCAATTTAATGAGATACGTGCAGAGGATGTATATAAACTAGATGAATAAAACAGCAAAAGGGCTTTTTCTTTTTTTGAGTATTTTACTCTTTGTTTTTCTTGGGCAGCTTGGCTATCTTTTTGCTACACAAAGCATCACTCAAGAGGCAAAAGAGAAGAAGCAACTTTTTGTCTCACTGACATCTCTTCCTGATCTTGCCATTGTCACAGAAGCCGACTACATTAGACATCGCAGTATAAGTGATTATTTCTCCCTTTTTAAAGAGGGACCACTTTTGCGTGAATATTTTGTCTCAACCTATCTTTACGCACCCACAAATGAGTATTTTACAGCGAGATCGTATGAAAAATAGAATCAATTTTTATCTCTTAGAATACGCCCTTCATTCTCTTTGGCGTCAAAAGTCTAAAACACTTTTTATTGGGCTTGTGCTCACACTGCTTATCTTTTTACTTAGCGCGCTCTTTTTTATCGCAAGCTCCATCAAACACGAGCTTGCTCAAAGTGTTGATGCGCTCCCTGAGATCACGGTGCAAAAGCTCCAGGGGGGAAAACACACCAACATCCCAAGCTCGGCTGTGGATACTATTCTCTCCATTCACGGTGTTGAAGATGCGATTGCGCGTGTGTGGGGTTATTATTATTTTCAAAAAGCGGGTGTGCCTTTTGTGCTCGTGGGGGTTGATCCTTTTGAAGAGCAATATAAAAAGAACTTGCAAAAGATTGTTGATAATTATGAGATCTCAAGCCAAGAGCAGATGCTCGTAGGAAGAGGGGTCTATGAGATCTTTAAAGCACACCATTATGAAGAGAGCTTTAACTTTATCAAATCTGATGGCTCGCTTTATACGCTCCCTATAACAGGAGTGTTCATAGATGAAATAGAGCTTGAATCTAATGATATGATCATCCTCTCCAAGCAAAGTGCGCGTGAGATCTTTGCTATAGATGCAGATATGGCGACAGATATTGTGGTCAAAGTGGCAAACCCTGAGGAGATAGCGATGGTGGCTTCTAAGATACAGCTCGCTTTTCCTGATGCGCGAATTATCACCAAAGAGGCACTGCAGATCAGCTATGCTAATATTATTGATTATAAAAGTGGGGTGTTTTTGAGTTTGTTTATTGTCTCACTTTTTACTTTTTTTATGATCATTTATGACAAGCTCAGTGGCTTGAGCACGCAAGAGAGACGAGAGATAGGGATCTTAAAAGCACTTGGCTGGAGGGTTGAGTTGATCTTAAAAGAGAAGTTTTATGAAGCAGCACTTTTGTCGTTTGTGAGTTATCTCGTGGGTGTGAGTGTGGCACTTTTTTATGTTTATATTCTTCATGCACCGCTACTGCGTAATATATTTGAGGGGTATTCGGTGCTTCGTAGCTCATTTAGGCTCCCGTTTGTGCTTGATTTTCAAACGCTCGCACTCTTGTTTTTTCTCAGTATTCCTATCTATGTCGCAGCGACAATTATCCCCTCATGGAGAGTGGCAACCCAAGAAGCAGATGAGGTGATGCGATGATAGAGCTTAAAAATCTCTCTAAAAGCTATACGATAAGCAAAGAGCAAACAAGCGAAGCCCTAAGAGGAATAGATCTCAAAATAAAAGAGGGGGAGCTTGTGATTTTAAAGGGTGCAAGTGGAAGTGGAAAAAGCACTATTCTCTCCCTTATCGCAGCTCTTAGTAAGCCTACAAGTGGGGATGTGCTTGTTGATGGAAAAAATATAGCAAAGCTCTCTGATGATTTTGCAGCACTCTATCGAGGCAAAAATATTGGCTTTGTATTTCAAAAATATAACCTTTTAGCAAACCTGAGTGTGGCGCAAAATATTACGCTTCCCCTTATCCCTTTGAATCCTCCGCTTCATGAGCTTGAAGCAAAGCTAGAGAGTGTGATGCAAATGTTTCATATAGGGCACAAAAAAGATGTGATGGTCTCTAAACTCTCTGGTGGTGAGCAGCAACGCGTTGCAATTGCGCGTGCTTGTATAAATGATCCTAAAATTATTTTAGCAGATGAGCCTACAGCCAACCTTGATAAAACCCTCTCCCTACATTTTATAGAGATCCTCAAAGAGCTCAAAACGCTTCAAAAAACTATTATCGTAGCGACCCACGATCCACTCTTCTTTGGGCTTGATTTTGTTGATAGAGAGATTGAGATAGCAGATGGAGAGCTTATTTAATGCTCTTACATCCTGAGGTATTAGCGATATTGCTTGTTAATTCACTTTTTTTTCTTTTTGCACTCATAGCCTTTGTGCTCAGTATTCGTATTGTGTTGTTTTATAATGCAAATGAGTCTACATCCCTTCAATACAAACTTCAAAAAGAGGGGTATTTAGCCTCTACGATTATCAAGTTTATTTTTATCCTCAAGATACCACTTTTTTTATTTTTTGTCTTCACCCTTGATAGCCTCTCAAGCCTTATCACAGGGGCAATGTGCGCGGCAGGGGTGGTTGATGCAACGGTGTATGGCAACTATCTTTTTGTTTTGAAGATTCTCAATCTCTATCTTTTTGCTTTTTGGTTGATGCTGCATTACCGTGAGAGTAAAAGAGAGGTGCCTCGCTACACAAAAGAGAAATATATCTTCTTTCTTTTGCTTTTTATCCTCTTTATGATCGAGGTGGCTGTAGAGTTTTTGATGTTTGATGCGATAGAGCTTGATAAGATGGTCGATTGTTGTGGCACGCTTTATTCAAGTGCAAGTGCTTCGTATATCTCGACACTCTTTCATATAAATACGCCACTACTTGTAGGTTTGTTTTATGCAAATGGGGCGCTTCTTTTTGTGTTTTATTTTTTAAAAAATAGATATTTATTTGCTCTTTTGAGTGCGCTCTTTTTTGTGAGTGCACTTCTCTCTCTGATCGCTTTTTTTGGCACCTATATCTATGAGCTGCCAACGCACCATTGCCCATTTTGCTTTTTACAAAAAGAGTATTATTATATAGGGTATCTTTTGTATGCTCTTTTATTTACGAGCACTTTTTATGGTGTAGCAAGTGCCTTTAGGGATGAGAAGAGGGGGATGCAATATTCACTACTCTATGCTTTGATCTATATACTTATCGTGAGTGCTTATGTGCTTAGCTATTATTTTAAAACTGGGGTGTGGCTGTAGTTATCGATTGCCAAATTGGCTATGCCACCACTCGGCTGGGGTTTGAGAGACATTTTTGATATGCTCTTCATCAAAAGGAAATTCAAAATTTTCGCAGTAGTCTAAGATAACTTCATAGGCTTCATTGATCTGCATACTCATTTTTGTGGCTTGTTCGACATTGTCTTTGTGTTTGTCAGGGTGCCATTTTTTCATAAGGTTTTTGTATTTGAGTTTTATCTCTTTGAGGGTTGATTTTTCACGAAGTCCAAGGAGTGTTTTGGACTTCATGATCTTTTCAAAAGAGTGCAATGGAGGGGCTTTTCTTTAGTCTTGTTGTTGTCTCATATAAGCAGGGATATCAAGATAATCACTATCCATATCTCCACCCACTACAAGTCTTGGGCGCACTTTTGCTTTTGGCTGTGGTGCAGGGTTTTCACTTACAAAATCTTCGTTGTTGCTAAGCTCTTTTTCAAAACCTGTTGCAACGATAGTGATCTTGATGAAGTTCTCAGGGATAGAAGCATCTGTAGATGTTCCCCAGATAACTTCTGCTTCATCGTGTGCACTCTCATGCACTACATCCATAGCTTCTGCAAGCTCCATCATAGGAAACTCTGGGTGCATCTTGAAATGAACAAGTACTCCCATTGCTCCGTTGATAGACATATTATCAAGAAGTGGAGACTCGATCGCTGCTTTGATCGCTTCATACGCAGCATTCTCACCCTCAAATTCACCCACACCCATAAGTGCCATACCTTTATGGCTCATAACCGTTTGTAAGTCGGCAAAGTCAAGGTTGATATCATTCTCACCACTTGAGAGGATAACTCCTGATGTTCCACTGACCGCTTGTGCTAAAACACTATCAACGATCTTGAAACTCTCTTTGAGACCTAGTTTTCTATCAATGATAGAGAGAAGCTTGTCATTTGGAATAACAACGATAGAATCACTCTCTTTTTTGAGCTCTTCAAGTCCTGATTCAGCAAGTTTGAGACGTTTACGCCCCTCAAACATAAAAGGTTTTGTCACCACTGAGATTGTGAGTGCTCCCACTTCTTTAGCGATCTGAGCAACAACAGGAGCCGCACCTGTTCCTGTTCCACCACCAAGACCTGCTGAGATGAAAACAATATCAGCACCCTCAAGAGCTGCACGAATCTCATCGTAGTTTTCTAGGGCTGATTCTTTACCAACTTCTGGTTTCATCCCTGCACCAAGCCCTTTTGTGAGCTTTGTACCGATCTGAATCTTTGTTGCAGCAGAATTTTCTGATAACACTTGTGCATCTGTATTAATAAGAAGCATCTCAATCCCTGAAACACCCTCATTGATCATGTGCCCGATCATATTACCACCGCCACCACCGACGCCAACTGCTATAATTCTTGCACCACTAACACTACTTGCTTCTTGTACTAAAAACGGTTCCATTGTCTCACTCCTTAAAATAACTGGGTCGCCCAGTTCCAAAATTTACTTACAGCTCCAGCTTCATCACTCTTCTTCTCTTTTTTAGGAAGAGTTATCATTGTTTCTTTTTTTTCTATCTCAAGTGATGGTATCTCTTCTTGAGGTTCACTTGTAAAATCTACACTTGTTTGTGTAGCTGGGATCTCATTGGCGTGTCTTACTCTTTTGTTTACATCTATCTCATAGGGAGTGAAAGAGGAAGCACTATACATCACTAAACCTATAGCCGTTGAGTATTCCGGTGCACGTAAATTATCAAAGAGTCCATCCATCTCATAAGGCTTTGCAAGCCTTACAGGGATCGAACCAAAGGTTGCCACAGCTAACTCGCGGATCCCCTCCATGTTTGAAAATCCACCTGTGAGAACGACACCTGCACCGATCTGATCTTTAAGTCCACTGTTTTCTATAAACTGTGCAAGGATCATAAGTGTCTCTTCTACTCTTGCAAAAATAACATTATGGACAACCTCTAAGGAGACCTCATGGGTTGTATTTTCATCGCCGATGATCGGAAGTTCTATGAGATCATTGCTTGGTGTTAGAAGCGATCCATAATTTAGCTTCACACTATCCGCAATATTAAGCGGTGTATGTAAAGCCATAGAAAGATCACTTGTCACATGGTTTGAACCTACACCTAAAAAGTCGTTGTAGCGAATAGAGTTTCCTGAATGGATCGTAATATTACTCGTGTTTCCACCCATATCTATAACAGCGACCCCTAGCTCTTTCTCATCAAGGTTGAGTGTAGCTATAGAAGAAGCATATCCGCTTAGAACGACATTTTCTACTTCAATCCCTGCACCGCGAACAGCTTTTTTGAGATTGCTAAGATTTGACTTTTGTGTTGTGATGATATGTGTTTCTACTTCAAGACGTGATGCGTTCATCCCGAGTGGATCTTCTATATAGTCTTGATCATCCACTTTAAAATTAAAAGGCAGAGCATGAAGCACTTCATATTCATTTGGAATATTTGCATTATACAAAGAGGTATGCATCACTCTTTGGATCTCTTTAAAGCTAATCTCTTTGTTTGGGATGTTTACAATACCATTAGAGTTCAAGCTTTTTGTGTAAGCACCAGAGATAGAGACGATCGCACTCTTGATATCGCTTCCTGCAACTCTTTTTGCATCAGCTACTGCCGTTTTGATCGACTTGGAAGCGAGCTCTATATTTGTAATGCTTCCCTTTTTGAGCCCTTGTGCTTTTGTTGTTCCAGCACCTATGATCTGGATAGAGTCATCATCGTTGATTTGAGCTATGATTGCGCATATTTTTGTAGAACCAATATCTATTGCTAATATAGTTTTACTCAAATTAGAGTCCTTCGATAAATATCTCTGTAGTGTACTTTTGTTTGAGGTTCTTTAACAAACCTTCTTGAAACAGACCACTTTTTAATTTTGCGATAACGTCGTTCTGATTCATATCGCTATTTTCAAGCAACTTTTGTTCCAAAATATTATAAAGTACCACTTTTCCACTGCTGAGTTCTATAAATCCTCTCTTCTCTTTTTTTCTAAAAAGATTCGATAAAAACTCACCCGCTTCATTGTTATCTAGATCGGCAATTTTGTTAGTATCTTTACCTGTGAGAAACTCTGTTGTTTTTCCTTTGAATGTAGCGTAAGAATTTTGCGCTAATTCAAGGAGTTGAACCCTTTTTTGTTCTGCTACATAAAGAGGTAAAAGCTCCTCTTTTGCCACTTCGTATGTTTTAGGTTTTGCTGGGTTTGTTTGCACAAGTTTTACAGTGATATATTTTCCATCTACAAGCATAGGTTTTAAGTAAGGTGATGCTGTAGAGAGTTTTGATATCTCTTGAAGAAGTGTTTCACCAAGTGGGTTTTGACTCGCAGAGATGTTTGCTGAGAGCACTTCGATCTCTTTTGAGAGCTCCCCTTTTTTATAATCGATATAAGTTCTAAGTGCATCTTTTTTTGCTTCATCTTCATTCATTGCTGCAATGATGAGATCTTTTGCATCTTCAAAAGGAAGAATTTTTCCCTCTTCATCTTTGAGAGAAGTTTTGTTGTCGTTATAGAAATTTGTAAGTTCTTCGTCTGTGAATTCTTTTGTACTCTCTTTATGCACAATATATTCAATATCGTAACTTACATCTGTCATAAAGTTTTGCTGTTTGCTTTCCCAAAATGGCTTGAGTTTTGCATCGGATGTATCGACAGTGATCTCTTTATCATCGATCACTTTATAGTTGATCTTATCTGCGATTGAAACAAGTGTATTGATGATATCTGCTTCACTCTCTTGTGTATCAACAGCAAGAAGTTCGAGAGTCTTTTGGATAAGAAGCTGTTTTTTTACATCCTCTTCATACTCTTTCATTGTAAGGTTATTTCTTGAGAGAACCTCTTTGTACACCTCTTTATCAAAAACTCCCTTATCAAAAAAGTATTCTTGTGTTTTAATAACATCTAGAATCTCTTTGTTTGAAATTTGCATATCATAAGAGCGAGCGAGGTTAAGCAAAAGAGCTTGATTGATAAGTTGAGAGAGTGCTTGTTGTTGCAAGCCAAAACTTTTTGCTTTTTCCTCATCAAAGTTTCCTTGAAACATTTGATTGTATTGGTTGTAAAGGTTTGAGTAAGATTGTTGTAATTCGCCCATACTGATCTCTATTTCACCAACTTTTGCAACAGAACCTGCCTTGTCTCCATAACTGTACTGACCCCAACCGACAAAGCCGGCTCCAACGAAAGCGATAGTAGAAATCCAAATAGTTATTATGAGATATTTTTTATGTCTCTGCATCCATGTAATCATAAGTAAAAAACCTTGTTTGTGATATTTGTGTAATTCTATGTAAATTCGCATTAAAGCTTCATAAATCAAGTCTCATTTTATACTATGTTGTTATCATTACGGACAACAAAAATAAAAAGGTTTTAGTTTTGACAAATTTAGAGTTGAAAAAGAGAGATTTAGAAGTGTTGTGGCATCCATGTACACAGATGAAAGATCACGAAACCCTGCCGCTTACACCGATCAAAAAAGGTTATGGCGTTTATTTAGAAGACTTTGATGGAAACAAGTATATTGATGCGGTAAGCTCGTGGTGGGTGAACCTCTTTGGGCATGCTAATCCTTATATTAATACAAAGGTCAAAGAGCAGCTCGATACATTAGAACATGTAATACTTGCAGGCTTTACTCACGAGAGTGTTGTGCGACTCTCAGAGAGGCTTGTTGCTCTCACACCCAAAGGCTTAGACAAATGTTTTTATGCAGATAACGGTTCGAGTGCGGTAGAGGTCGCACTCAAGATGAGTTATCATGCTCATCTTAATGATGGAAAAAAGAAAAAGTTATTTGTATCACTTACAAACTCCTACCATGGAGAGACGATAGGCGCTCTGAGTGTTGGGGATGTAGAGCTTTATAAAGAGACCTATGAGCCATTATTGATACAGTCTATTCAGACACCTGTGCCGAAAGATCAAACTGTTGAAGCTGCACGCACCGCAGCCGAAGCTTTTGAGCGTTTATGCAAAGAAAAATCAGAGCAGATCAGTGCGCTAATAGTAGAGCCTCTTATTCAGGGAGCTGGCTCTATGCATATGTACCACCCTCTCTTTTTAGAAGCGGTGCGTGATATTTGTGATCGTTATGATGTGCATCTTATCGCAGATGAAGTGATGGTTGGCTTTGGTCGAACAGGCAAACTCTTTGCGTGTGAACATGCAGGTATAACACCTGACTTTTTAGTGTTATCCAAAGGGCTTACAGGTGGCTACTTACCGCTTTCTGTCGTACTAACAACAAATGAGATCTATCAAAAATTTTATTGTGACTATAACGAATTTAAAGCTTTTTTACACTCACACTCTTACACTGGCAATGCTTTGGCTTGTGCTGCCGCAAATGCTACGCTTGATATTTTTGAAAAAGAGAATGTTATTGAAAAAAATAAAGAGTTAGCAAGCTACATACTTCAAGGTTTAGAGAAATTTAAAACGCTTAAAAATGTTGCAAATATAAGAAGTACAGGGATGGTCTTTGCACTCGATCTCATTGGGTATGATGCGAGTGAGAGAATAGGGCTCAAAGTGTATCAACATGGGCTTGAAAACGGTGTTTTACTTCGACCACTTGGCAATGTTGTCTATTTTATGCCACCTTATAGTATGACGCACGAAGAGGTCGATAAGATGATCGATACCGCGTATGCTGCTATAAAGAAGCTTTAAAAAGTTCTTCAAAGGCATCAGTATTTAAAGGCTTCGAGTAGTAGTAGCCTTGATACTGATGACATCCGATACTTTTGAGATACTCCACTTGTTCTGCACTCTCAACCCCCTCAGCTATCACTTCCATATTGAGCGTTTGTCCCATTTTTACGATCGTTTCAATAAAGATCGCACCATCTTGTGTGTGATAATCATCTAGAAACGATTTGTCTATTTTTAAACAATCTATAGGAAATTTTTTGAGATAAGAAAGGGAAGAATACCCCGTTCCAAAATCATCAAGAGAGATTGAAATTCCCTGATCGTGCAGGCGATCAAGTACATCCGATTCTGTATTCTTTTGATCCATGAAGATATACTCGGTGATCTCTATATCAAGCTTTGCTGGATCTATCCCATTATCATTGATAAGCAAGAGAAGTTTTTTGGCAAAGTCTACATCCAAGAGTTGTCTTGTTGAGATATTGACAGAGAGTTTGAGATCGATGCCTTTGTCCCGCCAAGCTTTGTATTGGCGTATATTTTCTTGCAATACCCACTCTCCAAGCTCTAAAATAAAACCATTCTCTTCAGCAAGCGGTATGAAAACATCTGGTGGGATCATCCCTTTTGATGGACTGATCCAACGAATTAAGGCTTCAGCCCCGATAATTTTTTGGCTTTGGATATCTATTTTTGGTTGGTAGTAGAGTTGATACTCTCCATTTACAAGAGCTTCTCTCATCTCCTTGTCTAGGGTGATAGTGTCTTGTACACTTTTGTTGAGTTCTTTTGTAAAAAAACGATATTGCGCACGCCCTTTTTTCTTTGCGTCATACATGGCAATATCAGCGTGTTTCATAAGTGAGATGATATCTGTTCCATCTTTTGGATAGATTGCAACGCCAACACTGCTATCAATATACATCGGATGTGTTTGGATAATCCACTGTCTGCTGAGCTGCTCTTGAATCCTTTGGATAATATGTGTGAGCTCTATGAGTGAGCTGTATTGATTGACCACGACCACAAACTCATCCCCTCCCACGCGTGCAACAAAATCGGTCGCACGAAGCACCTCTTGGATAATCGAAGCTATATTTTGTAAAAGCTCATCTCCTACATTATGTCCTAGAGAATCGTTGACAGTTTTAAAGTGGTCTAGGTCTAAAAAGAGCAGGGCAAACTCTTTATTGTTGCGCTGAGAATCAGCTATGAGTCGATGGAGATATTCATTAAGAGAATCACGATTGGCAAGACCGCTAAGCGAGTCTGTTCGAGCCATTTTATAGAGTTCCTTTTTTTCTGCATCAAGCCTTGCAAAGGTTTGGACCATAGAGTAACGAATAGATTCGAGCTCTTTGAGCTGGAACTTTTTTGGGATTTCACTTTGATAATAGGCAAACTGGCGCAGTTTTTCAAGTGGCTTAACAACATGCCTTTTGAATAAAAAGTAGACTCCAAGGATCAAAAGAAAAGGGAAAAATCCAAAATAAAGAAGAAAATCAATACGATTTTTAGAAAAATAGATGTCAAGTTCATCTTTATCAAGAATAAAATAGAGGTGCAAGGTTTGTAATTTTCCATGATTCGTATAAAAACGAATATTTCCATCAAGGATCTTGGTGTGCATCAAACGATCATAAGGTTTAAGATCTTCTATATAGTCTGATTTTGGAAATGTAAAGTTTTGGTATTTTGGATCCGTGCTTAAAAGAACTTTCGAATTATCCATAATAACAATGGCATTGATAAAGTTATTATTGGCTGCAACTCTATCTAAAAGAGCACGCGAACGTAAAATATTTTGACTCTTTTTAACATAGCGAGAGAGCGTGTAACTTGTCTTTGACATATCGTTTTGCACACTACTTAGAACAATGGCTGCCATAATGTTTTGCTGTTTTAAAAAATAGTAGGTAAATATCGAGTAAAAGACAAGGATGAGCAAAGCGATGATAAAAAGTGTGAAGCGTTGGATCGTTAAAAACATCTTATAAAAGTCCCCTTGTTGGCAAACCTGCTTCGTTGAGTCTTGCAGAGAGCTCCTCTGAGAGCTCTTTGTTTATCCATATAATATCGTTGAGTGAGTTTTGAAACTCGTCAAAATCAAGTTCAAGAAGATAGGGTTTAACGGTGAGATAAAACTCTTGAGGGTCCTCTTGTAAAGCTATGATAGCTTGATCGATAAACTTTTTGAGTTGGACAAATTTTTCTTTATGAAGATGGAGCGTTTTTTCATTGGTAAAAAGAGCATCTGCTACAAAAAGCTCTAAGCCATCTTTGGTAGAAGCCAACTCTACAAAACCATTTTTTCTGAGTTGAATATTATAAGGGGTGTAGGTGATGATGAGTGTCGGTTTTTGGAGTGCGTCTTGTTTTAAAGAGGCGATATGGAGCTGATCTTGATTGATGTAACGTATCTCTTTATTGCGCAGTTTATTATATTTTAAAAAATCTTGCAAAAGAGTGGAATTGATAGAATCCATCTCTAAATAGACATCTATCACTTCATCTGTTTGGATGTACTCATCTAGAGTTCTATTTCCTAAGATTACATCCCCACCATGTGATCTATCAAATAAAATGATTGGTGTAAGAGTTGGGTCTTCGTGGATGAGGATATTATATTCATACTGTGTTCCAACATAAGCATCGGCATTGCCTGCTTTATAGAGGTACATATTTTCACTGAGTGAGACAACGTTGAGAAGCTTGATATTGATGGGATCTAGCCAACCCTTGGCCTTTGCATAAAAAAGAGGAGAGTACCCTATCCACGTGGTCGCAGAGATGCGCAGTTTTGTATCATTATGAGAAAAACACCCACCAAAAAGAAGCAGAACAAGAAAAGCTAATAGTATCTTTTGAAGCATAGATACAACCCTTGTCATAGAAAGTCACATAATTTTACCAAGGTAAACTTTACATTGTCTAAGTTTGTCTAGTCGAAGCTATAATCTTTACTTGAATCATCCAGCATAAGTAATCTACAGCTTTTTTCTAAGATAGCAAGCTTTTTTGCCATCTCGTGAAGATCTCTATTAAAAGCATAAACTCCATACCCTTTAATAACGACGATATTTGTCTTTTGTGTTTGAAAATAGTAGGTGATCTCACTTTGCGCTCTATCGTACCAGTCATCAAATTCACGAGGATCAAATATCTCGATAGATCCAAGCTCTTTATAGCCAAAGTAATCTTTTGGTGCGATCACATTATGATCGAGAGAGTAGGCTGTCGTAAATGGAGGCATGGTAAAGCAGATATATTTTGCTTCTGTAATTTGGGAATAGATGCTATAGTGGATCTTTGCATCCATACTCGCTTGGTTCCAGCGGTAATCTTTTTTATAATAAAGCTCTATAAGGCTTTGGTTGTTCAGAGCATCAAAAACTGCTTCTTTTGTGTTGATAACAAAGCGATTTGTTTCTGTTTTTGCAGAGATCGAACCATGATAGATCCCAAAAAAATCTTTACGAAACATAGAGAGTGCAAGGCTGGCGAGTTGTTCTTTGAGAATAATTTTATTCATAAAAACCTCAAGATAAAAATATTGTTTTAGTCTAACATAACTTTACTTTAGAGCAACTCTTGTAAAGTGATGGTGGATAAAGATACTCAAAAAGTTCAATCCAAGTCCAAGCACTCCTGCGTGAAAGCCAAAAGGTTTGGAATCAAGGGGCGTGAGTAAAAATACAAGGGTAAAACCCAAGCCCACAAGGAGTCCTAAAAGAATCGTTTTTGGAGCTATCGATTTGTAATGGATCCCAAGCATGATCGCTGGAGCGATCTGTACTAAAAGCTCTAGTTTGATCTGAATAAGCCACCAAATGGTTGAGGGAAGATAGATAGCGAGTGTGACCATAAACGCCATAATAAGCCATGAAAAGATCTTCCCTATATTTGTGAGCTTTTTTTGGCTTACATGGGGATTTTGTTTGTGGTAGATATCTTGGGTAAATAGCGAAGCAATAGCAAGCATCGCACTATCTACTGTGGACATAATAGCAGCAATAGCTGCGGCGATAAAGAGGGTGATGACGATACTCATCCCCTCGATATGGGTAAGTTTTGAGAGCATCAAGAGGATGATCTGCTCGCTTTGGGATTTATCAAGATCAGGAAAATGTGCCGAACCGATGATTGCTATTACGATAAGTGGCAGGGTGGTAAGGAGTGGCATGATCACCATTAGAGAAAAAGAGCGTTTGAGCGTGTGCTCATTTTTTGCCGAGTATATTCTTTGGATCGCTTGAGGATAGACAGAGATCCCAAAAAAGATAAGGATAAGTACACTTAGCCATGTGATCTGATTGGCGAGTGTTGGGATGTTAAAGAGTTCTGGACGATTTTGTAAAAACAAGGCACTATTGGCATTTGGTGTGCCATAGTGGATCATGATGACAAAAAAGATAATAATCACCCCTACAAAAAGAAGTATCCCTTGAATTGCATCGGTCCAAGCGACACTTCTCATACCGCCAAGTGTCTCATAGATCACCATGATGATTGCCATAAAGATAATCCCATGGGCAAAGGCGATGCCACCACCTGTGACGTATTCCATAATGTAGCCTATCGCTTTGAGGTTGGTGAGCATATAGTTTGAAAGGGCAAAGATAGAGATTCCTACGATGAGGTAGGTGAGGAGTTTGGAGTTGTAGCGAAAATCTATATAATCCCCTACGGTGATAAAGTTATGTTTTTGGCTTAGGATGTAGAGGCGTGGGGCATAAAGCAGATAGCCACCCACGATCACGATCATAAAAACGACACTTACAAGAAAAAACCAACCACTTCGATACGCACTTCCTGCAAAACCGATAAGGGAATTACCACTATATTGTGTGGCATACATGGTGAGAAAAAGCACCGTGATCCCAAAGCCTTTGCCCCCGAGATAAAAATCTTTGAGACTTTCCTCTTTAGAAGCAAATTTTCCTGCAACACCTAGAAGGATAAGGGATGTAAGATAGAGGAGTAAAAAGTAGATACCACTCTCTGAGAGGAGGGCTTGATCAGTCATGTTCGTCTTTGAGGGTGTGGTATCTTTTTTCTATAATAAAGAGGAGTATTACGACATAAGCTAGGGTTGCTCCAAGGGAGATATAGACCCAAAGAGGAACACCATAGTAGATTTCAGATCCAAAAAAAGGGATCGTAAAAAATAGGGCAAGAAGTGAGAGCTTTATCATAGCGCTACCGGTTTTACTTAAACCAGTTTTTCATCTTCTCAATAGCTGAGTCTAAGAGACCCTCATGAGGCTTAGATTCTATCCCAAAAGATTCTTGGAGTTTTGAGAGAAGTTCGCGTTGCTCATCATTTAAAGACTCTGGATAGGTAAGGTTTACTTGAGCGATAAGATCCCCTTTTCTGTGACCGTGTACATCATCGATCCCCTCACCTCTAAATCGAAACTGTTGTTTATCACGTGTTCCCATATCTAGTTTGAGTTCTAACTCGCCTGTGAGTGAAGGAATAGTGAGTGTCTCTCCCGTGATCGCTTGGGTAAAGAAGACAGGGATCTCAATATAGATGTCATTGTCTCGGCGGATAAAGTGCTTATCAGGCTTGACACTAAAGGTGACATAAAGATCACCGCGATGCCCTTTTTTGCCGATATTTCCTTTGCCAGAAACTCTGAGGCGATTGTCTGAATCGACCCCTTTTGGTACCTTGATAGTGATCGTCTCTTTTTCCTCTTTGAAGCCAGTTCCTGAACAATCACCACATTTCTCACTTGCTGCAGTTCCCGCTCCATGACATACAGGACAGGTTTGTGAAAAGGTCATAAAGCCTTGTTTCATATAGACTTGACCCTGACCACCACACTGTTTACAAGTGCTTAGCTTGCCATCTTTTGCACCTGTTCCATTACAGCTACCACAAGCATTTTTATAGCGATAGGAGATCTCTTTTTCACATCCAAAGACTGCTTCATGAAAACTTAGTGTCATATCGACATTCATATCAAGCGGATATTTGTCCATATCTGCAGGGTTTTGGCGACGGCGTGAGCTGCCACCTCCACCAAAGCCATTGAACATCTCTTCAAAAATAGAGCTCAAGTCATCAAAGCCACCTGCAGAGGAGCGACGTCCGCCACCCATCCCTTGAAGACCTTCTTTGCCGTATCTATCATAGACTGCTCTTTGATCATCATCGCTGAGACACTGATACGCTTCGTTACACAGTTTGAATTTATGCTCCGCTTCTTGGTCCCCTGGATTTTTATCCGGGTGGTATTGCTTTGCTAATTTTCTATATGCTTTTTTAATTGTTGTTTTGTCCGCATCTCGCGAAATTTCGAGTATTTCGTAATAGCTTAAATCTTCCATAATTATCCTACATATATAAAATTTTTTCGCAATTATACCCATTTTGTGGTTTAAAATTAAGTATAATAAGTGCCATGAAGAGATTTTTAAATATTTTAGTGGTGTTATTCGTTTTGAGTGGCTGCGCAAAATACAGTGAAGTTGTGCTAGAGGAATATCCTCAAACCTATGGGGTTGCAAGTGATTTTTACACACTTCCCAAATGGGAAGAGGAAGATTATGAAGAGGTGCTAGAACTTTTTGTAGAGAGTTGCCAAACAACAAAAACAAAAGCGCTCTATCAAGAGCTTTGCCAAGAAGCTTCGGATGTAGAAGATGCAAAGAAGTTTTTGCAAACGAAGTTTGTTCCTTATAAGATTCACGCACAAGAAGAGGGTTTGCTCACAGGGTATTATGAACCACATCTGCGAGCTTCACGTACGCAAAATGAACAGTACCGTTATCCTATATATGAAACACCAAAAGATCTTGTAGAGGTGGATCTTAGTTCTGTTTATCCAGAGCTTGCGCACTACCGCTTGCGAGGGCGCTTACAAGGGAATAGGTTGATCCCTTATTTTAATAGAGAAGAGACGAAGCAGCAAGATCTCAATGCGAGTGTCTTGTGTTATTGTGATTCGAAGATAGATAAGTTCTTTTTAGAGATTCAGGGTTCTGGGCGCATCACACTTGATACGAATGAAACTATCTTTGTAGGTTATGATAATCAAAATGGACACAAGTATCGCGCGATCGGACGTTATCTAGTCGAGATCGGAGCATTGCGTATAGAAGAGGTCTCCCTTCAAAGTATTCGTAAATGGCTGGGTGCAAATCCTCATCGCGTGGATGAGGTGCTCAACTATAACCCCTCTGTTGTCTTTTTTAAACAAAGGGAGCAAAAAGCAACAGGAGCATTGGGTGTCGCTCTGAGTGCTAAGCGCTCTGTTGCGATCGATAGACGTTTTATCCCGCTTGGTGGGATGTTGTACCTCCATGCCAATGTAGCCGAGCAAACTTTTGGGCGTATCGTCTTAGCCCAAGATACAGGGGGTGCGATCAAGGGTGCAGTGAGAGCGGATCTCTTCTTGGGATACGGCGAAGAAGCGATGCAAATAGCAGGGGAGCTCAAAGCACCCCTAGATCTTTGGCTTTTTGTGCCACGCAAAAGAGAAGGGGAGAATATATGAAAGGTTCGCTAGAAAAGTTCAACCGTCTTGTTAGCGCACTCGAAGATCTTCCAACTATCGGAAAAAAATCAGCCACGCGACTTGCTTATTTTATGGTGATGCAAGATAGTTTTGTGGGGATGAAGATATCCCATGCAATAGAAGATGCTCTAGGAAGTCTCAAGAAATGTTCTGTGTGTGGGGGGATGAGTGAGGATCAGATCTGTGCTATTTGTAGTGATGAAGCACGTGATTCTACCCTTTTGTGCATTGTTGAAAATGCAAAAGATATCTTACTCTTAGAGGAAAACGCACTTTTTGATGGTCGTTATTTTGTGCTTGATTCGCTTGAAGAGTTTAGCATCGCTACTTTGCAAAATATCGTAGCATCAGGAGTAGAAGAGATCCTCTTTGCTCTTACCCCTTCGATCTCTAATGATGCAGTGATCTTGTATATCGAAGATAAATTAAGTGATTATGATGTAAGATTTTCCAAAATTGCTCAAGGTGTCCCAACGGGTGTGAGTTTGGAGAATATTGATATTCTCTCACTGACGAGGGCATTAGAAGATAGGGTAAAGGTCTAAGATGATTTTACGAATAAGTTGTATAGCTTTCGTGCTTCTTGCTTCTGTTTATGCGAATGAACAAGAAGAGCCAGATCTCTTTTCAAGAAATGGCTATATGAGTGAAAATATAGAAGATAAAGAGACCTTAGGTGCGCTCAAAGAGTGGCGTAATTCAGAGTTTGGACTCAAGCCTCATTATCCTAACTATCTTTTACCTTATGGCTATGCAACAAAAGAGTACACTTCATACACACCATCGGATAAGTACAGAAATATTGAATCAGAGCTCCAAGTAAGTTTAAAGATAGAGGCACTTTATGATTTTTTTGGGTGGGATGAAACGCTCTCTTTGGCTTATTCTCATCGCTCTTTTTGGCAATCCTTTACAGAATCATCACCATTTCGAGAAACAAACTATAATCCAGAAATGTTTCTTACCTTCCCTCTTTCCCTCGAGCAAGAGATACCCTCATTGCGTGCTGTGAGCTTTGGGTTAGGACATCTCTCAAATGGGCAAGGAAATATAGAAAAAGCCAACATCCCAGGAAATTCTATCTATTTACAAAATCGCTCCCGAAGTGTCAATTATGTTTATGGAGTCGTTTCTTTGCAACATGGATCACTCTTAACAGATCTGACCCTTTGGCTACCTAATAGACATAATGGTGATCTTGAGGATAACCCTGACATTATGGATTACGTGGGTTATGGCAATATTAAATTTCGATATTTTTATCAAAAAAATCTTTTTACATTGATGTCACGATTTAATGTTGAGACGAAAAAAGGGGCATTAGAGTTTACTTACTCTTATCCTATTGCAGATGATGTGTATTTTTTTACCAAAATATTTAGCGGCTATGGCGAGAGTTTGATCGATTATAACAATGATGTTACAAAGTTTTCAATTGGATTTAGTTTTTCTAGATAAACATTTGTTATAATATTTTTTTAAGGAGATTTCTAATGTTGCCAACGAATGATGACCGCTATAAGATGGTGGAAAAAACGATGAAAAAATTGGGGTACGAAAGAAGTGCCTTGATTGAAACCCTTCACAGTGCCCAAGAGACTTTTGGCTATCTTGAGATAGATGCGCTCAAGATGATCGCCAAAAGACTCAGGCTTCCTTATTCAAAAGTATATGGTGTTGCTACCTTTTACCATTTTTTTCGGCTCAAACCCAAAGGGGAACACACTGTGGTCGTTTGTACGGGGACAGCGTGTTACATCAAAGGTGCCAATGAGATCTTAGAAAAATTTGAAAAGAAGTTTGGTATCAAAGCGGGCGAGACGACAGATGATGCTTTTATCTCCCTTTTGAGCGCACGCTGTGTTGGTTCTTGCTCTTTGGCTCCTGTTGTGATCTATGATAATAAGGTCGCAGGCAAGCTTACATCCCAAGATGCACTTGACAAACTAGA